>DASTKI010000118.1:0-37438 GCA_035716045.1 Ktedonobacterales bacterium
GGGGAGTGGAGCGACTCGCTCGTCTACGCAGTATTGGGCCATGCTGGCGAGCCACCCGACTTGAATGAGCTAGACGCCTGAGCTAACGAGGGTGATCGTGTGCGTGATGCGCGCGGCCTCGCCCAGCATGGCGCTGACGCCGCAGTAGCGCTCCTCGGCCAGCGCGACGGCGCGCTCGATGGCATGACGATCCAGCCCATCGCCGGTGAAGATATGCTCCACGGCGATGGCTTCGAAGACGCGCGGCGGCCGCGCGGTCAGTTCACCATGCGCGCGGACCTCGTAGCGGCTGACGGGCTGGCGCAGCTTGCGCAGGATGGGCGCGACGCTCATGCCCAGGCATCCGGCGAGCGCGACGAGCAGCGCCTCCATCGGGCTGACGGCGCCGGTGGGCGCGCCATCCTCAGCCGCGGGCGCAAGATCAGCGGCGCCGCCAGAGCCGGTCGTGGCGGAGAAGCGGTCTCCCTCGATGAGCGCGACGGTCGCCGTGAGCGCATGCGCCATGTCCGCCACCTTTCGCTATTCCGCTTCATTCCGCGTCATTCCGCTTCATCCAGCGCACGCCCGAATTGGTCAGGCGCGATGTAGTAATGGAGCAGCGCCTCGCTCTCATGCGCTACCGCCCACGGCATCCGGGTGGATGCTACGCGGCGCCAGCCTACGCGCTCATAGAGCGCGATCGCCGCCTGATCATGCTCCAGAACCTTGAGGGCCGGCCACAGACCACGGCGGCAGGCCTCCGCGCATGCCGTCTCCAGCAAAGCGGCGCCAAGACCGCGCCCCCGGGCGTCGGGCGCGACAAAGAGCCTACCAACCTCCGCGATCAGTTCCGCTGGGCGGTCGCACGCCGCGGACCATGTGGGCGCGCCCATGTCGTCCTCGGCCCCGCATAGGGCGACATGGCCCAGCAGAGCACGCGCCTCTTCGACCACCCAGGCCGCCAGAAGGTTTCTCGGCGTCAGCCACGCGGACGGATCGGCGGGCCAGCGGGTCGGGTAGCCATCAGTGGCGTGCACACGAGCGAGCGACTGGACACACGCCGCTATGTCGCCCTGCTGGCGAAGGCGCACAATCATGATCCCTCCGATGGACCGAAGTCCGCGATGGAGTGTGCTTGCGCGCATTACCCCCAGGGATACTATAGCGCGCCGAGCAGCGTGGGCAGCAGGCCGGAGGGTGACCCGACACCGTGATCGTAGACCAGCGCACCGCCCAGATAGCCCGTAATCGCCAGCAGGACCACGGCGACGACGCTGAGGAATAGATAGAGCGCGACCGCGATGCGCGGCAGCTTGGGCTCATACAGCCGCGGCAGCGCGAGCCGCAGCGCGCTATCGGCGCTGGCCAGGAGAGGGCGCGTGATGGGGAGGAAGGCGGCGACAGCGGGGAACATACGCGGGGCGAGCCACACGAGGCGGATCACCAGCAGCAGGCCGAAGAGCCCAGAGGCGGCGACGGCGGCGATCTTGTGGTAATGCAGCAGTTGTCCCGCCGCCCCGACCGTGACGTACTTCTCGCTCACCCAGCCCGAGAGCAACGCGAACGCGGCGCTTGGCACGCCGAAGACCAGCAGCCACGTGGCGGCCTCGGCGAGGCCCCACCGGCGAACGAAGGCCGCGAGGAAATCGAGCGCGACGGCGGTCAACAGCAGCGCGATAGGAAAGTGAATGATGATGGGGTGCAACTCGACCGGGCGTATAGAAGGCATGGCTGTTTCGACTTTCTCTTGAGTTCTGGCGAGTTCCTTCTCGCGAGCCCGCGCCGCGCGGCGGCGCCGTCATTCAACGTATCGTGATGACGCCCGTGCTCTGGTCAACGGTCACGGGAACGGGCGCCAGCGGAGTGGGAGCCGGACCCTGGACAACGGCGGCGTCCCGGGTCGGGTCAAATGCCGCGCCGTGGCAGGGGCAGAACAGCAGCTTGCTCGAGGGGTCGTAGGAGACGGGGCAGCCCGCATGGGTGCAGGTAGCGTCGAAGGCGACGAACTTCCCGCTGTCCAAGTGGACCAGCACGCCGGGGTCGCCGCTGCTGGGGATGGTGAACGAGGCGGACGAGTTCGCGGGCACATCCTGTACGAGCGCGATCTCGCTCGATCCAGTGGGCGAGCCGCCAGCAGTCGCGCCGCCCATCAAGCCAGCTCCGTCCGAAGCCCCAGGCGTCACGGCTGGCGCGGGATGAGTGACGTTCCATAGCCAGCTCGCAACCAGCATCACCCCACCACCCACGAGCGCCCCCTTGATGAACTCACGACGGGTCGCGGAGGCCTGCGTGTAGCGGCTGCGCTGGGCCGCGCGGGTCCCGCCCTTGCTCCGCACAACCGGAGCAGGCGCGCGCTCCTCGCCCTGCGCCAGCGCAGCGGATCTGGTGAGTGGAACGCCGAGCAGGATGGCAAGCGCGCCTGCAGCCTTGTCGCGCCGCTCAACGGGCGCACGCTGGAGCGCCGCGGGCGCCAGCCACACGTCGAGCGCGGGCAGGGCGCTGGCCATCGGGCCGGCCAGTAGAAGGGTGATCCAGGCGAAAACAAAGACGATGTCCGCGCCGTAGAAATACGGGTGGACGCGCCACGAGGCGGAGAGGAAGAAGATTAGGCTGAGCAGCAGGCCAAAGAATGACGCCGGACGCAGCAGGAAGCCCGCCAGCGCGCCCAGCCCAATCGCAATCTCGCCCCAGGCGATCAGCGCGCCCCAGAATGGGGCGTGCGGCAGCACACCGTTGATGAGCAAGCCGTGCAGCGGCGACCCCACGGCGAAGGACTGGATCTGCCTGCCGATATAACCGGAGGCGCGCGTGTTGAAGTACTGGGGGTCGGTAAGCTTCTGGATTCCCGCATACAGGAAGGTAACGCCGAGGAAGAGGCGCAAGGGCGCCAATACCCACGCGGGAATCATGGCGCTGGCGGCCCGCCGCCAGTCCCAGATGGCTGCGGCGGGCGCTGGATGCCCGGCATGATCCGCTGAGTGGCTGGGCATGTCGAGCGGCGGCTCGGCCGGCCTTGGAGGACGCGCAGGCTCGAGCCTGCGCGCCCGCTGGACCTGCTGTTTCATGGCGCTCCACGCTATCAGGCGTCCATAGGTGGACCGAATGGGATGGTAAAATGTGGCCCCTGGCCAGCGCTCCGGCCAGGGCAAGCCACCGGGTACACTACACCTTTTTGCTGAGAGTATCATGGGGAGTTGATGAGAAACCTCTCATGCGCGAGATGGCGCCAGCTCGGAAACCATGCGGGTTGACGCGGCGCCGCAAATGGTATACTGGTGGCAAGGCGTCCGGCCCAGGAGAGGACCGCGCGCTCTGAATCCCGACCGATGCCATGACACGAAAGACACACACCCATGCGCGTTCTCCTGGTGGAAGATGAGTTGCGTCTGGCGCGCAGCTACCAGCGCAATCTGCAAGATGAAGGCTATATCGTCGAGACGGCGTTTGATGGCGACACGGCTTATGAGCGGGCGATGGACGCGCCCGACGACTTCGATGTGGTAATCCTGGATGTCATGCTGCCCAAGCGCGATGGAATCACGCTCTGTCGCGATCTGCGCAAGGCGGGCGTGACGCTGCCGATCTTGCTCCTTACGGCGCTCGACCAGACGGAGGACAAAGTCGCCGGACTCGACGCGGGCGCCGATGACTACCTGACCAAGCCATTCCCGTTCGAGGAGCTGACGGCGCGCTTGCGGGCGCTGGCGCGGCGCGGGCGGCAGTTCGACGCGGCAGCCAGCGCGGCATCTCTTGAAGTGGCCGACCTGAGCATTGACCTGCTGCGACGCGAGGTGTTTCGCGGCAATCGCATGATCACGCTCACCGCGCGCGAGTTCACGCTGCTAGAGTTCATGGCGCGCAACGCCGATCGGGTGCTGACACGCCGCCAGCTCTCCGAGCGCGTCTGGCCGGATGGCACCGAAGCGGGCAGCAATGTGCTGGACACCTATATCCACTACCTGCGTGAGAAGATAGACCGCAACGAGCCCGAGAAGCTGATCCACACGGTGCGTGGCGTCGGATATGCCTTACGCTCCCCCCGGAAAGGCGGCGACTGATGATGGGAGAGCGGATGCGGGCTGCGCGGGCATGGCTCGCCAGCGCGGCGCGTCGGCTGGGGCTGCGCGCCGCCACCCACGCGCCCTACGAGGCGACCCGACGGCGGCTGCTGCTGCTCAACCTGGGTGTCGTGTCGGCGATTCTGCTCGTGATGGCAATCGCCGTCTACGCCGCGGAATCGCAGGCCCTCCAGCAGCAGGTGGATCAGAGCCTGATCAATCGCGCCCGGCTGGACAATGACGATGAAGCCGACGCGATCGTCGCCAGCCAGAGAGGGCAGGGATTCACGATTCCCAGCTCGGCGCCCGACAACGAACACGAGCGCTACGAGTCTGAAAGCCCCAATATCTTTACGCTGGTTGTCGCCAGCAACGGCGCCGTGGTCATGGATCCCACAGGAGTGACGCATTTTGGCCTGCCTGATCTGACCTCCGCGCGCCCCGCGCTGGCAGGCCAGCCCGCAGGGTCCCCCGTGACGGTGACACTCAGCGACCACTCCTTCCGCCTGTATACCGTGCCGCTGTACCATCATGGCCAGCCTGTCGGAGCGCTCCAGGTAGGCCAGTCGCTCGCATTCATGGACCAGCAGCTACGCGATCTGGCGCTGCGCTTATTCCTGGTGGGCGCCGGAATGCTGGCGCTGACGGCGGCCGCCAGCCTGTATCTGGCGGACCGCGCGCTGCTGCCGATGCGCCAGGCGTATGAGCGTCAGCGGCAGTTCGCCGCCGCCGCCTCGCATGAGCTGCGCACACCGCTGGCGTTCGTCCGCTCACAGCTGGAGCTGGTCACGCGGCGGCTCCAGCGCGCGGGGAGCGGCGACTCAGGGATCAACGCGGCGCCCGGCGCTGTGCTGGCATCCTCTGAGGAGGACCTGCGCGACACACTCAACGAGGTGGACTACATGACACGCCTGGTGCGCGACCTGCTGCTGATCGCTCGCGACCAGGCGGACCACCGCGGCATCGTGTGGGAGCCGGTGGATGTGGCCGAGCTGGCGCGCGAGGTGGCTGGAACCATTCAGCCAGCGGCGCAGGCGCGCAACGTGAGCCTGGAGGTGAGGGGCGAGCGCGACGGGATCTGGGTAGACGGCGATCGCGACCGCCTCCGGCAACTGCTGCTGATTCTGCTGGAGAACGCGACACGCTACACTCCGGCTGGCGGGACGATATGGATCGAGACGCGGCAGACGCGTGGGTCGCTGCTGGCGCGGCGGCGCCCGCTGGCGCGGCTGGTAGTGGGTGATACGGGCGTCGGCATCGCCCCAGAGCATCAGTCGCGCATCTTCGAGGCGTTCTACCGGGCCGAGGGGCGCCACGACGGCCGCGACCACGGCGGCTCGGGTCTGGGCCTCGCGCTGGCCCGCTGGATTGTCAACGCGCACGAGGGCGAGATCACCGCCCACAGCGAGCCAGGCGTGGGCAGCGTCTTCACGATCTCGCTGCCAGAGCGCGCCACTCAGCCCGTGGCGAAGGGGGAGGACGATGAGGACATTGAGGAGGACGCGACGGGCGCCGAGCTTGTAGACAGGGCGCCGCGCCTGGGCGCTCCGCCGGAGGCCAGCGAAACAGGCGCCACGCGCTAGCTCGCCTCACGCGCTCAACTCGCAGGGAAGTGAGAGAATCTTAACCTTGCTTTCACACTGCTCACAGCGCCATGCTTTATGCTCTATCGTGGGCCAGCGTTCAGGCGCGGCATGTGCGGACTTCCGGGAGTGTTGCCCAATGGATTCCAGCGATCAGAGCCAGAAGAGCCAACAGGCGCCTGAGGACGCCATGGCGCCCTATCCCACGCCGCCCGATCACGGCCAGCCGATGGAGACGGGATCAAGCGCCGACCAGACGATCGAGATGGCGTCAGGTGTGTACCCGCCACCCTCCATGCCACCGGCGTCCCTCCCCCCAACCATCGCGATGTCCCAACCAGCGACGCCCGCGCAGCCAGCGCCTGGGCGTATGGCCCGCGCTCAGGCGCTCGACCTGCTCTCGCGGTTGAAGGCCACGCTGGTAACGGGATCGGTGATTGCTTTCGGCGTGTTCGCCGCGCTGGCCGCGGCGCATGCGACCGGCGTGACCGCGCGCTCCAATACCGGGACACAGTCTGGCGGGACGCAGACTCCGCAGGCGACGCCATCCAGACACGATGACAATGGCGGCTTCTTCAACACCACGCCGTCCAACGGCTTCGGCGTTGGAGCGCCCAGCCCACAGGGGCCGGCGTCGAGCACGTCGGCCTCCTGACCGAAGCGGGTTGCAGGCGGAGATGAGCAGTATGACGGGCTTTCAGCATGAGACGCCGCGCGGCCTTGCCATGGCTTCGTTCCGGGCGATGGGGACCACGGTCGCGTTGCTGGCGCCGCAGGAGCGGCTGGCTGAGGCGACGCGCCTGACGCGCGACCTGTTCGAGGAGTGGGAACAGGCGCTGAGCCGGTTCCGGCCCGAGAGCGAAGTCTCCCGCCTCACCGCCAGCACTGGCCACTACGTGAAGCTGAGCCCTCTGCTCTACGAGGCGCTATCTACCGCGCTGGACGCCGCGCGGGCGACGCGTGGCGTCTTCGATCCCACGCTGCGCGAGCGCATGATCCAGATCGGCTACGATCGCAACTTCGACGAGTTGAAGCCGCACCTTCCAGCTTCAGTCTACGAGCAGCCGGCAGCGACGGGCGCGTGGCGCGAGATTCGACTGGATGACGCGCGGCGCATGGCGCGGCTGCCGCGCGGCGTGGGGCTGGACTTTGGTGGCATCGGCAAGGGCATGGCGGTGGACGCGGCGCTCGATCTCCTCGAAGAGGTGGGCATGATCCCCGCCCTGGTCAACGCGGGTGGCGACCTGGCTGTCCGCGGACTGCCCGCGGGCGAGACGCGCTGGACGGTGGCGGCGCCGGGCAAAGGCCGCGCGTGGGCGGTCGGGCTGGAGCGCGGCGCGCTGGCGACCTCAGGTGTGGAGCGGCGGCGCTGGCGGCAGGGCAAGATCGAGCGCCATCACCTGATAGACCCGCGCACCGGCGAGCCAGCGCAGTCCGGGCTGTGGTCGGTCACTGCCGCGGCGGGCTCCTGCGCGCAGGCGGAGGTGGCGGCCAAGACGGCGCTGATTCTGGGCGAGGAGCGCGGAGCGGCGTTTATCGAAGAGGTAGGGCTTGCCGCCTTGCTCGTGCGCGACGACGGGGAGTGGCTCACGGCGGGCGCGTGGCCGCGCGAGGCGATGCGCCTGCTGGAAAGCGACGCGGCGGCGCGACGAGGAGAACAGGGATGAGCGTCTGGGGACAGATCACCTGGGATGTGGCCCGCTCTGGCGGCTTCGTAGCCTACGGCCTGCTAACGCTCTCAGTGGCGCTGGGGCTGGCGCTCTCGATGCGCTGGCAGGCGCCGTGGTGGCCCCGCCTGATCAATAGCGAGCTCCACAACTTCGTCACACTGCTGAGCCTGGTTTTCACCATCATCCACGTGCTGGCTGTCTGGCTGGACCCATTCACCGCGTTTGGCTGGACGGAGATCTTCATCCCGTTCGTCAGCCACTATCGCCCGATCTGGATGGCGTTTGGCGTCGTGGGGCTGTATCTGGGGCTGGCGCTGGCGGCCAGCGTCTGGCTGCGGCCGTACCTGGGCTATGAATGGTGGCGGCGGCTGCATGTGCTGACCCTCGCCGTCTTCGCCTTGGTGACTGTGCACGGATTGACCACCGGCAGCGACTCCCAGACGCCCTGGGCGATAATGGTCTACTTCGCGAGCGGGCTGATGGTCGCGGCGCTGCTGTGGGTACGGCTGCTCGCTCCGGCCAGCCCGCAACAGCGGCGGCATCCCCTGTGGGTGGCGCTGAGCAGCGTGGGACTGTTCGTGGGCGTCGCGCTGGCGGTGATCGGGCCGATGCGACCGGGGTGGAACGCCTTCGCTAACAGTGGGAACGGGTCAGGCCAGCGGGTAGCGCTCGCTTCGGCGGGCCAGAGCGGCGCCACATCAAGCCCAACACCAACCATGCCACCTGCCCCGCCAGCCAGCGCGCTCGCGCCGCCGTTCCAGGCGCAGGCGTCGGGCTCACTGCGCGAGCAGGGGCCAGACGCGCGCGGACGGACGACGGTGACCGTCACGGCGACGCTGCAAGGCGGCGGGCGTGGTGTGATGGAGATCCAGCTCATCGGTACACGGGAGCCTGACGGCACGCTGCTGGTTTCCCGCACGCAGACGCTGGTTGGCCAGGACTGGAATACGCCCACCTATCAGGGGCAGCTCAGCGACCTAAGCAGCAGCGGGAATACCTGGCGGCTCGAGGGGGTGCTCAGCCCCGTCAATGGCGCTGGGTCCGCGATGGACCTGCGTATCTCCCTGATCATCAACAGCGACGACACGGTATCAGGGACCGTGCAGGCGTCCGTGTACAGTGGTCCGCCGCCTGGCTCATCGGGAGGGGGCGATGACGACGGCTGACTGCTCCGCCCAGCGATTCGGCGGACGTACCTCAAGGCCCGCGCAAGCCGCGGACTTTGGCGCCCCAACGCTGTGTATAGCCGTACAAAATAGCTCCTCTTCAAGGCTCAAGCGGTATGGCGACCATCGAAGGCTGGCTAGTCAAACAGGCGCTCTTACAAGACCTTCTCAGCGGACCAGCCAGCGACAAGCGCCAGAGTGGGCGCGATGCCAGCGTATCTCGGGTGACGGCGGGCGCTCCTGGCGATCCGCATCATAATCCTGGAGCCAGCGATGTCCAGTGTAAGCCACGCCCAGCGCTGGGCGTCCGAGCGCCGGGCGCCTGCCCGCCACGGTCTCAGCGCGACAGCGCCACAGGCAAGCGCCCGGTGGGAGTAATCGCGCCGACTAGCGCGCGCGCGGCGACCTCCAGCGCAGGGGCGGTGGCGTCGTAACCCGCGAGCCATGCGCCGACTCCGGGAAGGCGCGCGGCGTCATACGGCGCGCCAGCGGCGACGCCGATCACCCGCCGGCCAGCCGCGCGCGCATGCGCCGCCAGCTCGCGCATGACCTCAGCTTGGGCTGGGTCGAGGCTAGCGTTTCGAGTGAGCAGGATGACGATATCCGCCTCGCTGGCGCGCTGAGCGGCGGCGCCCTCGTCCGCTATCGCGTCCACCGCCAGGATAGAGTCCGCGGCGGGAACGTGGCGCGCCAGGGCGCCCACGATGATATCAGGACGGTAGCGCGCATCAACTGCCGGGTTAGGCGCGCGGGCCATCCAGGCGATAATGGCAAGGCGCTCGCCTGGCGCGATGCGCAGCGGCAGAATGCCCTCGTCATCGCGGATGAGCGTCACGGCGCGCTCGTACGCCCGCTCGGCGAGCGCGCGATGGGCGGGGGCGCCCACGACGGCCAGCGACGCGCCGCTCGCGGCGCGGTCCACCGCCTCCCAAGAGAGGAAGCGCCGCTTGAGCGCCAGGACGCGCTCGGCGCCTGGCATCAGCATCGCGCGCGAGAGCGACCCATCCGCGAGCGCCTGGCGAACGGCGGCAAGGGCGGCGCGCTTGGGATCCTCATGGCATGAGATGAGCGCGATGTCTGCGCCAGCGCGCAGTGTCTGCACGGCGGCATAGGGCGCCCCAACCGTCTTCGCGATGGCGGCCATCCCCAGGCAATCGGTCATGATGACGCCCGGGAATCCCAGCTCATCGCGCAGCATCCCCTGGATGATCTCCGGCGCAAGCGTCGCGGGGAGCGCAGGCGAGCCACTAATCGCTGGCAGGGCGATGTGCGCGGTCATGACCGCCGCCGCGCCCGCCGCGATCCCAGCGCGGAAGGGCGGAAACTCGATGTCGCGGAGGCGCTCGCGGCCGTGCGGAATGATGGGCAGCGCGAGATGCGAGTCGGTCGCGGTATCGCCATGCCCAGGGAAATGCTTGAGCGTCGCGGCGATTCCGGCGCGCTGGTAGCCGCGCGTCTGCGCCGCGACGAAGCGCGCGACGTGAGCCGGGTCATCGCCAAAGGAGCGAGCGCCAATGACTGGATTGGCGTGGTTGTTGTTGACGTCGGCGACCGGGGCGAAGTTGATGTTGACGCCCAGCGCGGCCAGCTCGCGCCCGCTGGCCTCCGCGACCTCCTCCGCCAGCGCCTCGGAGTTGGTGGCGGCGAGCGCCATCGCGCCGGGGAAGGCGGTGGCCCATGGCCCCAGGCGGCGTACATCGCCGTTCTCCTGGTCTATGCCTATCAGCAGCGGCGCCGCATGCCCGGACTCCCTGGCGGCGCGCTGGAGCGCGCTGGTGAGGGCAAGCGCCTGCTCGGCGGAAGCGATGTTGCGCGAGAAGAGAATGACGCCGCCCACGCGCTCACGTTGGATGAGATCGAGAATGTCTGGCGTCGGGGTCAGACCATCGAAGCCCGACATGAGCATCTGGCCAACAAGGTCGGCGTCACTCAGGTCGCCAGCGCCGCTCACCATCGCTCCGCCTCCTCGTTTGGGCTGGCGCGCCAGCCCCTTATCCCGCTCAACGCCGCTGGCGATATGCTACCATGACAGCAAGAGTCGCGCTCTTACGTCAAGAACACCCGTTCAGCAAATCAATCAGAAGGTCAGGACGACCTCACATCTGCCCATGACACCTCGCGCTGAGCGGTAACGCTTGGGAAGCGACCGCGGAGAGAAAGGAGGCGCTTCGGGATTGGCGCTGGACATTGAGAGCGCGCGTCAAGGCGACACACTGCGCCGCCGCGTTCACGCGGTGGCGATCACCCTGCGATGAAGGAGCGTTCAGTATGGATCTGGTGAGTCCAATTGTCCATCGCTGGATTGAAGACGCAAGAGAGGATCCCGAGGCCTTCTGGGGGCGAGCGGCGGAACAGCTACCCTGGCTTCGTACATGGGATCGCGTGTTCGAATGGACGCCGCCCACCTTTCGCTGGTTTGTTGGCGGGGAGACGAACCTGGCCTACAGTGCGCTCGACCATCACGTCAAGCGCGGCTGGGGCGGGCATACCGCGCTCGTCTATCTAAACGAGCGCGGCGAGCGGCAGCTCTTTACATACGCGCAGCTGCTCCACGAAGTGGAGCGAGTGGCGGCGGCGCTTCGCGGCATGGGGATTCGCAAAGGGGACCGGATCACCTTGTACCTCCCCACATTTCCTGAGGCGATCATGCTCATGCTAGCCGCCGCGCGGATTGGCGCCATCCACATCGTGGTATTCGCCGGTTTTGGATCGAAGGCCCTGAACGACCGCATTCAGGCCAGCGGATCGCGGCTCGTCTTCACCGCCGATGTCACCTTCCGCAAAGGAAAGAACACCCGGCTCAAGGAGATCGTTGACGCAGCGCTGGAAGATGGAAACGGCAGCATCGAGCACGTCGTCGTGCTACATCGCACCGAAGAAATGGCGCCGATGCAGCCGGGGCGCGACCTCACCTGGCAGGAGTTTCTCCATCACGAAGCTGGGCAGAGCGGCGCGCTTACGCCGATGGAGTCGAATGAGCCAGCGTACATCCTGGCGACCTCCGGCACGACCGCGAAGCCCAAGCTCGCCATCCACACGCATGGAGGCTATCAGGTCCATATCCATAGCATGGGCCAATGGGTCTTTGGGCTCACGCCGAACGATGTCTGGTGGTCCACGTCTGATATTGGCTGGGTGGTTGGTCACAGCTACATCGTCTACGCCCCACTCATCGCTGGCGCGACAACGCTCGCGTACGAAGGGGCGCTGGACTATCCCGGTCCGGACGTGTTCTGGCAGGTGATGGAAGAATTCGGCGTCACAGGCGTATTCACCTCACCAACGGCCGCGCGCCTGCTGATGCGGTATGGCGATGAGCCACCGCGCCGGTATAAGCAAGACGCCCTCGAGCGCGTCTTCTGCGCGGGCGAAGTCCTCAACGCGCCCGCATGGGAATGGCTGCAGAAGAGCGCGCTACGCGACCGCGTACCGGTGATTGACCATATGTGGCAGACCGAAACCGGCGGCCCGGTCTTCGGCAACCCGTATGGCCTGGGCATGCTGCCCATCAAGCCCGGTTCCGCCTGCATTCCTCTGCCTGGCATCGAAGCCGAGGTCGTTTCACCAGCGGATGGCGCGCCCCTCGCGCCCAACGAAAAGGGCATCATGGTCATCAAGCGTCCGTTCCCGGGGCTCACGCCAGCGCTATGGGGTGAGCCTGAGCGCTACGGGCGCGACTACTGGCAGATTCTGCCGGGCGTCTATTACACGGGCGACTCCGCCCAGATAGACGACGACGGGTATGTCTGGTTCGCGGGACGCGCCGACGAGATCATCAAGGTGGCGGGCCACCGCATTGGCACAATCGAAGTCGAGACCGCGCTGCTGCGCCACCCGGCTGTCGCGGAAGCCGGAGTGACGGGTCGTCCCGACGAGCTGCGCGGCGAGGTCGTCTCCGCGTTTGTGGCGCTACGCGCGGGGTATACGCCCTCCGAGGAGCTAACGCGAGAACTGCTTGCGACGGTCCGCGAGGAGCTGGGGCCGGTGGTCATGATTGGAGAAATAAACTACGTCCACACGCTGCCCAAGACCCGCAGCGGCAAGATCATGCGCCGTGTCTTCAAGGCTGTCACCCTGGACAAGGACCCCGGCGACATCTCGACGATCGAGGATGAAGGGTCGGTAGAGGAGGCGCGTGAGGCCTGGCGCCTGCTCAAGCAAGACATTAGCCAGTAGACGGCCTTCAGCGCAACACAACGACTCCGCGCCCTCAGTGGGCGGCGCGGAGTCTTGCCACATCAGCATTTCTCGGCTGAAGATCGAAGGCGGCGCCCGAAGGGCGCACACGATTCAGACAGCGGATGAGCCGCTCCCTGGTGTTGGGAGCGGCTCATCCGCTGTGAGTTGAGGGGGAGGCGACGACCGGATTCGAACCGGTGATCAGGGTTTTGCAGACCCTTGCCTTGCCACTTGGCCACGTCGCCTGGAATGAACTGGAATCGCCATGCGCTCCCAGCGCTCAAAGTGTACCACTGCCCGCGTGGGGCCGTCAAACGCAGTGCGAAGCTGACCGTCCAGACGAGGTAGTCGTGATAGAGGTAGAAGTCGCCTCGGCATCCTCCTCCGATATCACAATCCCACTTTTCCAGCACCTACCCGTTCCGCCGTTCCTCACCTGCTCATGGGGTGAGCGGTGTTCGCCCCAGCGTGTCACCCTCATCGCCGCCAGTTGGGCTGGCCCGTCAGGGCCGGTCGTTTGACGCTGCGCCGCACAGCTTCCTATACTTCGCCATGCGAACGGCGCTCCCCGCTGGGTGAGCGCCGCGCGGTGGGCGAAGGGATTGGGTACAACGATGGCGATTTTCCGGCGCGGGCGCGTGTCTCAGGATGACAGAAAAACGGACGAGCGCGGGGCGGACGGCGCTGTCGAGCGCAGCGGCCTGACCCCGGTCGCCGAATGGCCCGACCGCGCTGGCCAGGCCGAGGAACAGCCCGCCGGACCAACCTCTACACTCTTCGCCGGTGTCTGCCGCTACTACCACGACTGCTTCGCCTCCGACGCGCGCGGCGGCGCGATGACCAACGTACTGGACAAGGCGCAGGCCGAATACCTGATGTTCTCCGATGGCGCGGAGGTGCTGCTGACCGCGCAAGCTACCCGCGTCGAGGTGCCGCTGAGCGCGGGCATCACCGCGCAGAACGCCGCGGACGTCAACCGGCGCGAGAAGTTCCTGATCTACGGCTCGATCTTCCTCGTCGGGCGGGGACCGTCGCCGGGCGCGCGCAAGAAGGGCGAGCTGTATTGCGCGCCGCTGCTCTATTGGCCCGCGCGCATCGAGCAGGAAGGCTCGCAGGCCTGGCTGACGGTGGATCTGGAGGAGCAGCGCATCAACTTCCCGCTGCTGGCCTCGCTGATAGACGCCGAGAACGAGGAGCAAGCGCAGGCCTACGCCGAAGCGATCCTCAACCAGGCGCCAAACGCGCCGTTCGACCAGAACAGCTTCCGTGAGTTCGCCGCCGTCGTCGGCGAGCTGATCCCCGAACTGGGGACTGAGGACCTAGCGGCGTTCCCCGAGCTGCAGCGCGAGGAGGCGATCCGCGACCTGGTGGAGCACGACAGCCCGGTACAGCTGCTCTGCGCCTCGGCGATGGCGCTGGCGCGGCGACCCATGGAGGCGCGCGGCGTGCTGACCGAGCTCCAGATGATGGCCGGGCGCGGCGACATGTCTACCCCGCTGGCGGCGATCTTCGGCGATGCGGCGCTTCCCGTGCGCGGCGGGTATGCTGGTGGGCTGAGCGCGAATGGCCATGGCCCTGCGGGCCGCTCGATGCTCTCCGGCGCGGAGCTGAGCTCGGCGCAGACCACCGTGCTACGGCATGCCGAGTCGCGCCCGCTGACGCTAGTCATCGGGCCGCCGGGAACCGGCAAATCGTTTACCATCGCGCAGCTCATCCTCGACGCGGTCGCGCGCGGCCAGACTGTGCTGCTCTCCTCCAAGATGAACAAGGCGGTGGATGTCGTCGTCGAGAAGCTGCGCCCGCACCTGGGCGCGCTGACGGTCATCTTGCGCGGCGGCGACCGGCGCTACCGCGATGAGCTGAAACAGTTCCTCGACAACCTCTTCGACGGCACCGGGGCGCCACCCAAGCCGCGCCCCGGCGAGATCGAGATGCTGGAGGAGCGGCTCAAGGCGGCGGACGCGGAGCTGAAGCGGCTCGATGAGGAGATCGCGTACATCCTGGCGACGGAGACCCGCTGGACCGAGATACGGCGGGCGCTCGACGCCACGCGCGCGCCCGCTTACGATGAGGCGGCGGCGGACGCGCTGGGGGTGGACGCGCTGGCGGCGGCCAGCGAGGAGCTGCGGCGCCTCTCCAGCGGGCGCGCGCCGCTGACGGGCTGGCTGCAAGGGCGCAAGCGCGAGCAGCGGGCGGGCGAGGTCGCCGCGCAACTCGGCATTGATGAGGAGGCGCTGGCGCGACTGGATGAGATCGTGGAACGTCAGCGGATACGGGCGGCGTTCTTGGAGGTAGACCGCGATCTGACCGAGCGCGAGGACATCAACGCGCTGCTGACTCGCCACGCGCGACTGCGGGCTGATCGCGGCGCGCTGGTAGGCGAGCTGCTCTCCACCCGCCGCCGCGACGCGCTGGCCGATGCGCTGCGGCTGAACCGCCGCACGATGGCGCTCTTCAAGACGGCGCTGGAGGCGCGCAGCACCGCGGAGCAAGACCGCATCTTCGCCGAGCTGGACTTCCGCGCGCTGCTGGGCGCTTTCCCGATCTGGGCCGTGACCAACCAGCACGCCGCCGAGCTGCTGCCGTTGCAGCGCGAGATGTTCGATATCGTCGTGATTGACGAGGCGTCGCAGTGCGATGTGGCCAGCGCGCTGCCGCTGCTCTACCGCGCCAAGCGCTCGGTGGTCTGCGGCGACCCGAAACAGTTGCGGCACCTCTCGTTCCTGCGCGAAGACCGCCAGGCGGCGCTCGCCTCGCAGCATGGCCTCTCGCCCAGCCAGCGCTCGCAGTGGAACTACCGCACCCACAGCCTGCTGGACGTGGTCAACGGCGCACTGCCCTCACAGGACGATGTCGTCCTGCTGGACGAGCATTACCGCAGCCTGCCACAGATCATCGAGTTCAGCAACCAGCGCTTCTATGGCAAGGCGCTGCGGGTGATGACGCGCCGGCCCGACACCATTGGCCTACGCAGCGTCGAGCTGCGCAAGGTGAACGGCACGCGGCGCAAAGAGGGCTATAACGTTGAAGAGGTCGAGGCGATCATCAAGGAGATCAACAAGATCGCCACCGCCGAGTCCAAGAAGCCGCCTAGCGAGCGCTCCTCGATCGGCGTCCTGTCGCCCTACCGCGACCAGGTCAACTACCTCAACCGGCAGATCGCCGCGAAGCTGAAGTCGAAGATCGTGCAGGACCACGACATCGCGGTCGGCACAGCTCACACGTTCCAAGGCGACGAGCGCGACATGATGCTGCTCAGCTTCTGCGCCGACCCCACCTCGCATCGCAGCACCGTCACATTCATGAACCAGGACAACCTGTTCAATGTCGCGGTAACCCGCGCCCGGCGGCGTCAGGTGATCTTCACCGGCCTCGACCCGCGCCATCTGCCACGCGAGCACTTGCTGGGCGAATATCTGAGCTACGCCGCCGATTGCCTGGATTCTGACAGGGTGGAAGACAATTCCGCGCGCGGCACGGCCTTTGAAGAGGAGCTGGCGCAGGCGCTGGAGCGGCGCAGCGGCTACGCGATCTATCGCGGCTATCCGGCGGCGGGCTTTGTGGTGGACATCGTCGCGCAGCGCGGCGGGCAGGCGCTCGCTATCGCCTGCGACGGCGACCCTGAGCGCCGCACCCTCCATCCCGAGGACGCGATGCTCGACAGCGTCGCCGGGCAGGCGATCCTGGAGCGGGCGGGCTGGCGGGCGCACCGCCTGCCGTACCGCCTGTGGCGCGCCGATCCAGAGGCCTGCCTCGCCGAGATTGATGGGCTAGTCGGCGCGGGCGGCCTGGAGGGCGAAGGCTAGGCCCCAGCGATGATGCGCTCTGAGACGCGATAGGCCAGTCCCATGATCGAGATCATCGGGTTGACGCCCGAGGCGGTTGGGAAGCCGCTGGCGTCGCCGATGAACAGGCCCTTCACGCCGTAGACTTCGCCAGTCGGGTCCGCGACCGCGGTCTTCGGGCTGGAACCCAGGCGGCAGGTCCCCATCTGGTGCGCGGAGAAGACGGGAATGGTATTGGGCGTCACACCGCGCCGCTCGATCTCGTGGGCAAAGGCGTTTAGCTGCTTGGTAGTGAACGCGCCGGGCTGGCCAGCCTCGGCGTTGAGCTCCATGCGGCGGTTGTGCAGCGTGGCGATGCGCGTCGCGCCGCCAGCGGCGGCGATGCGCGCCATCTCGCCCATCGCCTGCGCCAGATAGCGCCGGTCCACCTCGTTCGGGAAGTAGCGCAGGACGGGATCGCCCTGCTTGTCGGGCGTCACGCGGCCCTCGCCGGTGTCGCGCATAAGGGCGATGAAGGTGGCGACGTGGGGAATGCGAGCCATGTCGCGCTTGTGCTGCGCGCCACTCTCCCACGGCGTGACCATCCCCAGCATGCCCGGATGAGCGGGAGCGACCTCGAAGCGCAGGCCATAACCGCCGCGCAGGTGCTTGAAATGGTCGGAGAGCACGGTTTGCAGAGAGCCCTTCCACGGCTCGATTTTGTCTTCGTAGTAGGAGGCGAAGGCGACGACCGGGTGCAGCCGCAGGTGCGCGCCGATGTTGGGATTGCGCAGGCCAGAGCGCAGCAGCAGCGCGGGCGACTCCACCGCGCCGCCGGCGACGACCACGATCGGCGCTCTCACCGTCACGCGATTGCGCGCGCCCGTCCGCTCATCCAGCGCCCAGCCTTCGACACCCGCAGCCTTGCCCGCCTCGATCAATACACGCTCCACCTGGCAGCGCACGGCGACGCGCGCGCCCTTGTCGTGAGCGTCCTGCAGGAACGTGAGCAGCGTGGACTGCTTGCGGCCATACGGGCAGCCGTAGCCGCACGCGCCACAGCGCTGCTCGCAGCCCGAGGCGTTGCGCGGGATGCGCTTCCAATCGTAGCCCAGCGTCCGACAGCCACGCATCAGGGCGGCGTTGTTGGGGTTGGGGTCGCTGTCGTCGGTGTTGACACCCAGGCGCGCCTCGGCGAGGTCGAAGCCCCGCTGATAGTCGGCCGACGTGACGCCGGTGAGGCCATGTTCGCGCTCCCACTCGGCCAGCACATCAGGCGGCGTGCGCAGTGAGGTGCTCCAGTTGACCAGCGTGCCGCCGCCCAGCGCGGACCCAGCGAGCACGATCATTCCCAGATCGCTGGTGGCCAGCGTCCCGCGCCGCAGATAGAGCTGCGGCGTCATCACCGCCTCAGAGCCGGTGAAGTCCGCCTCGTTGTAGTAGCCGCCCTTCTCCAGGATGACGACATCCTTGCCAGCCTCCGCCAACCGCGCGGCGATCAAGCCGCCGCCTGCGCCAGAGCCAACTACCACAGCGTCCGCGGTCAGGGCCAGGTCGGATTCGATGGGGATGACGCGGATGCGCTTGGGCGCCTCCTCGGGAGATGGCGGCGGCGGCGCGGGAGTATAACCGATGGCGGGCCAGTTCGGGTTCAGCCCGTTCTCCTGGGGAGCGGAATAGTAGATGAAGTGCGCCAGCCGCTTGAGCGCTGAAAAACCCTGGCGCAGCATGGGGAGCGCGCTGAGGCTCATGCGGCGCAGCGCTCGCTCGCGTGTGGCCAGCGGGAGGTCCGCGAGCCCCTTCGCGCTGCCCGCGACGAGCAGCCCACCAGCGGAGGAGCCAAGCAGGTCGAGCAACTGGGCGAACTGCGCGCGCGACTCAGGCGACTCCTGCCCCAAGGTCTCCTCCATCAGGCGCGCCACATCGAGATCCCGCGCGGTGCGGGCGTAATACCCATGTGGGTCGCTCTCGCCGGGAGGCGCGGCGACGGCGGGATTTAGCGCGTCGCAGATCGCTTCGAGCGTTCGCCGCTGGGCCGCTGTCAACCAGTCAGCGCCCGCGGAAGGTGTTGAGGAAGGCTGGGTGTCCTGGCTCTGCGTCGTCGCCATTGGGGGTCTCCAGTCAAAGGGGCGCATCGCGGCCACATCGGGGAACGCGAGAATACGCCGGGACAGCGCTGGCGCTTTCTGGCCTCAGGGCCAGGATCTATGGATCGCCGATATTGTATACGCTAGCGGGGATCGCCGCATCCTCCAGATATATCGCAGTGGGACTATACTATAATGCAGACAGGTCTGGCGTCATCCAGATAGCGTACCCCGCGGCGCTGGGGCGCGCCAGCACAGCGGCGAGCGCGGGACTGCAAAGGAGCGCATAATGGGGCTGACTGATGGTGTGCGAGCGCGGCTGATGGAGCATGACGAGTCCGATCCTCGCTACTGGCCAATCGCCAGCTATGGCGCCATCGGCGACTGCCGCACCGCCGCCCTGATAGCGCCCAACGGTTCGATAGACTGGCTCTGTCTGCCGCACTTCGACAGCCCCGCCAGCCTGCTCCGGCTGCTCGATCACGACCGCGGTGGCTATTTCCAGGTCAGGCCGACAGGAGCATGCGACTCGCTTATGCGCTACCTGCCGGGAACGAACATGCTGGAGACGACCTTCAAGAGCGCATCGGGCGAGCTTGGTGTGATTGACTTCATGCCCGTGCGCCACCGGCCAGCGCATTCCCGCACACTGAACGCGCTGGCCGCCATCTCCCCCATCTCGCCAAACGGCCATCGAGCCAGCCTGGAGCGTGAGATCGGCAACGATGTCGCCGCGGCGCACCGCGTCAACCGCCTCGTCACCTGCCGCTCTGGTTCCATGACAGCGCGCGTGACGCTCAAGCTGACGCCCGACTACGCCCGCCACGCGCCGCAGATGGATGTACGCCCTGCCGGAGAGGGCAGCTTTGTGATGCTCAGCGACGAGTCGGTTGGGTATCATACGCTCGTCATCCAGCGTCTGTCTGAGCATGGAACGGCTGACCATACGTCACTGGACGTCAGGCATGACCCAGGCGGGCTGGTGGAGGTAACCACGCCACTGAACGAAGGGCAGCGGCTGGCCGTAGCGCTCAGCTACGCGCGCAGCAAGGACGAAGCGGAGAAGATGCTGCGCGCGCTGCGTGGACAGAACTTCGCCGCCGATCTCCATGAGACACACCAGTACTGGACCACGTGGTCGAGCAAGATGACCTACGACGGGCCATATCGCGAGATGGCGGAGCGCTCGGCGCTGACGCTCAAGCTGTGCGCATTCGAGCCGACAGGAGCGATCGTGGCCGCGCCGACAACCTCGCTGCCAGAAGGCATCGGCGGCGAGCGCAACTGGGACTACCGCTTCTCATGGCTGCGCGACTCGTCCTTCACCCTCCAGGCGCTCGCGCGGCTCGGCTATTCGGGCGAGGCGCGCGACTACTTCCATTTCCTGGATGATCTCCACCTGCGGGATGGCTCCGATATTCGCGTCCTCTATAGCATACGGGGCAAGACGGGCCACGACCTGCGTGAGATCGAGTTGGCGCATCTGGAGGGCTATCAGAGCTCACGCCCAGTACGTGTCGGCAACGCCGCGGCCATGCAGCGCCAGATGGACATCTATGGTGAGCTGGCTGATTCCGCGCTGCGCTACGCCAATGCCATAGGCTTCACCGTGAGCCAGCCCGGACATCAGCTTCCGCGCGACGTGCGGCGTCTGATGACGCAGGTCGCGGACTTCATCTGCGACAATTGGCATGATCCCGACCGGAGCATCTGGGAGGAGCGCGGCCCAGAGCGCGCGTTCGTCTATTCGCGCGCCATGTGCTGGGTGGCGCTAGATCGCGCCATCGCGCTCATCAGCCGCTATACATCGGATGGCCAGCTCAAGCGCTGGCGCGCCACCGCTCAGGCTATCCGCGAGGAAGTCGAATCCAAAGGCTATGACACAACGCTGGGCAGCTTCACGCAGGCCTATGGAGTGGACGCTATGGACGCCGCCAACCTGCGCCTCCCGCTGGTCGGCTTCCTGCCTGCCGATGATCCACGCATCCAGAACACCGTACGCGCCACAGGCAAGGCGCTAGAGGAGGGCGGGCCGCTGCTCTACCGCTACCTCGCGCTGGCGAGCGGTGAAGACGGGCATAAGCCGTCGGCCAAAACCGACGACGGCTTGAGCGGTGGCGAAGGCGCGTTCCTGGCTTGCGCCTTCTGGTATGTCAGTTGCCTTTGTCTGATGGGGCAAATCTCGGAGGCGCGCAAGCGGCTGGATACGTTGCTCAGCTACGCCAGCCCGCTGGGGCTGTACTCCGAGGAGATTGATCCCCATTCAGGCGCGCTATTGGGCAACTTTCCTCAGGCCTTCACCCACCTGGCCCTGGTCAACGCCCTCGCGTGGCTGAGCGAGGCGGAGCGCAGCGGCGGCGCGCCTGAGGCCGAGCCAGCGGATAAGCGCAGCGGCGGCGCGCCGAAGGAGCCACAGCCGGCGCAGTCGCAACCCGCATCGCATCCCACATCGAACTCCGAATCAGACCAATCACACTAATAGGCCACGCGCCACGGCCAGCTCGGCGTTGAGCAGCGCCGCGCCCGCCGCGCCGCGAATCGTGTTGTGACTCAGCAGCACGAAACTGTGGGTCAGCGCGTCGCTGGGTCGGAGCCGCCCAATCGTCACCGCCATGCCATCGCCCGCCATGCGGTCGGCGATGGGCTGTGGGCGGTCGCGCTCCTCGCGGTAGACCAGCGGCGCGGCGGGCGCATTGGGCAGACCGAGCCGCTGCGGTTCGCCAATGAACTCGCGCCAGGCGCGCACGATGTCATCCCCATCAGGCTGCGCGGCCAGCTCGACGCTGACCGACTCCAGGTGGCCATCGCGCACCGGCGCGCGCACGCAGGTGGCGCCGATGGGCGTCGCAGCTGGGTCCAACGGCTGGAACTCGCCGTCAGTGACGCCGCCGAGGATCTTGCGCGTCTCGGTCTCCAGCTTGTCCTCCTCGCCACCAATGTAGGGGATGATGTTATCAATCAGGTCGAGCGCGGGGACGCCCGGATAGCCCGCGCCTGAGGCCGCCTGGAAGGTGGTCACGATAACGCGCCGCAGGCCAAATTGGCGCAGCGGAGCCAGCGCCAGCGCCAGGCCGATGGTCGAGCAGTTCGGGTTGGTGATGAGCGCGCCGGGCCAGCCACGCCGCGCCCGCTGCGTCTCGATCATCGCCAGGTGGTCGGGGTTGATCTCCGGCACGATCAGCGGCACGTCGTCCGCCATGCGATAGGCGGAGGCGTTGCTCAGCACGATGGCCCCCGCTTGCGCCCATAACGGCTCCAGCTCGCGCGCCTCACCGGCGGGCAGCGCTGAGACGACGAGCGCGCCCTGGGCAGAGGCGTCGGGTGTGGCGGGCGCCAGGCGGAGATCGAGCGCATCGGCGGGTGGCGGCGTCTCGACCTTCCACTGGGCGGCGTCGCCGTAGCGCGCGCCAATGCGACGGTCAGAGGCGGCCACAGCGCCCAGGGTGAACCAGGGATGACCCTCCAGCATGGCGATCACGCGCTGACCGACCAGGCCAGTCGCGCCCAGCACGATTACCGGCTTCTTCCGCTCCAGTGGCTCTCCCGTATAGACCCGTCGCATGTGATGTCTCCCTGGATGTGTCGGCTCGACTCGTTCGCCTCAGGCGCCCGCGACCAGCCGCGCGTCCACTTCCTCCGCATGGCGGCTCGCGCAGCCAGCCAGGAGGTTATGCAGCGCGCGGATGGCCTCCCTCGCCTGGGGCTCCGCGACTCTAAGGCGTATCTCATCCCGCGCGACGGCGAGCGGGATGAGCGCGAATCGCTCAATATGCTCAATATGCTCAATATCTAGAACGACTGTGGCCGCGCAATCGCAGGTATCCTCGCACAGCGGCCAGGCAGGCAGGCGCAACGCCGTCACGTCCACCTCGCGCGGCACGGCGGCAGGGCGCGAGACGACGACCCACATCGCCGCGCGCGTGTACTGGCGGGACAGGCGCGCGCCAGGTCCGATGTCGGTTCCCAGCGCGTCGGGCGCATGCGCGGCGCGGAGCTCCAGCGGGATGGCGCCGCCAGCCAATGGCTCGACCGCGCGGGGATGCAGCGCCCTGGCCCCCAGCGAGGCGATGCGCGCCGCCTCATCATACGCCAGCGCGGGCAGGAGGCGCGCATCGGGCAGGGTGCGCGGATCGGCGGTATACACGCCCGCCACGTCGCTATAGATGGTCAGATGGGAGACACCCAGCGCCGCCGCAATCACCGCCGCGGAATGGTCGGAGCCGTTACGTCCCAGCGTCGTCAGGCGCCCCTCAGCGTCGCGCGCGATGTAGCCCGGCACGATGGGGACCGCGCCGCGCATGACGGGCATCGCCAGGCGCGGCAGCAGCCATGCGCGCGTGGCCAGCGCCGATGGCTCCGGCGCGACGCCCGGACGCTCGCGCCCGCTGAGCAGGACCGGCGCGTCATCCAGCGCGAAAGAAGGCGCGCCCTCCGCCTCTGTGGCGGCGGCCAGCAGCCCGACTGCCAGCCGCTCACCCCACCCGCTAAACCGTGCGGACGCCAAAGCGCGCGCTGGCGCATCCAGCGACGGACCGATGCGCGCCAGCGCCTCCGCCTCGCGCTCGGCCTCCGCCCATTGCCGCTCGAACAGAGCGGGAACAGCGCCAATGAGCGCCTGGTACGTGGCGCTGTGACGCTCGCCGAGCGCCCGCAACACGGCCGGCCAGTCCTCTGCGCCGCGCGTCGCGCCATCCGCCACACGCAACAGGCCATCGGTGACGCCCGCCATCGCCGACACCACCGCCGTCACCGGCCCGCCCGCGCGCGAGCGAGCGAGGATCGCGCCCGCGGCGCGCAGGCGCGGCGCGTCAGCTACGGAGCTGCCACCAAACTTGACGGCGCGCATCTGTCCATCCTCCCCTCACTATGTCTGGCGGGCAAACCCGCGTCTAAGACCTTGGCAGCCGCGAAGTCCGCCCGCGGGGGCTGGACTGCGATCGAGAGCCCGCGAAGGCAGGCTTCGCGGCGCAACACTCTTAGACGCGCCTTCAGACGCCCGCCGCTTTCGCCAGCGCCTGGTCGAGATCGGCCAGGATGTCGTCAATGTGCTCGATGCCGACGGAGAGCCGGATGAAATCGGGCGTGACGCCGGTGGCCCGCTGCTCCTCCTCGTTGAGTTGCGAGTGCGTGGTAGAGGCGGGGTGAATCACCAGCGACTTGGCGTCACCGATGTTGGCCAGCAGCGAGAACAGCTTGAGCTCGTTGCAGGCCGTGCGCGCCGCCTCATAGCCGCCCTTCACGCCAAAGCCGATGAGCGCGCTGTAGCCATGCTCGAAGTAGCGCTTCGCGAGCGCGTGCGACGGATGGCTCTCTAGCCCGGGATAGAGCACCCACGAGACGTCGGAGCGCCCCTCCAGGTAGCGGGCCACCTGGAGCGCGTTCTCGCTATGGCGCTCCATCCGCAGCGGCAACGTCTCCAGCCCCTGCAGGAACAGCCAGCTGTTCAGCGGGCTGATGGCTGGGCCAAGGTCACGCAGCAGCTGCACACGGGCCTTGACGATGTACGCCAGCGAGCCAAGCGCTTCGACATAGCGCACGCCGTGGTAGGACGGATCGGGCTCGGTCAGACCGGGGAACTTGCCGCTGGCGGCCCAGTCGAACGTCCCGGCGTCAACGATCACGCCACCGATGCTCGTGCCATGCCCGCCGATGAATTTGGTCGCGGAATGCACCACGATGTCGGCGCCATGCTTGAGCGGTTGGAGCAGATATGGACTGGGGATGGTGTTGTCCACAATCAGTGGGATGCCGTTCTCGTGAGCGATGGCGCCGACCGCCTCGAAGTCGAGCGTGTCGAGGCGCGGGTTGCCGACCGACTCGGCGTAGAGCGCGCGGGTACGCGGCGTAATCGCCTTGCGGAAGTTCTCCGGGTCGCCGCTATCCACGAAGTGGACGGTGATGCCCAGGCGCGGCAGCGTCTGCGCGAACAGGTTGTAGGTGCCGCCATAGAGGCTGGCGCCGCTGACAATCTCATCCCCCGCGCTGACGATGTTGATCAGCGCCAGAAACTCCGCCGACTGGCCCGATGCTGTCGCCAGCGCGCCCACGCCGCCCTCCAGCGCAGCGATGCGGCGCTCGAAGACGTCCTGCGTCGGGTTCATGATGCGCGTATAGATATTGCCGAACTTGCCGAGCGCGAACAGCGCCGCCGCGTCGTCGGTGTCCTCGAAGACATAGGACGTGGTCTGATAGATCGGCACGGCGCGGGCGCGCGTCGTCGGGTCGGGCTGCTCCTGTCCGGCGTGCAGCGCCAGCGTCTCGAAGCGCGGGGTTGGGGGAGTGGCGCCGTTCGCCGCCTGGGTCGTGTCGGTCAACGTCTCGAGATCCGCCATGTAGTGATTCTCCTGTTCAGGCTGAAATGGGCGCGGGGCCGCGCCCTGCAGAGCCGCGCCAGCTTCGGGCTGGCCGGCTGGCTGTCAGGATGGGAGGAAGGAGCGCAGCGTCGCGTCCATCTGGCCCCAATCTTTCAGGAAGGCGTCATGGCCTTCGCGCGAGACGATCTCGCGATACTGAGCGCGCCCGCCCGCCGCGTTGATCCCCTCCGCCAGGTCGCGCACGATGGCGCGGGGGTAGAGCCAGTCTGTGGACATGCCGATCACCAACGTTTCGGCCCGTATCCTGGCCAGCGCCTCGTCGTCCGAGCCGCGGCTGGCAGCGGCGTCATAGCGATCCATGGCGCTGCTGAGATACAGATAGGTGTTAGCGTCGAAGCGCGCGATGAGCTTGTCCGCCTGATGGCTCAGGTACGTCTCGACATCGAGGCGCGACCCAAAGGCGGGCCAGCCGCTCTCGCGCGTGGCGGCTCGGCGTCCGAAGCGCGCGTCGAGGCCTTCCGGGCTGGTGTAGGTCAGCATAGCGAGCATGCGGGCGATGCCAAGCCCCGCGGACGGACGCTCATCGGATGCGTAGTCGCCGCCGCCCCAGCGCGGGTCGGCCATGATCGCCTGGCGCGCGATGGCGTCAATCGCCACACCCTGCGCCGGAAGGCGCGGCGCGGCGCCGATGACGACCGCGCGGGCCACCTGGTCGGGATAGGCGATGGTCCACTCGAGCGCCTGGAGCCCGCCAACAGACCCACCCGTCACCACCGCGAGGCGCTCGATCCCCAGCGCGGCCAACAGCGCGCGCTGGGCGCTCACCATGTCGCCGACAGTGATGTGTGGGAAGCGCAGGCGGTACGGCTGGCCGTCAGCCGGGTGAGGGCTGGTCGGGCCGGTCGTGCCATAGCAGCCACCAAGTACGTTGGAGCAGATGACGAAATAGCGACTCGTGTCGAAGGCGCGGCCCGGACCCACCAGCGGGTTCCACCAGCCAGCGCGTGGATCGTCGGGGCGCTCACCGTCGTGGGCGTGGGCGTCGCCGGTGAGCGCGTGGCAAAGCAGGACGGCATTGTCGCGCTCCGTCGTCAGGCGACCCCATGTCTCATAGGCGATAGTCATAGGGGCGAGCGTCGCGCCGCACTCCAGCGCCAGCGACGGCAGAGTGATCTGTCGCCGTCCCGACCAGAGCGATGCGCTGCCAGTGAGTTCCACTGACGCCTCCCCGATTCGTGTCATGATCTCCTTACCTCCCCGGCCACGCGGTCTGACCGGCGACAGGCGCAAAAAAACCTCTCGCTCCCTAGGCAGGGGCGAGAGGTTACGCGGTACCACCCTGATTTGCCGTCGCGGCTGCGCGACGGCCTCTGCGGCGTCTCACGGGATGTTCCAGGGTCGCGCGCCAGCATGCGTCACGCGCTCGCCTGGTCCGGATAACGCCAGGGCCAGGTAACGGGGCCCACCCGGCGCAGCCTACTCTCAGCGGGGCAATCCGCCCGATGATTTCCGCGCGCGGCTCGGAGGTCATATTCCGCGATGGAGGTGGCGCCGAGTTTTCACCTGCTACGGCTCTCTGTGGCCACGTCCGGCTCGCGTACTCGTCCTCGTTCTCGCCAGTTCTCGTCTATGGGGCATACAACAACGCCCTCGACCTATGAAGAAGGTGAGGGCGGATCGTCTGTGCGCATCATGCGCTAGTGACGCTCCCCCTCATCTCGCGAGACGTTCATCTCGCCGGACTTTGCACCCTGCCAGCGCTCCGCTGGTGGGTTGCCAGGCTTCTTCGGGCCGTTTCCCTCTGCCATTCGTGATGAGAGTGGGCTGTCGCGTATGCGGTTGTTGACTAAGACACTACACGAAGTCGCCTTTGTCTGTCAAGGGCTGCGCGGCAAACCGGCGAAACGCGGTCCGCCACGTGGCGCTACGGGCGGCTGGTGGCCGATGAGACAGGGGCAATCTCCGCGACACCTTGCAGACCGATGCGGCGGAAGCGCTGATAGCGTTGGTCGAGCAACGTCTCGATGGGCAGATCGCGAAGGTCGCCCAGAGTCGTCAGCAGCGCCCCCTTGAGGGCGCTCCCGGCGCCTTCATAGTCGCGATGCGCTCCGCCGAGCGGCTCGGGGATGATGCCATCCACTACGCCCAGCTCTAGCAGCTCCGGCGCGGTGATCTTCATGGCCTGCGCCGCGTCGGGCGCGTACGCATTGTCGCGCCAGATGATCGAGGCGGCGGCCTCGGGCGCTGCGACGGTATAGATCGCGTTCTCCATCATCAGTACCCGGTCGCCAACGCCGATGCCCAGCGCCCCGCCGCTGCCGCCTTCACCGATCACCACACAGATGATGCAGGTGCGCAGGGCGGCCATCACCATCAGGTTCTCGGCGATGGCCTGCGAGATACCGCGCTCCTCATCGCCAAGGCCTGGATAGGCGCCGGTGGTATCAATCAACGTGATGACCGGGAAACGGAAGCGCTCGGCGTACCTGAAGAGGCGCAGCGCCTTGCGATAGCCCTCCGGGTGCGCCATGCCGAAGTTGCACTCCTCACGCTCCCTGAGGTCGCGCCCCTTCTGGTGTCCCACCACCATGACCGTCTCGCCATCCAGACTAGCGAGACCACCCTGGATGGCGCGGTCGTCGGCGAAGCGGCGGTCGCCACGCATCTCGAAATAGTCCTCGAAGACCAGCTTGAGATAGTCGTTGGTATAGGGACGCTCACGATAACGGGCCACCTGCACCCGCTGCCAGGGCGTGAGCGAGGAGTAGATCTCACCCATGCGCCGCTGGAGCTCGCGCTTCAACTCTTCGACCTGCGCGCGCTCCTCAGAGCGTATGCGGTCTCCGCGCCTCTGCAGGTGGGCGATGCGCTTCTCAATCTCGGCGAGGGGGCGCTCAAAATCGAGATCGTAAGCCATATCTTCTCGTCCTCCACGACATGTGACGGATTGCTTCAGCAGCGCCGCATGGCGCGGTCACGACCCCACACGCTGCCCGGCGTGTAGCCGGAGGTAGCGAGCAAGCTCCTGGCGCAGCGCGCGCCGGTGGACGATGCCATCAATCATGCCGTGCTTTAGGACAAACTCGGCGGTGTTGACATCTTTGGGCAGGTGCTGGTGCATCATCTGCTCGATGACACGCGGTCCAGCGAAGCCGATCAGCGCGCCGGGCTCCGCAAGGATGACATCGCCCAGGAAGGCGAAGCTGGCCGACACGCCCGCGGTCGTGGGATCAGTCAGCAGCGAGATGTAGGGCGCGCCAGATTCCGCCAGGCGCGCCAGCGCCGCCGAAGTCTTAGCCATCTGCATCAGGGAGATGGCGCCCTCCTGCTGGCGCGCGCCACCGGAGGCTGAGGCGATCAGCAAGGGGAGGCGGCCCTCCGTGGCGCGCTCGATCGCGCGAGTGATCTTCTCGCCGACGACCGAGCCCATGCTGCCGCCAATGAAGCGGAAGTCCATGACCGCCAGCACGAGCGGCGTACCTTCGATCTTGGCATGGCCGACCATGACCGCTTCTTCCATGCCCGTCTTTTCGCGCTCGGATTCCAGCTTGTCGCGGTAGGCTCCGGAGCGCGCGACGAAACCGAGCGGATCGGTGGAGCGCAAGTTGCCGGCGAACTCAGTGAACGCCTCAGGCTCAGGATCCACCAGGAGCGTGATGCGCTCCGGCGCACTGAGACGGAAGTGATAGCCACACTTCTGGCAGACCTTGAGGTTCTTCTCCCAGTCTTTGCCCAGCAGCAGCTCGCGACAGTTGGGACACTTCACCGCCAGATTATCCGGCAGCTCGCGCGATGGCGTATCGTGGCGCGCTCCGTTCATCTGCGCCAGTGAGAGCGCTGGCCGCGCTTCGTCCCTCATGCTCCTACCACCCCTTATATCTTCGCGGAATGAGTCGCCCTCTCACTCTCAGCCGCAGCCTGAGCGAGCCGCGCTCGCGGCTGCGGCCATCTGTCCCACTATCATCGCGCATCGCGGCGAAAGCGTCAACTGGCTAACACAAGACGCGACACAGGCGCAGCCTACTCGCTCGCGAAGAGCGCGTCAATGAACTCATCGGCGTCAAATGGCTCTAGGTCGCCGACGCGCTCGCCCGTGCCAATGAACTTGATCGGCAAGCCCAACTCAGAGGCGATGGCGAAGACGATGCCGCCGCGCGCCGTGCCATCCAGCTTGGTCAGCACGACTCCGCTCACGCCCGCATCCTTGACGAACTGTTTGGCCTGCGCCAGACCGTTCTGCCCCGTCGTGGCGTCGAGCGTCAGCAGCACCTCATGCGGGGCCTCGGGATCGTAGCGCTGGAGCACGCGCACGATCTTCTTCAACTCCTCCATGAGGTTGGTTTTGGTATGAAGCCGCCCGGCGGTGTCCACCAGCAGCGCGTCCGCGCCGCGCGACTGCGCGGCCTGCATGGCGTCGTAGACCACGGCGGCGGCGTCGGCCCCCTGATGCTGCGCGATCACCGGGACGCCGATACGTTCGCCCCAGGTCTTGAGCTGCTCGACCGCCGCCGCGCGGAATGTGTCGCCAGCGGCCAGCATCACGTGATGCTCCTGCTTCCTGAGCAGGGCGCCGACTTTCGCGATGCTGGTGGTCTTGCCCACGCCGTTGACGCCAACGAAAAGGATCACCGTAATCGGTGACGTCTCCGAAAAGACCAGCGGCTCCTGCTCGCCGAGCAGAAGCTCCAACTCCTCTTTGAGCGCGGCGCGCAGCTCCGAGCCACGTGTCAGCCCCTCGGCTTCCACGCGCTCATGCAGCACGCTCATCAGCCGCTCGGTGGTCTCGACGCCAACATCGCTGCTGATGAGCGTCTCTTCCAGCCCATCCCACAGGTCGTCGGTGATCGGATCATGGGCGAGCGAGTCGTTAACGCGCCCGAAGAGCTGGCGTGTGCGTCCCAGGCTGAGCTTGAACGGATTGAAACTGAAACTGCGCCGGGGCGCCGTGTCTGAAGCATCCGGCTCGGCAGCCTCCTCGGCGGCGAACACAGCGTCTGGCGAGGTGGCCGCCTCCACGGGCGGCGCTTCCTCTGCGGCAGTGGCTTCAGCGAGGGCTTCTGGGCTGTCCACATTGTCAGGCGAGGGCATTTCCTCGCCGCTGGCGAGATCCTCGTTCTGCTCCTCGCCCTGCTCCTCCTCTGGACGCCCAAACAAGCCTTCGCGTAAGCGCTTAAACACAATCGCTCCCCCAGGGATGGGTGGCGCGCGCGTCTTTTCGCCGCGCCGCCTGCCCGTAGTCGTCTGCGCGCACGGCGGAGCCAGCGCGCTGCGCGCGAGTCTCCGTCGCGATAGCCAGCCTGCGCCTAGCGTTGCGTTCTATGCGGGTAGGCTGAAGCGTCAGTCACCGGCTCGTTGATGAAAATATCGCCGTTGCGGATCTTCACATTGAACCGACACTCAGGATTCGTGCACACCCAGGCCTTGAACTGGATGGAAGCCCCCTGGCTACCAAAATCTGATAGTGGCACCAGATCACCTGCGCCACACTTGCGGCATCGCGGAAAGTCGTACTCCACTTTGCTCGCCCCCTTCCCAAAAGATTGAGGCCCGCTCCTCGCCCAACTCTCCATCCCATCCGCCGCGAGTGTGTCTTCGCGGCGCGCCAAGCTCCCGAACAGGTGAAGGGGGCGCGAGTCGAAATGCACTGCTGCGTCCGCTGCCTCGGGCGTTGTATGAGCGTGCCAAGGATACTATACCATCGGCGCGCCCGATCTTCTCACTCTTAACGCATGCTCTTACGCATGTTGTGGCGCCTCTGAAACCCGCACTAACCCGTATAGCGCAGCGCAAGCCGCAGGCCACAGGCGCGGTCAGCGCCCCGAAAAGAGGCGCGACGCCCTGACGGGAGCGCCAGTCAGGCAATCAGCGAGCGGAAAACCGAGCGGTCGTCATTGTGATATCCAGACGCGCGACAAAACGCGGCGGACGCAGGCATAGGGCGTTTGGGCAGCGCGAGCGAGCGCTGTGCCTGGCAGGTAACACAAACCGTTATACTAAGCAGCGGCTCCAAATGATGCCCGTATCCAATCACTGTATCACAGCGCATGCGCCGTGCGCCTTGTACGAATTGGCGCCGGGGGATATACTGCCCCTGGCGGCTACGGCTGAGCGCATGGGACCGCGTGGGGCGCTTTCTGGGGCGCAGCGCAATGCGGAGAAGAGGATCGCAGGAATGGACAGTCAGCGCCGCCCGGGACGGCCTCGACGCAATCGGGATCGCGATGGCGAGCTCGCGGGAGACGTCCTGAGCGGCGCCGCCGAGCCGATGGATGAGGCGGATCTTGCGGGCGTCCCGCGCGACCTCCCCGTGCTACCGGTGCGCAACACGGTGCTCCTGCCACATATGGTCGTGCCGCTGTTCGTGGACCGCGAGCCGGCGCTGCGCGCGGTCGAATACGCCATGGCCCATGACCGCGCGCTCCTGATCGTCACCCAGCGCTCTGAGCGCATCAGCGACCCCTCGCCGCAAGATGTCTACACGATGGGGACGGAGTGCGTCATCAACCGGGTGATGCGGCTCAATGACGGCGCGACCAGCGTCATGGCGCAAGGTGTCCGGCGGTTCCGCATCCATGAGTGGCTTCCCCAGACCGGGTTCGGACGCGCCCGCGGCGTGGCGTATGAGGAGCCAGACGAGCGCGGCCCGCAAGTCGAGGCGCTGGCGCGCGCGGCGCTGCGCAGCTTCGAGGACGTAACGAAGCTGAGTCAAAGGCTCACCGAGGATAGCTACATCCAGGCGCTCAACGTCGAGAGCCCAGGCGCGCTGGCGGACTTCATCGCCGCGCAGATCGAGCCACCGATCGAGGCGCGCCAGGACCTGTTGGAGACCCTCCTGCCCTCCCAGCGATTGCGGCGTGTGGCGCTGCTGCTACAAAACGAGATCACGGTGCTGGAGCTGGAGCGCAAGATCCAGGATGATGTCCAGCGCGAAGTGGACCACGGGCAGCGCGAATACTACCTGCGCGAGCAGTTGCGCGCCATCCATCGCGAGCTGGGCGAGCGCGATCCGGCGACCCGCGACCACGACGAGCTACGCGAGAAGATTCTGGCCGCCGGAATGCCGGACGAGGCGCACAAACGCGCGCTGCGCGAGCTAGAGCGCATGGAGACGATGCCGCAGATGGCGCCGGAGTATGGTGTGCTGCGCGCCTATCTTGACTGGCTGATCGCGCTGCCTTGGACATCGCGCACGGTGGATAGGCTCGATCTGCGACGCGTGGCGGAGACGCTGGACACCAACCACTTCGGCCTGCAAAAGGTCAAAGACCGCATCATCGAGTTCATGGCCGTGCGCAAATTGGCGCCAGAAGGGCGCACACCGATCCTGTGCCTGGCAGGGCCGCCAGGTGTCGGCAAGACCTCGCTGGGACGCAGCGTCGCGGAGGCGCTAGACCGTAAATTCGTGCGCGTCTCGCTGGGCGGCGTGCGTGATGAAGCGGAGATTCGCGGTCACCGCCGCACCTACGTCGGCGCGCTGCCGGGCCGCATCATCCAGACGATGAAGCAGGCGGGCGTCGTCAATCCCGTATTCGTGCTCGATGAGATTGACAAGCTGGCGTCCGACTTCCGCGGCGACCCCGCCGCCGCGCTGCTGGAGGCGCTCGACCCTGAACAGAACAACAGCTTCTCCGATCACTACCTGGAGATCGCCTACGATCTCTCGCATGTCATGTTCATCATGACCGCCAATACCCTGCAAACGATTCCCGCGCCACTGCGCGACCGCATGGAGATCATCGAGATTCCCGGCTATACCGAGGAGGAGAAAGGGCACATTGCGCGCCAGTTCCTGATCCCCCGGCAACTGACCGACGCCGGGCTCTCTTCCAGCCGGATTGAGATTGACGACGAGGCAGTGACGCGCATCATCCGAGAGTACACCTACGAAGCGGGCGTGCGCGGACTAGAGCGCGAGATCGCGGCGATCATGCGGCGTGTGGCGCGGCGCGTAGCGGAAGGGCGGCGGCACAAGGCGCATGTGACAGCGCAGCGTGTGCCAGCCTATCTGGGGCCGCAGAAGCACTATCCGACCGAAGCGGAGGCGGATGACTTGGTCGGCGCGGCGACCGGCCTGGCGTGGACCCCAGCGGGCGGCGACCTGACGATGGTCGAGGCGCAGGGCGTGCCAGGGCGCGGCGCGATGATCCTGACAGGCCAGCTTGGCGAGGTGATGAAGGAATCAGCACAGGCGGCGCTGACGCTGATTCGAGCGCGCGCGGGCGCATTGGGCCTTGATAGCGCCTTCCACGAGCGCACCGACATCCACATCCACCTGCCCGCGGCTGGCATCCCCAAAGATGGGCCATCGGCGGGCGTGACGATGACCGTCGCCATGATCTCGGCGCTGACGGGCCAGCCGGTGCGGCGCGACGTCGCGATGACGGGTGAGATCACGCTGCGTGGGCGTGTGCTGCCGGTGGGCGGAGTTAAGGAGAAGGCGCTGGCGGCCAGCCGCGCGGGCATTACCACGGTGCTGCTGCCGCGCCGCAACCTGCGCGATCTGGATGACGCGCCACAGGATGTGCGCGATCAGTTGACACTCGTGCCATTGGACTCGATTGACGACGCGATCGCGCACGCGCTGCGCGAACCCGCCCGCGCGTCACGCGTGGAGCCAGCGGCGACCGTGTCCGGCGCGCTGTCGGGGCGCTCGCCGCGCCCCTCGCGCCCGCTAACCGATGCGGTCGCGGCCAGCGCCCGGACCGACCGACCGCGCCCGCGCGCGGATTCGGTCGTCACGGAGCGGCCGGCCACGCCCATCCGGGCTGGGATGTGAGCGCGCGGGCGCGTCATAACGTATACCATTCACAGGGAGGCCATCCAGCTTTCAGCGTCCACCGCCACCACGGCGACATCATACTGGCGGCAAGCGCGGCGAAACGGAGGAGTACGTGAGCGCAGGCGCGCCGCGACCGGAGCTATCTATCATCATTCCGGCCTACAACGAGGCGCGGCGATTGCCGGAAAGCATCGCTCGGCTCCAGGGCTACCTCCAAAAGCAGCCTTTCCTGAGCGAAGTACTCGTAGTAGACGACGGGAGCGCGGATAGCACGTCCGCTGTCGTGCGCTCATGGATGGGACGCTGGCATGCGCTGAGGCTGATCCAGACGCCACACCAAGGCAAAGGCGCCGCTGTGCGCGCGGGCGCGCTGGCGGCGCAGGGCGCCTGGATCTATCTCGCCGATGCGGACTTTTCCGTTCCGATCGAAGAGATGTCACGCTTCCTGGCGGAGCCGCCCGCGCGCGAGGACCTGCGCATCGGCTCGCGCGAGGCGCCCGGCGCGCATCGCTATGGCGAGCCGTATTTCCGGCATGTGATGGGGCGCGTCTTCAACCTGGTCGTGCGCGCGCTGGTCGTGCCGGGCATCTCCGATACGCAGTGCGGCTTCAAGCTGCTACGCCGCGAGGCCGCGCTCGACCTGTTCCTCCACCAGACGGTCCCCGGCTGGACCTTCGATGTCGAGCTGCTCTACATCGCCCGCATGCGCGGCTACAGCGTTCGCGAGATTCCCGTGCCGTGGTACTACCGCACAGGGAGCAAGGTCCACCCCGCGCGCGACACCTTCGGCATGCTCGGCGACCTGTTCGCCATCCGGCGCAACGCGCTGCGCGGGCGCTACCAGCGGCGCGTCGTCCCGCACCCCTCCTTCGCGCCAGAATCCGAGGTGATCGCCAGCTTCGAGATCGAGGCCCACAACAGCGCCGCCAGCCTACCCGACTGAGCGCGGCTACTACCGCCTAGCGCAACAGCGATTGCGCGGCGATTTGGGCATAGCCGTCAATGACGGACCAGACGACGATGAACAGGGCGGTCAGAACGGCGCAGACCGCCAGAGCGATGCGAGAGCCCGTCGGGAAGAGGATGCGCGCGGGCGCCTCGGCTGCTTCGGCAGCCGCCACTTCAACGGACGCTTCAACAGATGTCGCATCGACGGGCGCGGCTTCGGTGGCGGCTTCGGACAGGATGTCCTCATCGCGCGCGGGAGCAGCGGCGGTGGCGCCCGCAGCTACCAGCTCGCGCTCGGGCTGCGGCATAGAGACCACGGCGCGCGGGCGTGGCTCAACGAAGTACATCGCCCAGACGACGCGCAGATAGTAGAACATGCCGAGCACGCTGGCCAGCACGCCGATGATCGCCAGTGGGACCTGCCCACCGACCATCGCCGCATAGAAGACGACATACTTTCCGAGGAAGCCAGCGGTTGGAGGCACGCCCGCGAGCGAGAAGAGGAAGAGCGCCATTATCGCGGCCAGCGCCGGATTGCGCCGGGACAGGCCGGAGAAGTCGTCGAGCGTCGTCCCGCGCCCATCGTTGCGCTCCACCAGGGCGACGACGCCGAACGCGCCGACGTTCGCAACGGCGTATGTCGCCAGGTAGATCAGCAGCGATGCGGTAGCCCGCGGTGACGCGGTGGTGACAGCGACCAGCATGTAGCCCGCGTTGGCGATGCTGGAATACGCGAGCATGCGCTTCACGTCACGCTGCGAGACGGCGAGCAGATTGCCGCCAATCATGGTCAGCACGGCGATCACCCAGAAGACCGGCTCCCAGCGGAATGTCTGTGTGGAGAGCGCGGCGATGAAGACACGCGTGACGGCGGCGAACGCGGCTACCTTGGTCCCCACGGACATGAACGCGGTCACGGGGGTCGGTGCGCCTGTATACACATCCGGCGTCCACGCCTGGAAGGGGATCGCCGAGACCTTGAAGCTGAAGCCGACGGCGAGCAGTCCTATTCCGATGAGCAACAGCGGCCCAAAGCCCTCGCTGGTAAGCGCCTGGTGGGTCTGCAAGAAGCCCGAGATTCTGGTTAGGTCTGTAGTACCCGTCGCGCCATAGGTCAGCGAGATGCCATAGAGCAGAAACGCGGACGCGAAGGAGCTGAGGATGAAGTATTTCATGCCCGCTTCCTGGGCGCGCATGCGGGTCTGCGGCAGCGCGCAGAGGACGTAGAGCGCGATCGAGAGTGTTTCGAGGCCAACGAAGACCATCATCAGATTCGCGGCGGACGCCATCAGCATCATGCCGAGCGCGCTCATCTGAACCAGCGCGTAATATTCACCCTGGCGCTTGATCTGCTGGCGCTCCAGATAGCCAGGCGAGAAGAGCAGACCGGCGCCCAGTGAGAACAGGATTACCGCCCCTGAGAAGATCGCCACGCCGTCAATGCTGACCATGCCATAGAACGCGAGTGGCACGCCACCGATGCTGGCGACGTAGACCAGCGCGAGCGCTGACGCGACCACACCGACCATGCCGATAGCCGCCAGCCAGCTCTTGCGGCGAATTGGCAGCGCCAGATCGGCCAGCAGCGTGAGGAATATGGCCGCCAGCAGGCACAGCTCTGGCAGGATGTGCAGCCAGTCACTCCAGGACGGCACGTAGGTGAACGGTGAGATTCCTGACATCGTTGGTCGCTCCCGGCCAGAACTCAGCAAGCGTCACGGTCGCGTCGCGCAAAACCTTACGGGTGGTCAGGCGCGCTGATACGCGCATTGTCGAGCGTCACCGGCAGGCCCTGCGCGGCATTGATTCCCATGACGATCTGGTTGGTAGTGGTTTCGGTGCGCGCGGTCACAGTATAGGGCACGACACCGAGATAGAACATCAGCGCGATCAGCGGCAGCAGTGCGAGCGCCTCGCGCCAGCCCAGGTCGCGCAGGGCGCGGGGGCCGCCATTCGCGCGTGCGGGCGCGCCAGCGCCCGCATTACTCGCCGGAGCCGCTCCGGCCAGTAGCGCCTCCGCCACAGGCCCTTCACTGGGAGCAGGCCCCTGGGTCACGCCCTGGAAGAAGCGTAGCATGTACCAGGCGGCGGGAATGACGACCAACGTCGCCACAGCGCCGTACACGACGTTGGCGTGGAACGCGCCGATGAAGGCGAGGAACTCGCCCGCGAAGCTGTTGAGACCAGGCAGGCCCAGCGTGGCGAGCGCGGTGATCATGAAAGCGGTGGACAGCCAGGGCAGCCGCGTAGCCAGCCCGCCAAACTCAGTGAGACGGCGCGCCCCAACCCGCTCTTCAATGGCGCCCGCGATCAGGAAGAGCGCGGCGACGATGACACCATGGTTGACCATCTGCAGGATCGCGCCCTGGATGCCCTGCTGGTTCATGGCGAAGACCGCCAACACGATGACGCTCATGTGGCTGAGGCTGATATAGGCCACCAGACGCTTAATATCATTGGAGACCAGCGCCTGCAAGGCGAAGTACAGTATGCCAATCACCGCCAGCGTGCCAACCAGCGGGAAGAACTGGACGGCGGCCTTGGGGAAGAGCGGCAGCGTGAAGCGCAGCATGCCGTAGATCGCCGTCTTGGCCATCACCCCAGCGATCAGAACCGCGACCGGCGTTGGCGCCTGCGTGTAGGCGTCGGGCGCCCAGCTATGCAGCGGGAATAGGCCCGCCTTGACCGCGAACGCCGCCATGAACGCCAGGAACAGGATCGGCTGCGCCGAGGCGGGCACGCTTTGCTCAAGCAGCGTCGAGAGGTCCAGCGTGAAGGGGATGTTGGCAGTCGAAGTCGTGACGACCCCAACCCAGATGATGCCGATCAGCATCAGCAGCGAGCCAACGGCGGTGAAGAGCACGAACTTGATGGCAGCGTATGTGCGGCTCGGGCCGCCGAACATCCCTAC
>DASTKI010000119.1:0-13356 GCA_035716045.1 Ktedonobacterales bacterium
CGCCGTACCCGTGCGCCGGCCATTGATGGCCGCGCCCCCACGCCCCACCCAACGAAAGGACACGCCACCATGCTCCGCGACACCCTCGCGCTCTACGCCTACACGCCGCCGTCGGACCTCTATCCGCTGATCGTCGCGGAGTATGGCGCTCAGGTAGAGGAGCTGGAGTTCACAACCGTCGCGCCGGGCGGCTTTGGTGATCTGGCGTGCGGCCTGCGGCTGGCGGACGCCCGCCTCCCCCGGCCCGAGTTGGGGCTATTCTCGCGCGTCTGCCTGCGCGACGGGACGTTCACAGCCTTCCAGGGCGAGTGGTCCGATCCGGCGCTGGTGATGGATGAGGCCGGCGGCGAGTATCTGTGGCTGACGGCCCTGGGCGCCGGGGCCTGCCTGCGCGATGACCCCGACGATGCGGCTTACACCACCCCCGCCACCGCACAGAGCGTCATCGCCACCGAGCTTGCCCGCCGCGCCGCCTACCTGCCGCTCGACCAGGATACCGCCGCCATCCTTCCTGACCAGCCCGCGGCCACCTTCACGCCGGTCTACGATGGCGCCAACCTGGAGGAGGTTCTGCACGACCTGATGGGCGCGCTGGGCGACTACACCTGGGCCGTCTACGACCACCCCAGCCACACCGACGCCGCCGGGTTCCCCACATGGCGCTTGCAGTCCGGCCCGCGCGACCTCACGACCACCACCCACATCGCGCTCGGCGAAGACATCGCCAGCTGGCGCGTCGCGCCCTCCACCGAGCGCGCCTACAACGTCGCCCAGCTGGCCTATGTCGACCCAGCGACTGGCCCCGGCGTCGTCACGGTCAGCGATCCGCGGCTCAACGCCGATGGCTCGCAGGGCGCCGCCCCCTTCCGCCGCCGCAAGCTGCGCCGCTCGCTGGGGACCCTCCCGCTGACCGCCGCCCAGGCGACGACCATCGCCCAGGCCTGGCTCGCCGCCTATAGCCAGCCGACCAGCATAGTCGAGATGGTCCTGCGCGGCGTGCGCGACGCCCATGGCGCGCCGATCCCGCTCTCGCACGTCCGCGCTGGCGGCAATCTGTTCGCCCCGGAGCTTGCGGCGTGCGGCCAGACGCTCTCCAGCGGCCCTCAGCCAGGCGTCAATCAGTTCTCCATCGTCGAGTCGCGCTACCGCGAGACGGCGGACGGCGACATCACGCTGACCCTGCAATTGGACAACTACGCCGACCGCGTAGAGGGCCTGCTGGCGCGCCTGCGCCTGACCGATGACGCGCTGCGTCGCCGCCGTGGCGTCTATCACCTCACGCAATCGCCGGGCGCGCAGCAGATGGGTTTTGCGGCCATCCGCGCGCCATCGGCCAGCGCCGGGCAGGTCACTGGCGCCAGCGTCAGCTTCGTCCCAACCCTGGCGAGGACGCCCACCGGCCTGACCTTCGCGACCATCAGCGCCACAAACGTCGGCTCTGGCCCAACCGTGACGGCGGGCTCGCTGACGCCCTGGGGCTGCGAGATCACCGTCACCGCGTCCGCGTCCGGCGCGGTGGCCTGGCATGGGACATGGACCACCGTAGGCGCGTAAGCCCGTGAGCGCCAAAGGAGAATCGCAGTTTTGTGTTACCCCACTGTCATGTGCGCCGCTTCGCCTCACGCGCCGCCTTCCGTCAGCCGCTCCTTGATGGTCAGCGCCACAGTCTCCGCGCGCGCTGGATCGCCAACGTTCTGCCCGGTCTCGAACGCTTCCTTCAGCAGATCGAAGGCGCCTGGCCCGTAATATTTCTCCGGCAGATCGGGCGCGCGGGGGATGAGATGGATATGCAGATGCGCGACACCCTCAGCGAACAGTGCGGCATAGACCCGCGCGGGGGCCAGCGTCTCCCGCAGCGCGCCCGTGATCCGCCGCAGCAGCGGGCCAAGCGCGGCGGCTTCGTCGGGCGTCAGGTCCGCCAGGCTCTCGACGTGACGCAGCGGCTTCAGCACCAGCCAGCCCACCATCGGGATCGGCTCGAAGGTGTGCTCCAGCCGCCACAGGCCATCGTCATAGAGCGCGCCGCCCGGCGCCACGATCTCGCCGCTGTTGGCCTGGCAGGCTACGCAGTCCGCCGTCTCCGGCTCCATCGAATCACCTCTCTTTGCTGTAGATAGTCTATGTAGTGCGCGCCAGCCGCCAAACGCGGCAAGCCTGCTCATTGTAGCGTGCGGCAGAAATCGGGGGCCGCGCAGGCGGACCTTGTGGGCGCCCGGCCCCGCGGGCGCGAATGATTGCGCCCGGCGCCGCCGTCGCGCCTTTAGGCGCCGTCGCCGTGCTCCGGCCTTTCAAGGCCGAGGCCCGTTATGTGTGGATGGATGATGTGGAGGAGATACCCGCTATGACCAGCGAAACGAACACCAGCGCGGCGCGGTCCGCCATGACCAATTGCGCCAGGGCCGGAGCGATCACCGGCAAGGTGGTCCTATTCATCGGCGTCGAGTGCGCCCGCTGGAGCGTGATGGACTTCGCCCGCGCGGCCAAGGCGGCTCGCGAGATGGGCGTGGACACCATCGCCCCCAAGCGGCTCGACGGCGGCATTCCCTGGTACGCGACGGCCGCGCGGCTGCGCGAGGAGCGCGCCGCCGTGCTGGCCGAGGGCTGCGGCTATCTGCCCTTCGCCTACTGCTACGGCCCGCGCTTCGGCGCCAAGCAGGTCGTCGAGGAGTGCAGCCTGCTGGCCGAGATGATGGATGCCAACGAGGGCGCCGTCTGCGCCGACATGGAGATCGAGTGGAACGGCCGCACCGCCGACGCCGTCCATTTCGCCACGCTGATGCGCCCCGTCCCCGGCTTCCTCTATGTGACCACCTGGGCCGACCCGTACCAGCAGGACTGGTCGGGGGTGACGCGGGCGCTCGCGCCATGCGTCAACGCCTGGGTCCCGCAGCAGTACAACAACTGGCTGGCGGCGCGCGAGTCGCAGCTGATCGCCCTCGGCCAGTCCTGCATCCAGCCCGCGCTGGACCTGACGACCGAGTTCGGCGCCAACGACCCGCTGGCCATCGCCCGCCAGGCGCGCGAGCGCGGGCACGACGCCATCTGGCTCTGGGAATACCAGCCCGCCCTCGCCCGAACCGACTACGTGCGCTCCATCGCCGCCATGATGGGCGACCCCAACCCGCCCGCGCCGCCACCGCCCGGCCCCCGGTCCCGCGTCTACACCGTCCAGCCAGGCGACACACTGGCGTCCATCGCCCGCCGCCTCGTCCTGCCAGACTGGCGCGTCTCGCTCTACGAGCGCAACCGCGCCACCATCGAGGCCACCGCCCGCGCCCACGGCCAGCCCGACAGCCACAACGGCGACCTCATCTATCCCGGCGAGCGCCTGCGCTATTAGCGCGAGCTCTTGGCCTTGAAAGGCCGGAGCGCGGTCACGGCGCCTGAAGGCGTGACGCAGGGCATTTATGCCCCATGTCCGCGTGCGCCGGCCCTTGAGGGCCGCGCCCGCGCCCGCGAAAGGAGCGACATATCCCATGCGAACGATACGCGATCTCATCCACCGCGCCCGCGCCGGGATGGCGCTGACGCCCGCCGAGCGCGCGCTGCTGCGCCTGGCGGAGGGGCTGCTCTGCGCCGGGTTGGTCGCGGCGGCTCCGGTCGTCGCCCAGGCGCTCGGCCAGCAGAGCGTCAACTGGAGCGATGTGGCGCGCGCGGCGCTGGCCGCCGCTGCCACCGCCGTCCTGCTGGCCCTCACAAAGTACGCCCGCGCGCACGGCGATCCACCGCTCACGCCGCCATCCAGCGACGCCGCCAGCGACGCGGCCAGCGGCTAGGCGGCCGCGCGAGCCGGAGCGCCCGTCTCATGCAGGAAGGACAGGATCTCGACGTAGGAGCGCGTCATGCCTGTCTCATGGTAGGTCAGCGCGTGCTCCTCGCAGTAGGCTTTGGTGACGCGCCGGGCCTCCGCCAGGTGGCCGCGCGCCATCGTCGGGAACAGGTGATGCTCGATCTGGTAGTTGAGCCCGCCATACCACATATCAATGAAGGCGTTGCCACGCACATTGCGCGCGGTCAGCACCTGGCGCGGGAGGAAATCCAGGCGGCAGGAGCGCTCGGTGATGAGCATGCCCTTGTGGTTGGGCGCGAAGACAGAGCCGAGATACAACCCGCTGGCGAGCTGGTGGATGGCGATGAACACCAGCGCCTGCCACCACGGCAGAGCGGTGAAGACCAGCGCCAGATAACCGGCGATGTGCGCCAGCAGCAGCAGCGACTCGGTCCAGGGATAGCGCGCCTTGCCACGCAGGATAAAGCTGATGCTGGCGCGTTGCAGATCGAGCCCGACCAGCGCCAGCAGTGGGATGAAGAAGAGCGCCTGGTGCGCGGCGACGAAGCGCAGCGCTCCGCGCTTGTTGGCGGCGTCCTCCTCGGTGAAGCTCAGCAGCGGAATGTCAATGTCGGGGTCGGTGTCGAGCTCGTTGGGATGGCTGTGGTGGCGGTTGTGCTTGTCCAGCCACCAGGAGAAGCTCATGCCGACGCCCAGGTTGCCATGGATCAGCCCCACCAGATCGTTGACGCGCGTTGAGTTGAACGACTGGCGGTGTCCGGCGTCGTGCCCGTTGAAGCCCAGCTGCGTGGTCACGAAGGCCAGCAGCAGCGCGTTGAGGAGCTGCAGCCAGAACACGTGGACGGTGAGCAGCAGCGCCACGCTCAAGACGAGCAGCGCGTCGGTCGCGAGGAGGCGAAAGAGCGCGCGCCGCGGCTGGCGTTCCAGCAGGCCGCGTGCTTTGATGATCTGCCGCAGCTCAGCGTACGAGCCCGGCTCGGGGGCTGACGCGTCATTTGGAAAGGTCGCGAGATCGGCGGAAATCGCCACACATGACCACCTTCATTGGAGACTATAGGGTCCGACCACAAGTGTTTTTGTGTCCACGCCGTTGGAGCGGGAAGTTCTCGCGGATGTTTCAGCCATAGGCGCCTATGGCCACCTATATGGCCAGATATGCTTGAGTCAGCCCGTGTGAGCGGCTTGTGATACGCCGCCTCCCTCATGAGAGTCCGTCGTGAACCCAGATTGCTATCCTAGACATGTAAGCGGAAAGAACCGAGCCGGACACGATATCCGGCGTCGTCAACAGATGGCGAACATCGCGACAACCCGCTTAGCCCATGAGGAGGGGCAACATGACTACGGCAATGAGATGGCGGATCATCGTTCTTCAGATCATCGCCCTTCTCGTCTTCGCGGGCGCCTCAGGCGCCGCATTCTACGCCAGCAACTTTACCTCAACCCAAATCCACGACCAGCTTGCCCCGCAGCTGATCTATTTCCCGAAAGACGCCAAGTCCGGCCTGCCGGCTGACCTCTCGGCCTACGCTGGGCAGCAGGTGCTCAACGGCGACCAGGCGCACGCCTACGCCGAAAAGTACATCGGCCTGCATATGAAGGAGATCGGCCAGGGCCATCCATATTCGTACTGGTCCAGCCAGGCGCGCACAGCGACCGACCCGGCGCTGGCGGCGAAGTATCAGGGCATCGCCGATACGATGTTCAAGGGTGACACGCTGCGCACCATGCTCAATACCGCCTGGACGTTCTCAGTCTTTGGCCAGATCGCCTTCTACGCCGCCATCGGCCTGCTGGTAGCGGCTCTGGCAGTCCTGGGCGCGCTGGCCTTCGAGGTCGTCGAAGTGGTCCGCGGCAAGGAGGTTGCGGAAGTCCTCGCGGTCCACGAGGAGCCAACCCACCGTGGGGAGCCAACCCTCTCCCACGCGTAATGCGCAGAGCAGCGAGCGAAGCGGCCCGGCGGGAGAGCGACTCCCGCCGGGTCGCTTCGTGTGTGGCCGACCTCAGCGATAGCACTGATAGCGATGAATGGGCATGTTCCCCATCCCCCGCATACTCCCCCTCCATGGAGATGCGTTGGCGTAAATGCGTTGACCCTGCCGGGGTAACGTGACGCGCGTGACAGGCTGGCCATGAGGAATTGTGGTACAATTGATGGTTGCGCCCTATAGTCGTCTTTGATATGCTTGTCGCGCGCCACATGGCGGCGCGCGACAAGCATGGCGCTCGAGAACGAACATACAGCGAGCCATCTGGCGGGCAGTCAGAGCCGTCAGGCGGGCTCCAAGGGATGAGATACCGGTGAATATCATAATCGTGGGCTGTGGCCGCGTCGGGGCGGAGCTGGCGCGGCTGATGAGCCTCGACGGCAACGGGGTCACGGTGATTGACCAGAACGCCGAGGCGTTCGCGCGCCTGGACGATCGCATCAGCGTCCAGACGGTCGTTGGTGATGGTACGGACATGGAGACCCTGAGGCGGGCCGGAATCGAGGAGGCTGATGGCTTCGCCGCCGTCACCAACGGGGACAACCGCAACATCATGGCGGCGCAGATCGCCCAGCGCATCTTCAAGGTGCAGCATGTCGTCTGTCGCATTTATGACCCGCTGCGCCAGCGCACCTATAACGAGCTCGGCCTGCATAGCATCAGCCCCACTGTCATTGGCGCCAAGCTCCTGCGCGACACCCTCAAAGGCATGACGGGCCGCGAGAAGGCGCCTGCCAGCGCCCAGAGCGCGAACAGCGCCATCGCCGCCGGCTCCGCCGTGCCGGTGCGCCAGCCGTCCCGCCCGCCGGAGGCGCCAGCCTCGCCGGCGACCAATGCGGAGAATAGCGGCGCTCCGCGCGCCTAGCGCGCCCGCCACTGGGACATCAATCGGGGCATCAGAGGAAGTGTCATGTATATCTTGATTGGCGGCGGCGGTCAGGTGGGGTACTACCTTACGCGCGAGCTGCTCAAGCAGGACCACGAGGTCTTGCTGCTCGATAAAGACCCACATCGCGTCGAACAGTTGCGCCTGGAGCTGGGCGCCGCTGTGACGCGCGGCGACGCCTGCGAGGCGCGCACGCTGGAGGCCGTCGGCTGTTCGCGGGCAAACATGGTGATCGCCGTGACCGGCGATGACGAGGACAATCTGGTGATTTGCCAGGTCGCGAAGGAGCGGTTTCACTGCGAGCGCACGATCGCACGCGTGAACAACCCGGCGAACGAAGAGCTGTTCAAAGCGCTGGGGATTGATATCACGGTGAGCCCAACCTCGCTCATCCTGCACCTGATCGAGGAGCAGATCCCCCACTACAACCTCGTGCCGCTGCTGACGCTCAGCCGTATCGGGCTAGGTCTCGTCGAGGTCACCATCCCGCCCGACTCTCCGGCGGCGGGCCGCGATATCCGCACGCTCGATCTGCCCAGCTCGGTCAACGTCGCGCTGGTCGTGCGAGGCGACCGCAACATCACGCCCAGAGGCGATACGGTTATCAAGAGCGATGACCATATCTTCGCCCTGACGACCGAAGATGGTGAGCGCATCCTGCGCGAGCGCATCCTGCGCGAGCCGCCGCCCGAAGAGAATTCCCGCGTCTGACGCGACACCAGAAACGCCCTCCTCTCCTCACCGTGGGAAGAGGGGGCCTTTTTCTTGGGTGGGAGCGGGTTGGGGGCAAGACGGGCGCGCTCGCGCTATGCAGCGCTTCGGTCCAGCGCTTCGGTCCATCGTGACGCTGGCGCAAAGCCGCTCTTAGACGGCTACAGCTGCCCATGGAGCCGTAGAGCCAGGCGATCTGGCGCGCGCTTATAGAGCGCGCCGGGCGGAGTGTGACAAAACGAGCGAACTGCTCGTTACTGTAGGCATCGCGGCCAGGACCCTTCTCTTGTCGGGGGGCGCCTCCTGGCGGCGGTCATGCGCGGCCGGGCCGCTTGCGCATGTGGCGCATCCGTATCTCTGCGCCTACGACGACGCAGGCGCCAGACGAAAGGACACCGTGTTCCATGCGAATTCCCAAATGGAGCGCAATCCTCAGCGTGGCGGGCTTGACGGTGATGTCCCTCCTCGCGGCGGCGAGTACGCCAGTCGCCAGGGCAGCGGGCGGGCCGCCGGTGATTGACGATGCGACGCTGAAGGCGATGACGACGACCATGGGCGGCGCGGACGTTCTGCCGACCACGCGGACGATCCCGCACTGGTGGGGGTCAACGCTCGATCCATCCAACGGCGTGACCTATGGCTACAACATGGCTGGCGCTGACCCAGACAATTGCTCGGGCGCCGCGTGCTCGGTCACGATCGAGGCCGACATCACGCCGATCATCGTCAACGTGGGCGGACTCACCTTTAGCGGCAACGACGTGCTCGCCGCGACGCTCGCCTCGCCGCAGTTCGCGACGAACGACTACGGCTCCACGCCCTATGCGACCGCTGGCGCGCCGAACGTGCCGCGTGGCCCGGGCGGCGTCCTCTCGCAGGGTGATGCGGGGAACCAGCTGCAGCTGCAAGACGCCACGATGCGGGCGCAGTTCAACAAGACGGGCGCCAGCGGCTACCATCTGATCCTACACCCGAACGTGCTTCCCACCGTGACGATCAATGTGCCGTCGAATCAGGGCACACTGCTCCAGAGCGGCCGCGGAGTGGTCTTCGCGGACATCAACATCAGCTGGTGGTCGGCGCAGATCCAGAACCTTGAGACGACGGCGGATGCGACGCATCTGCCGATCTACCTGACGGATAACGTCCTGCTGCACATCGGCTCGAACATCTTCAACTGCTGCGTGATCGGCTACCATGGCACACGCGCGGCGGGCTCCGGTGGCGGCAGCAACAACTCGAACGGCAACGCGGTCGTGCAGACGTTCGCCTGGGCGTCGTGGGTCCAGCCGGGCATCTATGCGCGGCCAGACGGCGGCACGGACTGGGCGCTGCAGGACATCCATGCGCTGAGCCATGAGATCGCCGAATGGGCGGACGATCCGTTCGTGAACAACACGGTGGAGCCATGGCTGACGCCGACGGCGCCGCAATATGGCTGCACGGGCATTCTCGAGACCGGCGACCCAGTGGTGGCGATCGGCTTCGCGATGGGGACCAATACGTTCGAGCAGGGACCGAACCCGAATGGGACGCAGAGCGCGGACGGGTATTATCATCCCGAGGATGAGGTCTTCCTCCCGTGGTTCATGCGGACGGCGCCGAATACGATCTCGGAGCCAACGCAGAGTTCGACCGACGGGCGCTACACGCTCATGGGTGACCTCAACCCGTTTGCAGGTTTCCGCCAGCCGGCGACGGGCTGCTAGCGGCGCGATCAGCCTTACACATATCCGATCAGCGAGAGGCCTGGACTCCAGGCCTCTCGCGTCGTGTATAGACGCAAACGGCGCGCGGCGATTCCCGCTCTGTTATACCGGGTTGGGATGTCGCCCCGCGGCTGTTCTGGTCCATTTCGCGTAGCTGAGAGGCGGTGAGAAGAAAGTACGCGACAAAAAGACATATCTGTCCGTTGCATCTATAGTGGTCATATCCGTCTGCTTCGCTATGTCGAGCGTTTCTGTTGAATGGACGCATGCGACGCGGACAACACTGAACGCCCTCGTATCTCCTCATCTTGCGCTCCGGTCTTTTGATGCTTCTGATGGACACGCTAATCGCGTGACGTCAGAGGGTGAGGGGAGAGAACCAGAAGAGGTGCGAGAGCGCGCAATGGCGCGCGCCGGGGCATTCCTGAGAAACCCAGCTCGGCGCGCTGGTATCCCCGCCAGCCCGGGCGCGGAGCGTTATCCAAGGCGTCCGGATGGCGCAGGGCGAATATGGCGCCCAGAGATTTCCCCCTACTCTAGGGAAAGGATCAACAGATGACCCGAGGCAAGCGGACTTGGATCTTTGTCATCGCGTCCGCGGCGGCGCTCGTGGCGATTGTCGCGGCTTCATTCGCGCTGCTGCTCGCGCGCCCGTCGGGGCCGGCGCAGGCGTCCGCGGGAGACGGTGACGGCATTGGCACGGCGAAGTACATGACCGCCGACGGCGCTGGGACGGTTTCGGCGAATGCCGTGACCATTCCCAACTGGGGCTCGTCCTTCACGGACCCGACCAATGGCGTGACGTATCCCTACTCGATGGTCGGCACGAATCCGGCGAGCGAGACCTCGACGACTGTTCCATTCGTCATCATCCCGTTGGACTTCACTTTTGACAATGCTCCAACTGGTGTGAATCCGACGCTGGCGGGCTCCTCGAAGGTTCCCGCGACGGTCGCGTCGCCGGTGTTCCAGGGGACGGCTGACATCGGCGCGGCGACCTCGACCGCGAGCGCGGCGCCGACGGATGCGGGTGTGGCGCCCAGCCCGCGCCTGGAGAACGAGCCGAGCGATACGACCCAGGTAGGCGACGCATTCGTGCGCGCGCAGTGGAACAAGGTCGGCACGGGCTACCATGTGCTGCTGGGTCAGCCGACGGTGCTGGCGACGCAGTCCATTTCGGTGCCGAAGAATCAGGGCGTGATGGTCGTTGGCAGCCGCTCGCACGCGCGCATCGGCCTGATGAGCTACTACTGGTTCTCGGCGCACCTGCAGAACCTGATGGTTTCGATGCACATTCCGGCGACGGTTGTGCCGCTGTTCCTGACCTACAACACGTTCCTGTACATCGGCTCGACGAGCAACTGCTGCGTTCTGGGCTACCATGGGGCGATGAGCTCGCTCAATGGCAATGGCCACCAGCAAGTCAACACCTACATGTTCGCCGCCTATAGCGACGGTGGCATCTTCGGCGCCAATGATGGCGACAACGGCTTCTCCTACATCCGCGACATCCACGCGCTGAGCCATGAGGTCACGGAGTGGCTGGATGATCCGTTCATCAACAACGAAGTGAATCCGTGGCTGACGCCGACGGCGCCGCAGTACGGTTGCACGACCGATCTGGAGACCGGCGACCCGGTGGTGGGCTTTGGCTTCACGGTGACGATGCCGGGCGGCGCGCAGTATCACCCGGAGGACGAGGTCTTCTTCTCCTGGTTCGCGCGCCAGGATCCTTCGATCTCGTCGGTTGGGTACTATACATACCTGAACAACTTCGCGGGCGTGGCGCAGGGCTGCTAATGGCCGCGTGCGGCTGAAGCCGCGGCTAAGGGGCCTGATGACCACGAGGCCTGCCTTCGCGGGCTGAAGCGAGCGGGGCGCCGCCACTCTTTCGGGGGTGGCGGCGCTTCTTCGTATGTGGGGCACGGGAAGGGCGATGAGGAGGATGACGCCGGAAAGCGGCCCGGCGGCGCTATACTGGTTGCATGAATGATCGTAGCTTGCCTTGTTGTGGCGCGGCTTTTGGCGCGGCTGGGTTGTAGCGGGTAGGAATCGCCGCATGCCCTTCAGGAGAGAGGTGGCGGCGCGGGCGCCAGTGTGGATAGTCTTCGCTGAGGATATGAAGGCGGGCTGTCTGTCTATGGTATGGGCGCTCCTCGTGGACGATGACGCGCCGACGCGGGATGCGCTGCGCCTAGCGTTGGAGGATGTGGGTTACGTCGTGCTGGAAGCGGCGGATGGGGGCCAGGCGCTGGATCTGTTGCGACGCTCGCGGCGGCGGTTGGTGGCGCTGGTGGCGCTGGTGGACCTGCTGATGCCGGCGACGCCAGGGACAGATCTGCTGCGGCTGGTGGCGCAGGAGCAGGGATTGGCGCGGCGGCGCCGCTTTATCGCGATGACGGCGCAATGACGGTTGGGGGTGAAGCGCTGGCGCAGTCGGTGGCGGATACGTCGGCGGCGCTGAGCGGGCAGATGCTGTTGAAGCCATTTGGGATTGACGCGCTGCTGATGGCGGTGAGCGCGGCGGTAGCCAGACGCCGCGCGCCCGGCGGGTGAGGACGGGGCCTCACCCGTCGGGCTGAACGCCTCACGCTCTCTGGAGGTAGGGAAGAGGAGTGGGGAGGTCAGGGCTGGGCCGTGGAGCTGGCCTCGGCGCTGGCGGAGGCGTCAGGTAGCTCGACGAGCTCGGCTTCGATCTCGATGTGGACCGTGGAGCCGAGGATCTCGCCGCCGCTCTCGAGCGGGGCGTTCCATGTGAGGTCGTAGGCCTGGCGATTGAGATGGCCCCGCGCGGAGAAGCCAGCGCGGCGTCGGCCTTCAGGGTCGAGCGCGATGCCGCCGAGGGTCACCTCGATCGCGGTGGGATGGGTGACGCCGTGAATGGTCAGCTCGCCTTCGACGTTGAAGTGATCGAAGCCGAGGGGAATGATGGAGCGGCTGCGATAGCGGATGGTAGGCCACACCTCAGTGTTGAGGAACTCGGGTGAGCGGAGATGGGTGTCGCGCTCGCGATTGCCGGTGGCGATACTGGCGGCGTCTATGGCGACCTCGAAGGAGGAATGTTCGGGCGTGCGCTCGTCCAAGTGGAACTCTCCGGCGAAGCGGGTGAAGTGTCCAGTGGCGAGGGCGACGGTCATATGCCGGATGGAGAAGGCGATATTGGTATGGTTGGGATCAAGTGTCCAGCGCATGGCGGGCCTCCTCTCTATGGGCGTCTCTGGGCGGCGATCCGCGAGCGTGGCGCGCCCGGCGGACACCGGGCCGCCTGGCGCGGATACGCGGCATGGAATCCTAGATACGCTACCTCTACAGTTACGATAGTGGCCAGAAGTCACAGAGCAGGCGCCGGAGGCGTGGCTGGTATCACGATTGGGTCGCGAAACGGGCGGAGGGCCGGGCTAAGCGAAAGAGCGTAGCGGGGCGCAATGGGCCTGGCGGGCGTTGCAAGGGGCTTGTGTTCTGGGAAGCGCCATGGTATACTTCGCGCGAAGGTCGGGGAGGATCGAGCGCGACCCTCAGTCCCTTTTAGGGATTCTCGGTCTTTTTGATGGTATTCCGGTTTAGGCGTGTGAGCGGGGATCACACGCACGCTGTTTTGACGCAAGTCGGTGGTCTGCAAGGGTTAAGGCGTCGGCCTCGGTTTCTGGGACGATACTCCCTCAGTTCTCTCCACAGCGGTTTCCCCCACATCTGACACAGCCCTGGCGCAGCGCCGGGGTGAGCATGTGGCCATGGCGGCGCAACAGGACGCTACGAAGGGCCTGCGCCAGGGCCAGAAAAGAAGAGGTTCCAGACTTTGACCACCGATCAGACACTGCGTTGCCGTGAGTGCGGCCGGGATTTCCTGTTCACCGTGGGTGAGCAGGAGTTCTACGCCAGCCGCGGCTTGCTGAACACGCCATCGCGCTGCCCTGAGTGCCGCGCGGCGCGGAAGTCCACCATGTCGGGCGGCGGCGCGGGCGGGCGGCGCGAGATGTTCACGGCGACGTGCAGCTCGTGCGGCCGTGAGGCGCGCGTGCCGTTCCAGCCACGCGGCGACAAGCCAGTCTACTGCAGCGATTGCTACCAGCAGATGGGCGGCGGCGGCGGCGCCGGCGGCGGCCGTCGCTCGAATGGCGGCGGCGGCTACGGCAGCTCCCGCTGGTAGGCTAGCGCCTATCCGAAGCGCTCGATTTCCCAGCTACTCGACATCCCCCTGCCTCGACTGTGAGGCGGGGGGATGTTCGCGTTGTTGCGGTAGGTGGTGGGCGGGTGGCGCGGCCATGAATGGCC
>DASTKI010000120.1:0-28845 GCA_035716045.1 Ktedonobacterales bacterium
TGAGGCTCGCAAGGACGAGGACTCCGCCGATCACGAAGAGCGCAGCGTTCAGTGGCGCCGCCGTGAGGAAGCCCGCGACAACGCTGGCGACGCCCAGGATGAACGGCGCCAATCGCGCAAGACCAGCGCGCCACTGTCCCACGTAGAAGCGGTGCGCGCCCAGGTAGCCCAGGAAGAAACAGAGGAGAAAGGCCGCGGTCGCATTGGTCGCGCGGGCCTCGTACTGCTCTTTGACATCCTTCAGTCGCTCTCGGTCGAGATGCGCAGCCAACTCCTCGATATCTACGCTCACCGTAAAGTCCCTCCGCGGCGCCGGCCAGCGCCGCTACCATACGATTGTTAATGAGAACGGAATCGCCCTTCCGCGGCGCCCCTTACACCGCTTGGTGAGATGACTGCGCGCTCCAGGCGGTGGGCTGATGACGGCGCGGGATGGCGCGGGCCGCTGGAGGCGAGCGCATGATCAAAGGTACCTTAGCATAGCCTACGAAAGCCGTCAAACGCCGTACGGCAGCGCGTTGACCGGAGTGGCGCGGGGCCTCTATACTGGGCGGGTGAAGCTCGTCAGGCGCGTTACGCGAGCCAGATATGAGCATGACCTGTGACGACGATGGGGAGAGAGGACGCGATGGTAAGCGTTATGGCGCACGACGCGCCAGCGGGGGCGCCGCCAGCGCAGAGCGATGTCATCATTCAGACGCAGGGGTTGACCAAGCGCTTTGGCGCGCGGGTCGCCGTAGATAGCCTCGATTTGGAAGTCCGTCGCGGAGATGTGTTCGCGCTGCTCGGCCCAAATGGGTCGGGCAAGACAACGACACTACGCATGCTGCTGGGCCTCAACTGGCCGACCGCCGGCGTGATTCGCATCTTCGGCGCGGATATGATGAATGGCTCGGCCCGGCAGGCGGCGCTGCGCCGCATCGGCTCGGTCGTGGAGCAGCCGACATTTTACCCCTATCTCAATGGTTTCGAGAATCTGCGCGGTGTCGCCTTGTTCGCTGGGCTGCCGCAGGACACCGCGACCGACGCCCGCATCCGCTGGACGCTAGAGACGGTGGGACTGCTGCCGCGCGCCGATGACGCCTATCGCAAGTATTCGCTCGGTATGAAGCAGCGGCTCGGTGTCGCGGCGGCGCTGCTCACCGAGCCGGATTTGGTCATTCTGGATGAGCCGACCAACGGCCTGGACCCGATCGGCATCACGGAGATGCGTGGCCTGATCAGCGCACTGCGTGCTCGCGGTATCACAGTGATGCTGTCCACTCATCAACTTTATGAAGCACAGCAAGTCTGTAACCGCGTCGCCGTCCTCCAGTCCGGCAAGCTGGTCGCACAAGGCGCCGTCGGCGAACTGCTCAGCGCGGGGCGCGGCGTGCTATTAGGCTTTCCGACCGAAGATGGGGCGTATCGGGCGGCGCAGGCGCTACAGGAGGCGAACCTGCCCTGGGCGCCAAGCGGCTCATATGTCCGCCCAGAGCCGGGGACGTGGACGCCGCCCGGTGGCTGGTTGCTGCTCGTTAGCGCGCCGCATGAGCGCGCGGCGGAGCTGAACGCTCTGCTCACGCGCGCTGATTTACCGCCAGCGGAGGTACGCCACTACGAAGTCAGTCTGGAGCAGTATTTCCTGACACTGACCGGGGCGTCCGGTGGGGCGAGTTCGGCAGGCGCGCCCGCATATCAGATCGAGGCGTTCGTGAGTGCGCCGGTCGCGCAAGGAGGCCAGTCATGATGACGCCGCTATCTCCGGCCCCAGCGCCTGTGAGCGCTGTTCCCATCGGCCCGTCCGCGCCAAAGGCGTCCGGCGGGTGGGCCACGCAGCTGGCGCGGCTCGTCCGCTGGGAGCTATTTCTCGCCTGGCGTCGCCGTGGAATGATCATCACGCTCAGCGCGCTGCTGCTCGTGGGATACGCGATCGTTGAGTTGTTCACATGGCTGTCCTGGGTGGGCCTGAGCGATTATCCCGAGGCGCAGGATCCGATCGCCACGTTGCTTACGTTTCCTGCCTCGATATCCACGGCAGGCCAGTACTTCGGGGTGGTTGGCACGTTGTTTCTGATCGTGCTGGCGGGCGCGCTTGTTGGGTCGGAGTACAGCTTCGGTACACATCGCCTTTCGCTCGCCCGCGGCGTCGGACGAGGGCAGTTGGTCGCAGCGCAGGTCATCGCTGTGGCGATCCTTGCCCTCATCGCCAGCGGAGCGACGCTGCTACTTGGCAGTATAGTTGGAGCGTTTGGGAGCGTTGCGCTCGGCGCTGGCGCCGCGCCGAGCGTCTCGGGGATTGGTGAGCTGCTGGTATACTGGTTGGCGGTGGCGCTTAACGCGTTTGCGTATGCTCTGATCGCATTGTGGATCGGCACACTTGGGCGCTCGGTAGCGGGGGCGATTGCGGGGCCTCTCGTGTATATCTTCGTTGAGGTGGTCGCTACCAGCCTGCTCGGGATCTTCAAATTCGCGCCGAGACCTGATGCGCTTACGCGTTTTATTAGCTCGATCCCCGACTATCTGCTGGGCGCGAACGCCAGCGAGGTCGTCCAGCTCAGCGGTCAGGCGCCATATAGGCTGCTGGAGCATACGAGACAGCTTGGCTGGGCGCACTCGCTGATCGTGGTTGCGGTCTACTGCGCGCTGTTCATCGTCTCGGCGTATCTGGTGTTCCGTGGCCGGGACGCGCGCGAATAATCGCGAAGTGTATGGTCAGAAGGCAAAGTCAGGATAGAGCCGTGGTCAGGCAGGAATGAGCTCGCGTCGCGCCTCTGACCGATCATTGCGCAGGGTGTCGAGAAGGTCGTCAATCGCGCGCCATTCGCGCAGCCGGCGCGTGAGCGCATGGGCGACAGGCGCTGGCGCGCCGTACGGGGTGTGGCCCCCGTGGGCATCCTCGGGGTGGTGGCGCAGCAGCCATTCGCGCGCCGCCTCCACCCATACATCGCTCTCGGATCGGCCGAGCACGCTGGCTGCCTCGGCCATGCGGCGCAGCGTCCTAGCGGGCGCGTTCAGGCGTACGCCGGCAGGCTGGCGTGGCGCTGCGTGGGCGCCGACTTCCGTGGGCGCGCTTGCACGCTCATCCCAGGACCATGGGCCAGCAATGGCTGAGCCGAGGCTGCCCACGTCTAGCGATGAAGCCCACACGTCTGGGGCGCTGCTGCGGAAGCGGCCTTCCGCGGTAACGAGAACAGGAGCAAACCAGGTCATCGCGCAAGTCCTCCCCATCTGCCTCTCTGGATTGACCGGATGAGATCAGGGCGTCCGAAGGCGCGCCCCCGCGGGTGGTGATTAGGCGACGATATGTCGCCGCGTTATTGCTGAAACGTTTGTTCTATATATTACCCGCCGCACCGTGAAATGTCGAGAGATGGGTACCTTTGGCGCCACATGTCCTGACGCGCGGGCGAGCCTGCTGTGAGGCGCTCAGTAGAACTGCCTGAGGCGCACTTGCCTGCCTCCTGTACACTGTGGAGGGCAACCTGGGCGCCCGCCTCCTGTGGATGAGGCGAGTATGTCCATGGCTCTGCTCCCACTGAGGAGGGTGATGTGTCTTACGACCCCAACACGCCGACGAACCCTGAGCAACCAGGGTCGGGATACCCACAGCAGCCGGGCTACGGCCAAACCCCACAGCCTCAGCCTGGCTATGGCCAGCCGCCATATCCGCAGCCACAATATCCGCAACCGGAGTACCCACAGCCCCAATATCCGCAGCCGCAATATCCGCAGCCGGGCTATGGCCAGCCAGGCGCGCCGTCGCAGGGCATGGGTTACGGGCAGCCGGGGCCGCCCTCACAGGGCATGGGCTACGGACAGCCAGGCTACCCGTCGCAGACGATGGGCTATGGTGGACCACCGCCGGGAGGTGGGTATCCAGGCGCCTACCCGCCGCCACAGCAGCCGCCCAAGCGCAGCCGGGCGCCGCTGATCGCCGGTATCATCGGCGGGGTGTTGCTGCTGTGTATCGTCGCTTGTGGCGCCCTCTTCGCGTTGGGTGGGGGGGTGTCGGCCTTCATGTCAGGGTTCTCATCGGGCTACGATAGCGTGTCCGCCTCCGCGACGCAGACGGCGCAAGCGCAGGCTTCGCCAACCGTCAGCGAGACGGTGATTTACCAGGACTCGCTGACAGATTCTCCGTCAGGCTGGCCGAATGACACCCACTGCAACGCCAAAGCCGACGGGTACCACATCGGTGGCGGCTATGTCTGCTACGCGCCCCGCTCCGCGGGAGGCCCTGATGTAGATGTTACTGTCGATGTGAAGCCGATCAAGACAGGCTCGGACACGGCGTACGCTATCGTGTTCCGTCGTACCTCCCAGAGCAACTACTACAACTTCGCGATCACGCCGGACGGTCAGTGGGCGTTCTACAAAGTGGTGAATGGCAAGGCGACGCCTATCTCAGCCTTCCAATCCACCGCAGCGATACACTCTGGCGCGGGCGAGTCAAATGAGTTGCGCGTAGTGGCGGTTGAAACGCACTTCTTGTTCTATGTCAATGGCCAGCAGGTCGGGGTCGAGGATGATTCGACGTTCACCACTGGCTTAGTGGGCCTGGCGAATTTGGACGACGACACTACGACAGAGATCGTCTTCACCAACCTGACGGTTGCGCTGCCCGCCTAATCACGGCCGTTCTTAAATTGGACCTCGCCAGCTACTTCGCCCCTGCGCGCTCGATGACGCGGGTGAAGTAGCTGGCGATCTCGTCTGGAGTGAAGGCCGCGGCGCCATCGCCAATGGACATCTCGAACATCGAATAGCCTGGAACGCCGCTAGGGCGTGCCCAGACGAAGAGCGCTACGCGCTCCTCGCGGGCCAGCTCGGCGCTGGCGTCGAGGAGGGCGTCTGGCTCACCACGCAGGTAGACGTGGGCCATGTGGGCGTGTGGGGGATCAGGCTTGAGCGCTACGCCATCCACCTCACGCAGCGCGGCGGCGATCGCTAGCGCCTGCTCGTGATAGCCGGGAAAGCGTGGCAGGCGCTCACGCAGCTTGGCGCGCGCGGAGAGGATGTAGGGGTAGAGGTGGATCAGGTTGCCGCCGTGGCGGCGCTGCCAGAGCCGTGCCTGGGCAATGAATTCGGCGGCGCCCGCGAGCGCGGCGCCCGCGGCGGCGCCGACGCCCTTGTAGAAGGAGACGTAGACGCTCTCGAAGAGCGCGGCGACCTCGGCGTAGTCGCGTCCGTACGCGGGCGCCGCCTCCCAGAGGCGGGCGCCGTCCATATGCGCGGCGGCTCCGCGCGAGCGCGCCCAGGCGGTCTGCTCAACAAGCTCATCCCATGAGGGAAGCTGGCCCCCGATCTCGCGCTGGGGCAGCTCGAGCAGCAGCGCGGCGAGCGGCTCAGGCGCGGCGCGAAGGTCATCCATGGTGATGAGGCGTCCTGCGTCGCCGATCAGGCGCCCGGAGAGACCATGCAGCAGCTCGTAGCCTTTGCGCTCATGGAGCTCCAGATGGCAAGTAGGATGAAAGCCCACAGCGCGGCGTCCGGAGCGCTCGGCCCAGATGCGCAGGGCGATCTGCTGGGCCATCGTGCCACTCGGCATAAACACGGCGGCTTCTTTGCCCAGCAGGCGCGCGACCTCAGCCTCGAAGTCGCTGATGAGCGCGCCCTCGCCGTAGCGGTCCGGCTCCTCATCGGCGCCAGCAGTCTCGGCGAGCGCGGCCATCTCTTCGCGAAGCGAGCGCATGGGGTGGCCATTGAGGAAGCGCTCGCATTGGAGAAACAGGGCCTTCCGCTCCTCTGCGCGCTGAGCTGGCGCCGATGTCGTCGCGCCGCTGGGTGCCTGCCGCTGCGCTGCCGCCTTCTTCATATCGCGTACCTCACGCATTCCCATCAGGAACCCATTATCTAAGCGCTCATATTGTGTCACAGACGCCATGGGCAGGGTAATGAAGTGTAACCGAGCTGCGCCACTTTACGAGCAAGGGCTCATCCTTTATACTGAATGCCGCCAGCAAAACGTCAGCCTGTGGAGTCGCGCGGAGCGGAGTAGGAGCGACATATGAAAACCTGTCCGAGTTGTGGGCGCGTGGTCGTGGACCCTGCGGCGGCGATCTGCCCAAATTGCGGGACGGCGCTAAGCGCGCCTGCTCCCAGCGCGACGCCTGCCGAGCCTCAGATCGAGCAGGTATCCGCTCCAGCGCCGGGTGGCCTGGAATATGGGCATCTGGCGGCGCCTTCACAACCGATGTACCCGTATCCCGGCTATCCGCCGCAGCCCGCCGGGCCCTCGCAGCCAATGTATCCCTATGGAGGTTATCCACCCCAGCCCGCGCCGCCCTCGCAGCCGATGTATCCCTACGGGGCCTATCCACAGGGACCGGGCCTGCCCACGGGGGCGTATCCGCCGCCCTACATGCAGGCGCCTGGAGCGAACTGGCGGCCTGGGCAGGAGCGGCGTGGCCCGTCCGCGCTAGTGATTGCGCTAGTCATTGGACTCGTGATCGCGGTTCTGGGTGGGATGGGATACGGCGTGTACGCCCTGACCGCCAAGACAGGCGCTCCCGCCATCCAGGTTGGAGGAACGCCAACGGCTACCGTTCCCGCCAATGCGCTGCTCAACGACCCATTGACCGCGAATACCTACGGGTGGTCATCCAGCACTAGTCACTGCTACTTCGATCAGGATGGCTATCACATCAACAACGACTATTACTGCAGCGCCCCAATTGGCGCGGTGGCTGATGGGCGCGTGACTGTCACCGTGAAGGAAATCTCAGGCTCGACGAAGTATCCATACGGTATCTCCTTCCGTCTCAATGGGCCCCACACGCATTACTTCTTCGCGATCGTCTCGGATAGCTACTGGGCGCTTTTCAGAGACGTGGACGGAGGGCTTGTAAGGCTGAGTGACTACAAATACAACGCGGCGATTCACGGCGGCCTCAACGTCAAGAACACGCTTACTGTCGAGTTTCGCGGGCAACATATCACCTGCATGGTCAACGGGGTCACCGTTGGCGATATTACCGATTCTGGCTCCAGCCTTGGCGCGGGTAGGGTCGCGCTGGAGGCGGGCCAGAATGTCAGCGCTGTGTTCACCGATTTCATCGCGCTGCCATAGGAGACGGTTCGCGGGGAAGCGGGGAGAAAATCGCCCGGAATACGTATCGTTCGGTGTGTCGCAGGCTCAACACGCGCGCAGGCTGCCACGTATCTTCTATAGGAGGCGCTCGCCATACGCAACGCCCACAGCTCGCAGGGGTGGCGCCTCAGTAGAGGAGAAGCGATATGAGCAGGTCGTTGCTGGTGAGAATATGGGAAGCCTTCCGGCAGGCGATTGGACGCGTGTTGCGCGCGGCAGTGATTGGATTGGTCGTTGGGTTTGTTCTGGTGGAAGGACTGGCTACCACACTGAACATCACAGTTGGCAGCCCGGCGGGGCTCATCCTCGCCTGGCCCCCTGCGGTGAGTTTCGCGCCGAATACAGCGTTCGTCCATATCACGGCGGTAGCGTTCGCGCTCCTGCTGGGATATGTGAGCGGGTTCAGCGTCGCGGTGACCCAGACTATCCATGGCCTTGTCTATGCGGCTGAGCATGTGGATGACGCTATTGGCGCGGTGGCGAACGAGGGCCTAAATATGGCCGACGCGGTGGTGGATGCAGTGGATGGGCCTAACCGTCATGGCTTCCTTAACAGGCGTGGGCCCGCGTCGAGCCAGGAGGCCGGAACGCGCTCGTAGGATGCGCGGGCGCGGCACCGCCCCAAGAGCTATCCGAGACTGGCGACGACACACCCCACTCACCTATGTTGATGAGTGGGGCGTGCGCGTTCCGTGGCGAGGTTCAGAGGCGTCAGGACGGCAGATAGTCGTTACTGTACGCCTGCGTCACATTCACCGACCCGCCAAGCTGGCCGCTGGCCTGAAGGAACGCCGCCATCGCCTGCCACGCGGCGGGATCATTGTAGCCGGGGTGAGCGCTCTTCGGCGTGATGGCCGGCAAAGTCGCTTGCAGCACCGCCAGCGCGCTTGCCGATGTCTCCGGGTCGCTCAACCCCGGCACGAATTGCTGGCTGAGTTTCACCGCCTCCTGCGGGTGCGCGATCGTGTAGTCTACGCCCTTGAGCGTCGCTGCGACGAGCGCCTTGACCGCTGCTGGCTGCGCCTTCAGTTCGCTCTCCGGCGCCGCCAGCCCGTTCGAGATCAGCGGTTGTGTGGCGGCGACCGGGAAGGTGCGGATGGCAAAGCCCGCCTTCTGGAACTGGATGGGCTCGTTGTTGATGTAGCCCATCACCGCGTCCACCTTGTGGCCGATGAGCGCCGGAACCTGTGTGTAGCCGATGCTCTGGATCGTCACGTCCGATGGACTCATCCCCGCGCTTTGGAGCAGCGCCAAGAGGCCGATATAGGTCGCTCCATACTGGCCTGGCACGCCGATTGTCCGACCGCGCAGGTCCGCGAGCGCCCGGACTGGCGAGCTATCTGGCACGATCAGCGTCACTGGGTACTGGGTATAGATGTTGGCCACATACACCAGCGGCAGCCCCTTGGCGCGCGCTTGTAGCGTCTCATCGCCCCCAGCGAAGATCACCTGCTCGCGACCGGCGGCCAGGGCGGCGAACTCGTCCTCACCCGCGTTGTGGTGGCGCAAGGTCACGTTCAGCCCCGCGTCGCGATAGTAGCCCAGCGCCTGGGCCACATAGAATGGCGCGAACTGGATATTGGGCACATACGTCAGCCCCACCGTCAGCGCCGTGCGATTGCCTAAATCGTTGGCGGCGGTCGTGGTCCCGCAGCCAGCCAGCGTTACGAGGATGATCAGCGCCCCGAGTAGAGGCAGCGCCACCGCGCGCTTGGATCGAAGCGATGGACGCGATGGATATGTATGACTCATGGGGGATTACGCCTCCAGAACATCTTGTGAGATCAGCAGCCGCTCGACCAGCCGCGCCAGCCCATAGAGCGTGGTGGCCAAGAGGGCCAGGGCCAGCAGCGTGGCGAAGACCAGCGGCGCGTTGAGGTTGCCGCGGGCGATGATCATCAGCCCGCCTAGGCCCTGGTCGCCAAGCACGAACTCGCCCACTACCGCCCCCGTCACCGAGAGCGTCAGGCTGGCGCGCAGCCCGGCGAGCACGCTCGGGGCGGCCAGTGGCGCCTCGATGGCGCGCAAGAGCGCCCAACTGCCCGCACCATCCAGCCGCGCCGCCTCCAGCACATCACGTGGCAGCGTGCGGAAGCCCAACGTAGTAGTCACCGCGGCGGGGAAGAAGACAATCAGCGCGCATAGCACGGCGATCGGCACAAGGCCGTAGCCCAGCCAGAGCATCAGCAGTGGGGCCAGCGCCACCGCAGGCACCGCCTGGCTGGCGGCTAGATACGGCTCGAGGGTTGCCGCTAGCGCGCGGCTGCGGGCGATGGCGTAGCCGGTTGGCAGCGCGATGGCGGCGCCCAGGACGAAGCCAGCCAGGCTCTCCAGCAGCGTCGTCGCTGCGTAGCGCGGCAGCAGCCCATCTTCCAGCCCGACGCGGAAGGCATGCAGGACTGCGCCGGGCCCGGGCACGAGGAACTCCGAGACGCCGCTGGTCTGCACGCCGACCTGCCAGGCAAGCAGCGCGCCAGCGGCTGCCAGCGCGGGCGCCAGCGCGGTGAGCCCGATGCGCAGGAGGCCGCCACGCCGCAGTGGCCGAAGGATGAGCAGGCCAGCCGGGCTGCGCGATGCGTCAGTGGCGTCAGACGCCAAGGCGGGATCATGCGCACCGTTGTTCGCGCCATCTCCCGATGGCGGGCCGGGAGAATTGGGTGCGATGCGAAGGGCCATACGAACCACCTCTCTCGGAGACCGTGACTGAGGTGGCGCCGCCCCGCGTGTGATGAGGGGGAACCGCCCCAGTCCAGGCGCCGACCTGGGGCGACACGCAAGGCGAAGACGACGACGCGCTGACCACGCGCGCGGCCTCGACGAAGCATAGAGGCAACCGCGCACGTGGGCGCTTCGACCTTCTCCCATCCGGACTTTTACCGTCGGCTCCGGCCTCTCACCGGAATCTGCGCCGTCCGCCGCATGGCGGCGTCAGGCGCTCGCGGGCTTGGCGCGTTTCGCGCCATACCGCCGGTCGGGAATTACACCCTGCCCCGAAGGTCAACCTGCTAGATTCAGTTGACGTGTAGCGGAGGCGCGCCTACTCCGTGGCAGGCGCTCTCTCCGCGACAGTGAAATCATACCGCTCGATGACCGGGTTCGCCAAGAGGCGGTCGCACATCTGCCGAATCGCGTCCTCAGCGGCGGACTGGCTGGCGGCGGTGAGGGTGATCTCCATGTACTTGCCGACGCGCACGCTCGACACATCCTGATAGCCAAGCTGCTCGAGACCATGTAGTACCGCCTCGCCCTGGGGGTCGAGGACGACCGGCTTGAGGGTGACGTGGACGCGCGCCAGCCAGGTCGTGGCAGCAGGAGTGGCGCTCTGGGCGGTATCACTCACGGGGATTTTGCTCCTCAATTAAGGCTACTGCTATTCAGGTTTGTTCGTGCTCTGGCTCGGCGTCAGGGGCGGGCGCGGGCGCCGCGGCACTCCGGGCACTCACAGGTCGCGCGCAGGCGCTCGTAGGTGTAGATACCAGTGCGGTGGCCATCGCCCCACACGGGTGTCAAACCGTAGCGGCCGACGGGCTGCAGCTCGTAGAGCGTCGTTTGCTGCGCCGTGAAGCGCGTCTGCTCATCTACGCTGCCCTTCTGCCCTCCCTCGCCCGCGCACCAGGCGCAGGGACAGCCGCGCCGCAGTGATTCATAGCCATGAACGGACTCATGGCCATCGGTCCAGTCTATCAGAAGCTGCCGGCGTTCCTCGTCCATCGTGTAGGAGAGAGGCGCCACGTCATCGGGCAATCGCATGAGCCTATCCTGCGTCAATCGTGAGACGTTGAGCGCCATCCTGGCGCGCGCATCAACGGATATGCCCGTCGGCAGGCGCGCTGAGCGCTATCTCCGGTAGTATATCCCGCGGCGCGGCCTCTGGGTGGGATGTGAAGAGCCGTATGAGGCGTGGCCCGGCGAGCAGCGCGACGAACGTGAGCGTGACGACGATGAGGTTGAGCAGGGCGAGGATGAGACCCCAGGGTGGGAGCCAGCCCTCATAGCTGGTCGCCTCCAGCCCGTATTCGGCCACCAGCGCGCAGAACAACACGCCTACGCGGGGAAGCCACGCCAACGAGAGCTCCCCGAACCGAATGAGCCATTGTCTGCCATGCGCGCGTAGTGGCTCGACAGAGCGTGCGCTGGCCCAGACGGTGGCGAAAAGCGCGGCCTCCAGGTAGTAATACGGCCAGAGTGTCTTGATGAGCAGCGCAAAACAGAGTGTGGTCACTGTGAGCAGGCCGAACAGATCGGGTGACGCGATGGTCAGGTCGCGGCGCAAGGCGAGGGTGGCGAGCGTGAGCAGCGCGGCGAGGCTGAGTGCAAGCAGAGCATCGTAGCGCTGGCCGAAGCTCAGGAACGCCTGCGCGTCGCTGAGACTCCAGATATTGCCGCCGCCGACGGGCAGCGCGCCCCGAAAGGCGACGAGTGAGAAGAGCGTGTCGCGGGTATCGGCGATCAGAAATGGTAGGAGGCCCGCCAGCAGCGCGTTCATCGTTCCAAGGGCCAGCCAGAGCGCATCCCTGATCCGCTTTCTGGCGGCCAGTGTCAGGGCGATGGGCAGGATGATGAGTGCGACGTCGCTGCGGGCCAGCAGCGCCAGACCGAGCAGCGCGCCTGACGCGATGGTCCGCTGGCTCATCAGCAGGCGCAGGGCGGCGAGTGTGAGCCAGACGGCGATGATCTGCTCGATATGGCCATAGTAGAGCGCGCTGAGCCAGAGTTCCGGCGCGAGCGCCATTGGGACATAGGGGAGCGCGCGCGCCAGACCACGCAGCCGTTCGCCCATGCCCTCGACGAAGCGCTCGACGACCCGCATGACCTCCCAGCCAGCGAGCAGCGGGAAGATGGCGGCGATGGCGAAGACCAGCGCGCGCCGCAGCGTGACATTCTCCAGCCATCCGCGCAAATCCGCCAGCCAGGCGGCCAACAAGACAGGAACCAGACCAAGCGGGCCATTGGCATTTGGGTAGCGCTGGCCGACGCGCAGGTGATAGATATCGAGGGGATGGCCGGCGAGGGCGAAGTGGGTCGCCGGAAAGAAGAAGACATCCAGGTCGGTTGGGTTGACCTTGTCGAAAGCGGTGGAGACCCAAATGGCCTCGTATGCGAGCGCGACGAGGATGATGAGCGCGCGTCGCGTCCACCGCCGGCGGCGCGAGGAGCGCTCTGGCGCTAATGGGCGCTCGTCATCGGGCGCGGTGGCCCGCTCAGTGAGTAGATCGCTCACGCCTCACGCACTCCGATGTCTGTGCGCCAGTGCGCGCCGTCGAAGCGCACGCGCTCAATGTTGGCGTAGACGCGCTCGCGCGCGGCGATCACGCTTGGCCCGCGTGCGACGAGCATCAACACACGTCCGCCCGCGGTCACGAGGCGACCATCTGGCTCACGGTGTGTGCCGGCATGGAAGACCAGGATGTCGCTATCGAGCGTGTCCAGCCCGGTGATGACCTTGCCTTTCTCGTAAGGGCCAGGATAGCCGCCGGAGGCGAGGACCACCCCGCAGGTTGCCTCATCTGACCAGATAGGCGGCGCCACAGTATCCAACTGGCCAGCGGCGACGGCGGCGCAGAGGTCGGCGAGATCGCTCTTCAGCCGAGGGAGGATGACCTCTGTCTCAGGGTCGCCGAAGCGGCAGTTGAACTCGACGACGTATGGGGCGCCCTCACTGATCATCAGGCCGCCGTAGAGCAGGCCGCGAAATGGCGAGCCCTCGACGGACATCGCCGCGACCGTGGGCCGAAGGATGCGCCGCTCGATATCGGCCAGCAGTTCGGGCGTGGCGAAGCGCGGCGGGGAGTAGGCGCCTATGCCGCCGGTATTTGGCCCCTGGTCGTTGTCGTATACGCGCTTGTAGTCGCAGGCGGGCGCCAACGGGACGACGCGCTCGCCGTCAGTCAGCGCAAACAGGGAAAGCTCGACGCCCCGCAGATAGTCTTCGATCAGTACGGTGGCGCCCGCCTGGCCGAGCGCCTGGTCGCGCATGAAGCTGTCCAGCGCAGCCAGGGCCTCGCGCTCGCTCTGCGCGACCACGACGCCTTTGCCCCCCGTCAGTCCATCGGCCTTGACGACGACGGGATAGGCGCCGCCATCCGCCGCACGGCGCTCGATGGCCTGGCGCGCGGCGGCGTAGTCCGTGAAGCGCAGGGCGCTAGCGGTTGGCACACCAGCGCGCTCCATCAGCGTCTTCGCCCAGCCCTTGCTGCTCTCGATGCGCGCGGCGGCGGCGGACGGGCCGAAAACCAATAGCCCGCGTGCGGTGAATGCGTCCGCGATGCCGGCGGCGAGGGGGGCTTCGGGGCCGATGACCGTGAGATCAACCATGGCCCGCTCGGCCCAGTCCGCGCAGGCGCCCGTATCCAGCGGATCCAGCGCGATGTTTTCCGCGATGTCGCCAGTGCCACCGTTGCCTGGAGCGCAGTAGAGCTTTTCGACGCGCGGGGAGCGGCTGAGCGCCCAGCAGAGCGCGTGCTCGCGCGCCCCTGAGCCGATGACCAGCACGCGCATGGGCGTTTCTCCTCTTATTCGTGATTAACGAGGGTATTCGGCGGATGTATAGGCGGCCAGCGCCGCGCGGGCGGCCGCCCGCACATCGTCCACGCCCTCACGCTCCAGGCAGCGCAGCTCGCGCAGGACCGCCGCATCGGCGAGTGGCGCGCGTCGCATGACCTCACAGGCCTCGCGCGCGTGTGCGTCCCCGCTCTGCAACTCAGCGATCAGGTATGGATTGTACCGCGCCAGGAAGTGGCGCTCAAACAGGAGTGTGCGCTCGCAGATTTCACGCAAGCGAGCGCGGTCTTCCTGATTCTCCGGGATGAGGTATGACCATCTGGCGCGGCAGAGTTCGTAGATGTCCGCGATGAACGTGTCCCAAGGGCCGCCGATGTGTTCGTGATAGAGCAGGTGAGCGTCGCGCTTGCCCGCGACGTATACGCCACGTTCGAGCGCGAGCAGCGCGGTCGCCGCCCAGCCCGTCAGACGGATCAGATCGCGGGTGGAAGGGACCAGTCGTCCGTCGGCTAAGCGGATGGTCCGTCGGGTGTAGCCCAGGAACGGTTGCGTGGGCTCAGGATACTCCAACGATGGCATGATGACGGCGGGGCGCGCGAACAGGCGGGCGATGCGCCACCAGGAAGAGTGCATGCGGTCGCGCGTCCATGCCTCAAGTGAGATGAGCGGCAGCTGGCCACGAATGTCGGTCCCGTAGATATGGGCGCTGGCCAGCTTGAGGTTCGGACTGACTCCCTGGGAGAGGGATTCCTCATCCTTGATCTCGATGTCCAACTCGGTTGGCGCCTCCGCAGCGCACACGCTCGCAAGCCGCCGCGCCGCGTCGCGCTCATCGGGGCTCACGAATGCGCCCGCGAAGATGACTGTGAGGTCCAGGTCGCTAGTTCCGATGGCGCTGGCGTCGGCGTAGCTGCCCAGGATATAGCAGGCGCGCAGGCGGCCAGGAAAGGCCTGCTCGAACGCGGCGATCACGCCGCGCTCCGGCGACTCGCCTGGCCGCTCCGCTGGTACCTTCATGCCGGGCTTACCAGTTGGGCAGGCGCTTGAGCGCCGGAGGTCGCATCATGGGCAAGTAGTGGAAGCTCTCCGCATACTCGACGCCGATCTCCTGGCCAGCGGCGCGCGAGCGTGAGCGAATCCACTCCAGCGTCGCCTCGCCCTTTATCTGGCTGGCGTGGGCGCGAACGGCGGCTAGCTTGGTCTCCATGTAAGCGGTGATGTCCACATAGTAGTTCGGTTGATCGGTAGCGAAGAAGTAGACGTTGTGGACGCGATGCTCGGTGAGGCCATCAGTGAGCTGGTCGGGATAATACATGTGGTCGCGTGCGGCGGCGACCGCATCGAGCGCGGTCTGGCCGACGGCGCGGTGGTCGGGGTGAATCTGGTAGCGCTGCCAGGGGTCGAAGGTCAGGACGACATCGGGGCGGCCCTTGCGGATGACCTTCGCCAGCTCGCGACGGAAGGGAATGCTGACCTCGACCTCGCCATCGCGATGGCGCAGAAAGGTGACCTCCGCGACGCCGAGCATGTTGGCGGCTGCCAGCTGCTCATCCTCGCGGGTGGCGATCAGGGACTCGGGCGTAGCGGTGGGGTCGTCGCTGCCTTTGTCGCCGCTGGTCGCGAGGACGTACTGAACGCGATAGCCGCTGGCGACAAAGCGGGCGATGGTTCCGGAGCAGATGAACTCGACATCATCGGGATGAGCGAAGATCGCCATGACACGCGGGCGTGTATCGGGACCAGACTCGGAGGTAGAGTTGGTGAGCTGGTGTGATAGCATCGGTGAAACCTGCCTTGCCAGGATGTGCGTATATCTGTCATGAGACAGCCGGGGCGCGCGCTGCGCGACGATGACGATTGCAGCATATCAGCCTGTGACGCAGCACGGCAAGCCGGCCGCTGGCTGCCGTCGTAGAAAGCGTTGGCGCCGCGGCCAGGCCAGATTGCGCGGACCCGACATCCCCGCTCAGCGCATAAGCCTCGGCTACACTCCTCTCTCATAGAGGGTAGCCGCGCTGCTGATGGTGAGCCACTCAGCGGGTGGCGGCCGGTCGTTGGCGCGCCGCCTGGGTGGTCGCATGTGTGAAAAGTAGTAGTGAGGTACTGGGATGCCGGACCTGCCGAGACGGCTGGTAAAGCGGGCGCAGGTGGCGCTCGCACTTGGGGTGACGGTGAGCGCGCTCGCCGCATGCTCGTTTTCGATCGGGGTCAAGCCAGGCGCGGGCACACCTATTGCGCACGGGACGGAGACGGCCCCAGACGTGGGCTATGGTATCGCATATACCCCCCAGCGGCTCCGCGACGCCTATGGCATAACATCGCTCTACGATAAGGGGTATCGCGGGCAGGGACAGACCGTCATTATCATTGACTCGTTCGGCAGCCCGACTCTTCAGCAAGACCTCGCGGTATTCGATCAACAATATGGATTGCCGCCGGTGAAACTCAAGGTGCTCGCTCCGCTGGGGACTGTGCCGTTCGATCCAGGGAACCGTGAAATGGCTGGCTGGCAGGGTGAGACGACGCTGGATGTGGAGATGGTCCACGCCATCGCGCCTGAGGCGAGCATCGTGGTGCTGACCAGCCCGGTGGATGAGACCGAAGGTGTGGCCGGGCTTCCAGAGTTCCGACAGCTCGAGCAGTATGCTGTGAGCAATCATCTGGGCGCGGTTGTCTCGCAGAGCTGGGCCGCCTCGGAGGTGTCGCTGAATGATGCCGCTGGGCAGGCCGAGATCGCCAAGTGGGACGCCTTCCTCCAGCAGGCGACGGAAGAGCAAGGGATTACATTCTTTGGCAGTTCGGGCGATAATGGCGCAACGGACTACACCGACACCTCGCTCAATACCTACTCGTCGGTTCCAACCACGAGCTTTCCAGGCGATAACCCATGGGTGACGTCGGTAGGCGGCACGAAGCTAACGAACAATGGCAGCTCATATCAGGAAGTCGTGTGGAACAGCAATGGCGGCGCGAGTGGCGGTGGTTTCAGCCAGTTTTACCCCACACCTTCATTCCAGCAAGGGCTGCCGGCGAGCGCGCAGAGCCAGCTCAATCAGCGGCGGGGCGTTCCGGATGTCTCAGCGGCTGCTGACCCGGAAACAGGTCTGGCGATCTACACTGACGGCCAGTGGACGCTTTCAGGTGGCACGAGCGCCGGGTCGCCCCTTTGGGCGGGCTTGATGGCCATCGCCAATCAGGTGGCGGGCAGGCCGCTCGGCTACATTACCCCGGCGCTCTACAAGATCGCGGGCTCGGCGCAGTATTCCAACGCATTCCGCGACGTGACGTCAGGTAACAATTCCTTCAGGGGCGGCGGGGTCAACGTGCAGGGGTATCAGGCGGGACCAGGGTGGGACGCGACCACCGGACTGGGCTCGCCTAACGCGGAGAAGCTCATTCCGCTGCTGATCCAGAATATTCCAGCGTAGCGCGGCAAGTTCCACATTCTGGATTCTGGCCAGGTCAGTCGTCGCCGGGCCGCTGGTCGAGGAGACTGACCCGGCTGCGCGGGCCGTAGAGCCAGACGGTGAAGTCGCGTCCCGCTCCCTCGGTCTCCATCTGGAGGTCGAGGCGATCAGCGAGCGCGCGGGCGAGGGTCAGAATGCGCTCACGAGCGGCGCTCTCCGCGCTCCGCGCCGAGAGCGCCGCTCGCCCCAGCCGCTCGTCTGGCTCCAGCAGGGAATCTATCAGTGCGATCAGGTTCTCGACACCGAAGATGACCTGCATCGGCGGGGTGTCGGGCTCCAGGCGAGCGGCGAGGTCATCGCCGGGGGTGCGACGGCGCACATTGGGCTTTGGCGCGCCCGCGCCAGGAAAGGCGCCGCGCTGGCGCTGGGCCAGGATGCGCTCGGATTCGACCACCGCCTCATCGTAGACCTCGCGCAGGCGCTCCAGGAGCCGCTCGCGCGTCTCTTCAGGCGCGTCAGCGTCGGGATGGACGTAGGCGAATAGTCCGCGCGCCATATCGTGATACACAAATGGCAACGCGGCGGCGGTCTTGCGACCACAGTTCGGGCAGACGGCGACATTGAGCAGGCCCGCGAGCAGTTGGTATAGCAGATGTGGCTCGAGGGTCACGTTTACCGTCTGGTAGACGGGGCTGGTGTACTCCGTCCCGCACTCACAGGTATAGCGGATCATGGACGAGCGCGGCATGGCATTCTCTCACTTCGCATTGGGCGCCTCTTCCGTCTTGAGAGGCGTCACAGGCGGATACGAATAGTCTATCACGCGCCTTGGCGCCCGATTTCACCGGGCGTGGGCGGTTGTCCGGTCCGGGAGGCTATGTTATAATCGGAGATGGCGCGCCGCAACCCATGCCGCCGCATGTTACGACGTGGACTGGCCGCCAGCGCGATGATGCGGGGCCGTAAGACCTCCCCTCGCATGCCGCCATCCACTGTTCTCCGCGCCCCGTCACTCCCTGCCATGGTAGCCATGGCGGACCTGGCTTGGCGCGGTCAACGCCGGGAATGATCTCACCACTCCTCCAGAATCAGGAGGCGCTCGTGCCAAACGTGGCAAACGTGAATGCGCTCGGCTACCTCACCGCCGCCATCTTCTTCCTGGGCGGCTGCGGGTTTGTGCTCTTTAGCCTCTTCGTCGCTGACCTGCTCAACACCCTCTTCCTGCGCCGCCAGCGCGAGGGCGGCAAGCTCCTCACCTACGAATCGGGCGAGACGCCGCTCGGGTCGGCATGGGTCCAGTACCCGCTCGCCTTCTACATCTTCGCTCTGCTTTTCGTCGCCTTCGACGTTGACATCGTCTTCATCCTCTCCTGGGCCGTCATCTTCCACCAGCTCAGCTGGTTCGGCTTCATCGAGATCGTCTTCTTCATCGGCGTCCTCGCCCTCGGCCTGGTCTACGCCTGGCGGAAAGGAGTCATCCGGTGGATCTGAGCGTCCGTCCCGGCGCGCAGCCCCAGCGGCCAGAGCGATCAGCCGAGGCGCCCAGCGCGCCCTCGCTGCTGGCCTACGACCGCGACCACCTCAACGCCCTGCTCAGCCAGCTCGCCCCTTTGGAGCAGCGCCTGGGGCTGGGCGCCTCGCTGCCCAAGAGCCGCCTGCCTCAGGGCGTCATCGGTGTCGAGGTTCCGTCCGATAAGTTGCTCGACTTCGCCCGCCTGCTGCGCGACGAGGCCGGGTTTGAGATGCTCACCTGCGTCACCGCCGTCGACATGGTGGATCACCTCCAGTCGCTCTACCACTTCCGCTCGCTGGCCCACAACTGGCTGCTGCAGGTTCGTGTGCGCCTGACTGCCGCCCACCCGGAGGTTGACTCGCTGGTCAGCCTCTACCCCTCGGCCAACTGGCTCGAGCGCGAGCAGTACGACCTGTTGGGCGTCGTCTACCGCGGCCATCCCGACCTGCGGCGCATCCTGCTCGAAGACGAGTTCGCTGGCCACCCGTTGCTCAAGAGCTTCGCCTCCACCCCAATCGTGCGTCACGACCCAGCCACCACCCAGGTCCCAGGCGTGCGCGCCGTCTCGGGCGAACAGGTCCGCCATCAGGAGCGCATCCAGAACAAGCGCCTGGGCCAGGGGTCCCTCGAGCGCATCCATCCCGGCATGACCACCTTCGGCGGCGCCGCCGTGTACCTGGAGACCGGCCAGGGCGTCGTGACGCCCGACGAGGCTCGCCAGGAGCAAGAGCGGCAGGAGACGCGCGAGCCAGCGCGCTACCTCAGCACGCCGCCCAGCAAAGAGGAGGTTCCGCCCTCCCCTCAGCAGCCAGCCACGTCGCCCGGGACGCCGCCCCCGCCCCCGCCGCCTGGTCCACCTAGCCCTTCCCGACTCGGCGAGTCGTCTGGGCAGGGCCAGTCGTCTCACTAGCGGCCCGCGGCGGCCCGCGGTGGCGCGCGTACCTCAGAAAGGGTGAGCCTCCATGTCCACATCCGCCCACGACGCCATGTCCCTTCCAAACTTGCCCATGAACCCCAACCGGTCCTACGAGGACGCCTCCGGCCTGCGCAGCGAGGAGATGATCCTCAATATGGGCCCGCAGCACCCCTCGACCCATGGCGTGCTGCGGCTGGTGCTGACCTTGGATGGCGAGACTGTCATCCAGTGCACTCCCGTCATCGGCTACTTGCACCGTGGCATGGAGAAGATCTTCGAGAACCGTCCCTACATGGCCGGTATTCGCTACATTGACAACGCCGACTACCTCAGTCCGATGCTCAATGAGATCGTCTACGCCATGGCCATCGAACAGCTCCTCGGCATCGAGCCGCCGCGCCGCGCGCAGTATATCCGCCTGATCGTCGGAGAGCTCGAGCGCATCGCCAGCCACCTGGTGGCGATTGGCACCTACGGCCTCGACCTGGGCGCCACCACTCCCATCCTGTGGGCCTTCCGCGACCGCGAGCAGATCCTGGATATGTTCGAGGCTCTGAGCGGCCACCGCTTCACCCACAACTACCTGCGTCCTGGCGGAGTGATGCACGACTTCCCCAAAGGCTGGCTCCAGACCTGCGAGGCGTGGTGCGAGCAGTTCCTGGAGCGGGGCGTGCCTGAGCTCGACGCCCTCCTGACGGGCAACGAGATCTTCGAGGCGCGCACCGAGGGCGTCGGCTACATAGACCGCGAGCAAGCTATCGCCTACGCGCTCACCGGCCCGCTGGCCCGCGCCTCGGGTGTGGCCTTTGATGTGCGCGTTGACCGTCCCTACGGCGCCTACCGTGAAATCGCCGTGCGGCCCCAGGTACGCCATGAGGGCGACTGCTTCGCCCGCTACCTGGTTAAGATGGCGGAAATGGTCGAGAGCGTGCGCCTGATCCGCGCCGCCATTGACCGCCTGCCTGGTGGCTCGATCGCCCAGCGCGCGCCCATCGCCCTGCGCCCACCGCGCGGAGAGACTTACGCGGCAGTCGAGAGCGCGCGCGGGGAGGAGAGCGTCTACATGATCAGCGATGGCTCGGAGTATCCCTACCGCGCCAAGTTGCGCGGCCCCTCCTTCGTCAACCTGGCGATTCTGCCCGAGCTGCTGCGCGGGCACAAGATCGGCGACGTGATCGCCATCCTGGGCAGCATCGACATCGTCCTGGGCGACGTCGACCGCTGAGGAGGGCCGCTAACCGGCGCGCGGCGCTCCTGGGTTCCTGGAGACCACGAGCCGCTAATGACCGGCCGCTAATGGCCCATCCGGCCGACTGACCGCATCGGCGGCGCTGGCTGAGACGGGCTGAAAAAGACGAGTAGCCGACCGCGAGGGAGGCAGGGAGGCGAGGCATGCCGGGCGGCATACCGAGCCCGCCAGCAATAGTTAGAGACCGATGAGGCATCCATGAACGAGACGCTGCTCTACGTCATCCACCTGCTGGTGACGTTCCTCTTCTCGCTCGGCTTCCTGATGACGGCGGCCACTATCCTGACCTACCTTGAGCGCAAGGTACAGGCCTACATGCAGGACCGCTACGGCCCGCTGCACTACGGCCCGGCGGGCCTGCTCCAGTCCCCTTTCGATGTCGCCAAGCTGCTGCTCAAAGAGGACATCCGCGGCCTGGCGCAGGTCGACAACATCGTCTTCAAGCTCGCTCCGGTGATCTTCTTCGCACCCGTCATCACGGCCTTTGTCGTCTTGCCTTTCTCTCCCTACCTCACCGCCGCCGCCTTGGGGATGGGCATCATCTACTACGTCGCCCTCAGCTCGATCGACGTCCTTGGTATCTTCATGGCCGGATGGGGCTCCAACAACAAGTACGCCCTAATTGGCGGCCTGCGCTCGGCGGCCCAGATGATCTCCTACGAGTTGCCGCTCGTCCTCTCGCTGGTCGGCGTCGTCATGCTCACTAGCGTCCTCGCCCCCGGATGCGTCGGATCAAACGCCGATCTGGCCACCTGCGGGGTCGGCTCGATCTCCTTCAGCCAGATCGTTACCGCCCAGATGCAGCCCGGCGCCCCCTGGTTCTGGTTCCTGCTCGCCCAACCCCTCGGCCTGGCGGTCTACTACGTCTGTGGCCTAGCCGAGACCAACCGCGCCCCCTTCGACCTGCCCGAGGCCGAGTCCGAGCTGGTCGCCGGCTACCTCACCGAGTATAGCGGCTTGCGCTGGGCGATGTTCTTCCTGGGCGAGTACGGCAACATGGCCATCGTCTCCGCCGTAGCCACCGCCCTCTTCCTCGGCGGCTGGTCGGGTCCAGGCGCCTCCCTCGACCCCTGGCAGGGAATCTTTGGCGTCAGCGGTGTTGGCGGCTTTGTCGCCAGTCTGATCTTCAACGGCATCGCCGCCTTCTGGTTCACCGCTAAGCTCAGCGTGCTGCTGCTGGTCTTCATGTGGGTCCGCGCCACTCTGCCGCGCCTGCGCGCCGACCAGCTCATGCGCTTCGCATGGCTCTTCCTCATGCCCCTCACCCTGCTCAACATTGTCCTTACCGGGCTCCTCCTCCTGCTGCCCATCGGCCAGACGAACCAGATTCTCGTCTCCGCCGTGGTCAACTGGGCGCTGATGCTCTTCATCGTAGTGGCCTTCCGGCGGCTCACCGGCGTCTCGCCCACTGGCAAGTTGCCCCGGTGGCTCAAGCCCCGTTCACCACGTCCGCCCACTCGCAAGCCGCCTGAGTCACCTGAGCGGCCCGCTCCGGCCCTCGCTGCCCCCGTCGTTGATTCGCGTTAGCGCTCGCGGTAGGCTGGCGACGGCGCTCGCGGCTGCGACGTGAGCGCATGAGTTGTACGCGGTTGCGGTGACGGTGGCGCCGCGCTATACTGACGGCGGGGCGCGCGGCTGGGATTCGCGCTCCGCTGCGAATGCCTGGAGGCGATGCTCAGTGGGCAGGTGCGAGCGATGCGGCGCTGACGCGCTCAATGTGCATGGAGTCTGCCGGAACTGTGGCTGGCAGGCGCCAATGGACACGTATGATGATGACTCCTCGGTGGGGGAGACCCGCCCCGCTGATACCGCGATTCCGTCCGCCCACGCCACTCCTTACTCCCCACGCGGAACCTCCTTTCAGGCTCCGACGAGTGGCATGACCGCCTCGACGGGCGCCGCGCGCGCTCCGCGCTCTGGTCCAGGGTCCAACGGCGCGCCGCGCTATTGCGGAGTATGCGGCGCGCGAATTACGGGGACGGAGGCGTTCTGCGGCCAGTGCGGCTCGCCTGTCGCGTCCGCGCCGGGAAGGCCCAGCTCGCAGCCAGGTCCCAGCCGCTATCAGGTCGGGCCGTCCGGCTGGAGTGACGAAGATGCTGACGCCTACACCGAAGCGATGCCGGAGGCGCCTGGGGTAGCTGCGGCGCGCAACCCCTACGCCCATGATCCCTACGCTCGCTCCTATGCGCCCTCGTATGGAGGCGCCGGGGAATCACAAGCTGGGACGGGCGGTCTCTCGCGCAGCGCGCGCATCACCATCGGCGCGCTGTTCCTGGGCGCCAGCGTCCTCATCGCCATCATCACGATTACACTCGCGGTGATCTGGTTCTCGCCCGCGTAACACTGGCATGATCTGGGTGACGCCGCCTCTCGCTTATGAAGAGAGGCGGCGCGCGCTGTCTGGCGGCTTAGATGGAGAAGGTAGCGCTCATGACATTACAGCGTCCGTTCGACGAGCGGCTGCATACGTATCTCGACATCCTGCTAAAGCTTGGAGTCAACCTCCAGCAGGGGCAGACGCTGGTCATCAGCACTGGCTCGCCCACAGTGATCGAGGATGTGGCGCCGGTAGCGCGGCAGTTGACGCGCAAAGCGTATGAGATGGGCGCGCGCCATGTCTTCATGCAGTGGGACGACGCCGAGGTCGCGCAGATGAGGATGCTGATGGCGCCAGAGGAAGCGCTGAGCGAGATCCCGATGTGGCGAGTAAAGTGGATGGAGGAGCTTGCTGAGCAGGGCGCCGCATTCCTGAACCTCTATGCGCCTGATCCTAACCTCTACAGCGACGTAGACTCGGCGCGGGTGGCGACTGCGATGCGGGCCGGGGCGCGCGCTGGCGCGCAGCTTGCGGCCGCCGCCTCAACGTTACGTCATCCATGGTTGGTAGCCTCGGTCGCGACGCGAGCATGGGCGCGGCAGGTATATCCACAGGCGCCTGACGTGGAAGCCGTGATGACGCTCTGGGACTACATCTTCGCCGCGACGCGCGTCAATCAGGATGACCCGCTGGCGGCATGGCGGCGGCATCTGGACGGGCTCAACGAGCGGACGCAGTACCTGAACACAGCGCGCTTCAGGCGTCTCCACTATCGCGCGCCGGGGACCGATCTGCGTATCGAGCTGCCTGAGCGGCAGGTATGGGTCGGCGGCGGCAACTCTGTCAGCGCGCAGGGTATCGCGTTCGTGCCAAACCTGCCTACTGAGGAAGTGTTCTCGCTTCCAGTGCGCGCGGGTGTCGAGGGCGTCGTCTCCAGTACAATGCCGCTGAACTACAACGGCAATCTGATCGAGGGGATCAGTCTGCGCTTCGAGGCGGGGCGCATCGTAGAGTTTGACGCAAGGCAGGGCCGCGATCTGCTAGCGACGATCATCGAGACGGACGACGGTTCGCACTATCTGGGCGAGGTCGCGCTCGTGCCAGTGGATTCGCCGGTCAATACCGGGACGCCGGTGCGCAATACGCTCTTCGATGAGAACGCCTCGTGTCATCTGGCGATTGGGCGGGCATACCCGATCTGCCTGGAGGGCGGCGCAAAGATGTCGCCAGAGGAGCTGGCGGCGCATGGGGCGAACACCAGCCTGGAGCATGTGGACTTCATGGTTGGGTCGGACAAGCTGGACATTGACGGCGAAACGGTGTCTGGCGAGATGGTCCCCGTCTTCCGGAGCGGGATGTGGGCCCGCTAGCGGCCCAGCGCTAGCGTGTAGTGGGCGCCAGTTCCGGCTCACTGGGGGCTAGCGTCCCGCGCCGCTGGCGCGCGCGCCTGGACAGGGTGAGCGCCAGCGCCAGCGCGATTGCCTGGAAGATGACCCCAGCGAAGAAGGGCGCGCGCAGGGTGAGACTGGCGAGCGCGCCCCCAATCAGCGGCCCGAGGAACCAGGACACCTGTGAGGGCAGCAGCGAGAAGGTGAGGATGGAGGCGCGCCGCTCCTCTGGCGCCAGCAGCGCCAGCAACGCCACCACCGTCGCCCCAAGCCCGCCCTGGAACAGGCCAATCCAGACGATGGATATCTGGAGCGGCAGCAGCGCTGGAGCCAGGCTTTCGGCGGCGATGCCCAGAGTCATCGCGCCCAAAATGATGGGCAGTGTGCGCCATCGCCCGAGTACGTCACCCAATCGTCCCCAGAACGGCGTAGAGATTGCCATTGCGATGCCAGCTGCGGCCAGTGTGCCGCCGATGAGTGATGGCAGCAGATCGCTTGGGCCGGTGTCGAGCCGCTGGATGAGGATTGGCAGGAGCTGAACATAGAGTGAAACGCCGAAAACCGAGAAGAAGTAGAGCCCAAAGAGGCTGATGACCAGCCGCGACGAGAGGATATCGCTCGCCGCCTGCTGGAGCATACGCGCTACCGTCGTACCGGTGGACGCTCGGCGCGCCCCTTCGTGAATCGCCACCGTCAGCAGCAGGCCGGTTAGCGCGGAGGCGACGCCGTCGCCGAAGAGCAGCGGGCGGATGCCAAACGTCTGGGCGACGTAGCCGCCAATCAGTGGGCCGACGGATGAGCCGATAGGAAAGCCCGCGCTAGCAATGCCGACCGCGAGGCCCAAGCGCTTCCGTGGGGAGACATCCGCCAGCATGGCGAGCATGACGCCGGTATTGCCGTAGACGAAGCCGCCGAGGAGCTGCGCGCCCGCGAGTACCCAGACGTTCGGACTGAGCGCCGCCACGGTGAATAGCGCGCCCTCGATGTAGGCGCTGCGAACGATAATGAGCTTTCGACTGTAGCGGTCGGCCCAAACGCCCCAGAATGGAAGCAGCGGCAGACCGACCATGAACCCCAGCGAGGCCAGCAGGCCAGTCCAGAAGGGGATCTGGGCCAGCGGCACGCCGAGTTGCTGGAGAAAGAGCGGGCGGAAGGCGGAGAGATGACCGAACGCCTGCGACTCGACGACGCCAGCAAGCGTGAAGAGGATGAGCAGTGTCCGCCAGTCGCTCGTGCGCGGGCGCATGGATCCGATAGATCCAGTCGTATCCTCGGGATTCACACGCGATCCTGTCGTGCCGGAAGCGCATCCTTACTTGCTCCCGTCCGAACGGAGGTGAGTTGCCCCGCGAGCGCGCTGAGCGCAAATGACATCATTGCAGGGCCTGCCAGATGAGGCAGCCGCCGAGAGGGCGGATAATTGTCTACATAACACATGAATCGCATGGATGAGCGCTCCCAACTACCCAGTGAGATGTCCATCATACCTTGTAACGCTCGATACGTGTTGTGCGCAACCATGCGGTCATGCATGCGGCCATCATAGCCTGTCCACGATAAAGAGAAGCGGCGCGCATCCCCCACCTTCGGCGTGACTGGGATGCGCGCCGCTTCGCCAAGGCGCAGTGAATGGAGTCATCTTGCCGCGCATGTAATCGCGTGACGCCAGCGGAGCCCCCACCGCGGCGTCACGCATGGTACGGAATGGCAAGTGGTTGGCGCGGGGTTTCCCTGGCGCGCAGGCTGGCACAGCCGCCTCTTGATCGAGAGCGGGAGCGGCGAATGGCTGCCCGCTCCCAGTGGCAGTGGCCCTAGTTCTCAGTCTCCGAGCGGGCCGTTTCCGCGACCGGCTCTACCTCGCTTGCGGCTGCGTCTGGCTCAGCCTCCACGGATTCAGCGGCCTCAACTGGTGCGGCGAACTCGGCAAGTGTGGCTGGCTCTGTCGCTTCCTCGGCTGCTGGAGCGGCTTCGCTTTCTTCAGCCTCCTCGGCTTCCTCCGCAGTCGGAGCGGCTTCAGCCTCCTCGGCTTCCTCCGCAGTCGGAGCCGCTTCTTCAGCGATGGAGGCAGTCTCTTCGGCCGCAGCCTCTGCTTCCTCAGCTACCGGAGCGCCCTCTTCGGCGTCCGGAGAGGCCACAGCTTCAGCTTCGGAGGAGACCTCCTCCTCGGCGGCAGGCGCGGCCTCCACAGCCGCTGGCGCCTCTTGCGTGACCATGGCCGCGAGCGCCTCCTCAGCGGCGGGTGAGGCCTCCACTTCGGCGACGGGCTCTTCGGCGATGGGCGTGGGCGCTTCTTCAGAGGCGGGCGCGGCCTCCTCCTCGGTGACAGGTGAGGTTTCCTCATCAGCCACAGGCGAAGCTTCCTCCGCCTCAGCAGCCGCAGCGATCTCTTCCTCGGCGGCAGGCGCGGCCTCCTCGGTCGCCGCCACCTCCTCGACCGCCCCCTCGGTGGCCGAGATAGCTTCGTCGGCGGCCGTTTCGGTAGCTGGCGCGGCTTCGTCGGCGGCTACTTCGGCTGCGGTTTCGGCCTCGTCGGCGGCCGGAGACGCCTCTTCAGTGGCGGATGCCGCTACTTCAGCGGCAGGCGTCACTTCGTCAGCTATTGAGTCGGTAGCCGCGCTCGCTGGGGCATGACTCGACAGCAGAGTGGTGAGCCTGCTCATAGCCGATGAGACGGCTTGCGCCATCTCTTCCAGCGCCCCCACGGTCGAGTGGATGAGTCCTTCGAGTGGGTTCCCCTCGGCCACTGGCGCCGTCTCAGCCGGGGTCGCCTCCTCCACTGGAGACGCTTCTGCGACAATCGGCTCTTCAGCTGCAACGCTCGCGTCCTGGTCGTCTTCGGCTGCCGCCTCGGCGCTGGCGGCTGGCTGAGTCACTTCCGTTTCATCTATAGACATGGGATTCTCGGTTGGGTCCACGGTGTCGCTGGATTCCATAGTTAGCCCTTCATGGAGAACGTGCGCGTCAGCGACGCGCTTCGACAACGTGTGTGCTGCGTAAAACGGCTGTAACACTGGTAGCTTGCTATGTGGCGTGCCACCGCTACGATGGAGACGCGCAAGCGGCTGCTGTGTAGGCTGATCGGTTAGCTGTGCTGGCGGTATCATCCTGCCAGCTGTGACGCGCTACAACGTCCATCGCTACATAGGACGCGGAACAATGCAAGGCGAAAGACACGACAAGGCGCTGTGCGCGATTGGCCGCGCGACGATGAGATAGCCGCAAAGATGTTGCGCTGGGACTGACGAGATACGCTCACTGGCGCAGATCGGTCGAGACATCGGGGGCTAGCGCGGCGGCGTGGCGCTCGGCCTGGCGGACGTCATTGTCCCATGACTGAAGCGCTAGCGCCGTGCGGTAATGTGACGACTGGGCTGTCCTGGCCCGGTGCGCTTGCGCGGTTTTGCGCGGCGTCTGCCCGGTCACGGAAACCGTATCAGCCAACTCGATAGTCGAACACCGCTCAGAAGGTAACGGGGCGCCCCGACGCTAGATCATGAAACGCAGGCGACGTTACAGTCTGGATGCGGGCAGCATCGAGCAGCATGAGCGAGCAGGGAATGCGCATGAGGATAGAACAGAGCAAGCGGCTGGCGGGCCGAGAGCGCATCTATTGAGAGAGAGGCGCGTCAACTGCGCATTTCTCTCATTGCCTCAAGTATACTGACCGCTTAGGTAACCGTCAAGGCGGTTATGAGGCAATCTTGTGCCGTCACATCCAACTCATCGTGATTGCCTCTACGCTGTCAGGCGATTGATACGCCGCCGTAACGAAGAGTAAGCGGATGTGTCCCAATCATTATGTCGATCAGTATACAGAACAGGATAGCAGGTGGCGCCGGTCATGCGAGGCGCCTCAGGAACGCCCCTTCGCTCATATCGCCGCGCGCGGAGCCTGATAAACGTCAGGCGTCACATCAGGGCGATCGCCTGGCAATCGGCTTAGAGCGGCGCCCAGCGTTATGGGGCGGACTGCATGGATGCGAGCGCGGTGAGCATGGAGTCTATGGGATAGACCTGCCGCTGAGCTGGCTAGCGGGTACCCCTATGGGAACCGGATGAACTCTCTTCGCGATGTAACAATCGCTCACCATGCAGCGCGCGCCCGGTATGCGGGCCAAGTGTGCGGTCGTTCATGCGACAATGAGAGCATCACACGCGTCTTGAGTCATAGATGGTATGACGCAGCGCATAGGACAGGCTGAACGAAGAGCAGGGTGGTGAGGGCGATGGCAGCGGTAGATACAGCGCAGGGCGCGCCGCGCGGTGAGCTGTTCATCAATCGGGAGATCGCGGCCATCGCCTTCATCCGCCGAGTGCTGGAGGAAGCGCAGTCGGATCGGCATCCGCTGCTGGAGCGCGTCAAGTTCCTGAGCTTTGTCAGCAACCAGATGGATGAGTTCCTGGTGGTGCGCATGGCTGGCCTGCATGACCAGCTCTCCGCCAGCGTGGAGTCCCATGGCCCGGATGGGTTGACGCCCGCTG
>DASTKI010000121.1:0-4260 GCA_035716045.1 Ktedonobacterales bacterium
ACTAGCGCATTCGCCAGCCCGCGTGAGGCGTCGGATTGCCCCAGCGGATCGTCGCACTCCTGATAGAGCCGGAGCGCCTCGGCGAACGCCTGCCGCGCGGCCTCAGTATCGCCAAGCTGGCGGCGCGCCTCGCCCAGCCCCAGGTGGACCAGCGCCTGCGCCTCTGGTTCATCAGCCACACGGAAGCGGAACAGCATCTCCTGATGGCCATTAGCGGCCTCGGCATAAAGCTCGCGCCGCAGCAGCACGCGCGCCAGTCCCACCTGCGCCAGCCCCTCGGCCACCTGCGCCTCGTGCTCCTTCGCCAGCCCCAATGCCTGATTAAACGCCGTGACCGCCGCCTGCACATTATCGGCGGCCAGTTCCACCTCACCCGTCACAAGCGCCGCCTCGGCCCGCCACAACTCGTCGGATTCGCGCTGGGCGTGCGCGATGGCCTGTTCGGCGAAGCCGCGCGCCTCAGCCAGTTGGCCGCGTGCGAGCGCCACCATGCTCGCGGCGCAGAACGCCGCCGCCTCCGGGCCAACCTCGCGCGCCGACGTATCGGATTGGTGGGCGAGCGCGAGCGCCTGTTCGGCTAGCTGTTGCGCCTCGTCGAGTTTCCCCTGTGTCAGCGCCAGATGCGCGCGTTCATCGAGAGCCAGGGACGCCAGGGACGCGCGGTGAGCCTCTTCCAGTCGGCGCGCCGACTCCGCCAGCAGGGGCGCGGCGGTGGCGGAGAGGCCGCGATGGCGGGCGATCTGGCCCAGCCCCAGCGATGCGCGAGCTTCCAGGACAACATGACCCGTCTCGCGGGCGAGATCACGCGCCTCGGTAAAGAGATCTTCCGCCTTGCGCGGCGTCCCTTTGCGGCGATGCGCCTCCGCCGCGCCAAGCGTGGCGCGTGCATAGGGAAGCTGTACCTTCAGGGTTCGCAAGGCGCGGATCGCGCGGTCGAAGACGGCGATGGATTGCGCGAGTTGGCCGCGCAACAGGTTCACCTCACCCAGCAGCCGATTTGCCTCCGCCTGCCCCAGCGAGCTACCCGCGACGCGATAATCTTCCTCGGCGCGCAGGCCACTCGCCAGCGCCTGGTCGAGCCGGTTACGGTGTAGCGCCACCTCGCCCAGACCGAGAATGCCATCGGCCACGCCGAGCGGATACTCTATTGGTTCCGAGAGCGCTATCGCCTCGCCAAAGTCGTTTTCCGCCTCGTCCAGATTGGCGGTCTCCAGCGCCAGCCGTCCTTCGCCGACGTAGGTGTCTGCCTCGCCAAACTGGTCGCGTAACTGCTGATAGAGTTGGCGCGCCCGGTGAATCGCCTCGCGCGCATCCGCATAGCGCGACTGGCTGGTGAGCATATCGCCCTGCCCGCGGGCCGCGTCGGCTTCGATGAGCGTATCATGAGCCTGGGCTGCCAAGGTCCGCGCTGTGGTGTAGTAGTCCGCCGCCTTCTCATCGCGTCCGCGCAGCCGTTCGACATGCCCCAGCGCCAGCGACGCACTGGCTTGTCCGCTGGCATTCTCCGTCTTCTCGAAGAGGCGCAGCGCCAGATAATAGTGCTGCCAGGCGCTCTCCAGCCGCCCGCGCTGGCGGTCGATATGCCCCAGCGCCAGCGACGCGCTGGCCTCGCGCGCGGGGAGGTTGGCCTCGCGGTAGAGTTCGATAGCCTGCGAGTAGCTATTCGCCGACTGATCAATGGCGCCATGCTGGCGTTGCGCCTCGGCCAGCGCCATACGGCTGTCGGCGAGATGCTCCTGATCATCAAGCTGCCGGAAGATCGACTCCGCCTCCACCAGCGCATCGATGGCCCGCTCCAGCCGTCCCTCCGCCAGTGCGGTCTGGCCCGTGTGCAACCGCGCGAGGCCCTGCTCGCGCGCCGAATGCTGTGATGTTGTCATATGTGACGCTCACTCTCTCAGGCATCTATGCATATGCATCTCTGTGTAGACCCGTCCGGGCCGCTCCGCGCTCCTCAGCGAACTCCTAACACACTGTAGCCCGATGCGCCCGCTACAGGCAACACAGGGTAGGGCCATACAGGCGCGGCAAGCCAACTAGCGCAATCGTGCAATATGTGCGCCACTGGTTGACGAGGAACGGCCCAGTAGGCGACAATGCAGCGGCCTGACCGCAGTCTCGCCCCCGCCAGTGCGGAGCGGACGTTGGGGGCATTTGTTGCCGATGTGTGTCGTCGCTGTGAGGAAGTTTGCCATGTCTTCAGCCTTCTGGCTCGAATTGAGTGTGCGCGCCGCCCCGGAAGCCGTCGAGGCGGTCAGTGAGTTGATGAGCCGCTATGTTAGTGGTGGCGTCGCCATTGACCAGCCCTACAACTTGCTCGACGACGGTCAGGTACACGTCCCGGTCCCCAACGCGCATGTGACCGTCCGCGCGTACGTACCCGACGACGCCGATGGCGCGGAGTCGAAGCGGCGCATCGAAGAAGGCGTCTGGCATCTGGGACAGGTGCTCTCCGGCAGCATCGGCGAGTTAGAGACGCGCCGCATCGCCGAGGAAGACTGGGCGAATGCCTGGAAGGAGTACTACCATGTCCTCCATCTGGGACACCGCACGGTCATCAAGCCGTCCTGGCGCGAGTACTCGCCGCGTGAGAAGGAGGTGGTCGTCGAGCTTGATCCTGGCATGGCCTTCGGGACGGGACTTCACCCCACAACCCGCAACTGCGTGCTCGCGCTCGAAGAGAGCGTTCAGGCGGGTAACGCTGTGCTGGATGTTGGCACGGGGTCGGGCATTCTGGCGACCGCCGCGATCAAACTGGGCGCGGCGCGCGTGCTGGCGCTGGATGTCAGCGGGGTCGCGGTGGTGGCGGCGCGCGAAAACGCGGCGATCAACGGTGTCTCCGATGCCATGGAGGTGCGTATGGCCACGCTAGAAGGCGCGGACGGCGAGCCATTCATGCCACTGCCCGAGGGTCTTGACACACTTGGCGAGGAAATCGGCGTCTTCGATGTAGTGGTCGCCAACATCATCGCCCGCGTGATCGCGCAGCTCGCGCCGTCACTGGTGCGCGCGGTCCGCCCCGGTGGAACGCTGATCGCCAGCGGCATCATCGCCGAGCGCCGCGCCGAGGCTGAGGAGCCGCTACGGGCGGCTGGCCTGCGCGCTATTCGCGAGATGGTCGAGGGCGACTGGGTCACGTTGGTCGGTACCCTTCCGGCGGATGCTGGAGATGCTGGAGAAGGCGGAGAGTAGGGATAACAAGATGCCAGCGGGGCGCTTTGTGCTGCTGGACGTGCCGCTCGCGGAGCACGCCGAGCTCGATCTGCCGCAGGATGTGGCCCATCAGGTGCGCGATGTGCTGCGCGCGGCGCCGGGCGCTATGATTCAACTGCTCGACGGACATGGAGGCGTCTATCCCGCCGAGGCGCTGACGCTGGAGCGGCGGCGCGTCGTGGTTCGCCTGGGTACAAAACTCACAGAGCAGGCGGAGTTTCCCTGCCGGGTGGTACTCTGCCAGGGGATGCTCAAACCGGCGCCGTTCGAGTGGGTCTTGCAGAAGGCGACCGAGTTGGGCGTCGCGGCGATTCAGCCGCTGCTTACGGAGCGCGCGGTGGCGGCGGCTGAGACGACTGGCGAGGCGCGGCAACGGCGCTGGCAGCGGATTCTGGCGGAGGCGGTGGAGCAGTGCGGCGGCGACCGGCTGCCCATTCTGGGATCGCCCCGCCCGCTGACGCACGCGCTGGCGCAGATGCCACCAGGGAGTATCGCGCTGTTTCCGTGGGAAGAGGCTGAGGTGGCTCCGCTACGTGCGACGCTGGCGGAGGCAATTGCCGCGGCGGGTGGACTATCATCCGTCGCGGAGGTACACCTGTTCATCGGGCCAGCGGGCGGCTTCTCGGCAGGTGAGGCGGCGCTGGCAAGACGCCATGGCGCGCTGCTCGTGACGCTGGGAACACGCATATTGCGCGCCGAAACCGCCGCGTTGGTGGCAGCCACGCTCACGCTGGACACACTGGGCGCGCTCGACGGCGCGCCGATTCGCAACGATGCGTAAACGTTGAACACCTGCGCTGATCGCAAAGGACTGTCTGCCACGGGGGCGAATGTGGCATTGCGAAGGGGAGGATTCAACACTATGGCATTGCGCAACGATCTTCCGGTCACCACGTTTTCGCTGGCCGCCTGTGATCCCCATACGGGAGATGTGGGGGTTGCCGTCGCCTCGAAGTTTCTGGCGGTGGGCGCGGTGGTTCCCTGGGCGCGGGCAGGCGTCGGCGCCGTCGCGGCTCAGGCCTGGGCGAATACCAGCTATGGCCCACG
>DASTKI010000122.1:0-36575 GCA_035716045.1 Ktedonobacterales bacterium
CGCATATCGAACGGGCAGTCGGCGACAGGGCTGGCGTGGATGCGGCGCAGTCCCTCCCCCAGCGCGCGGGCGAGCGTGGAGGTATCACCTGGCGTGTTAGCGTCCTGCGCCATCGCGCCAGGCGCCGCGCTGAGCAGCAGCCAGGCGCCGCCATCCTCTTCCGCCCAGCCCTCCACGGCTGGGACGGGCAGGCGACCGTGCAGCCAGTCGAGCCGCTCGCGCTCGGCGCGTAGCTCGCCCAAACGCGGCCTCATGACATGCTTCAGGTAGCGCGGCGGCCGGCCTGGCGCCTCGATCCGCCAGACGCCCGCGCCGGACTTGCCAATCGCCTCCGCGCGCCAGCTTGCCCCAGCCAGCGCTGTCTGGAGCGCGGGCGGGAGCTTCGGGCGATCAGGTGGTATGGTGTCGTCGCTCATTGGGCGCCTCCTTCAGGCGCGAGCGTGGCGCATCGCATTACAGCGTTATTCGCTCGGTACCATACCATCGCCCCGCCTCCGCCGCTCGCCAGCGTGCGGCCAGGCAGCCGCGATGCGGGGAGAGGCCGCCAGCTATGCGACTTCGGAGTAGCGGGGCGCGTATAATCCAATGACGGGAGTATCTCCGACATCCCATCTGGCGAGCGCCTTCCATTATCCATTCCACATACCAGCCTCAGGCGTCGCCCAATAAGACAAGGAACGTGGCTACATGAGCACGCTGCCACTGAACGACGGCGCGGCCCCCACGCCTGGCCCGCCACCCGCTGGCTTCCCGCCCGCTGATGCGGCGGTGGCGATGTGGGGCCTGACCCGTGTCTTCGACGGCAAGCGAGCGGTGGATGGCCTGTCGTTGGCGGTGCGGCGAGGCGAGTTCTTCGGCTTCCTCGGGCGCAACGGCGCGGGCAAGTCCACCACGATCAAGATGCTGGTGGGCATGCTGCGCCCTACATCGGGCATCGCCTACGTCGGCGGGGAGAACGTATGGCGCGAGCCGCTGCGCGCCAAGATGGTGATGGGCGTGCTGCCGGAGCGGCTGAACCTCTACGACCGGCTGACCGGGCGTGAGCTGGTCGAGTTCGCCGGCGCGATGTATAACATCCCGCGCGCGGAGGCCCGGCGGCGCGCGGGCGCCCTGCTGGACGCGCTGCTACTTACCGAGGACGCCGACAAGCTGGTGGTGGATTACTCGGTCGGCATGCGCAAGAAGGCCGCGCTGGCGGTCGCGCTGATCCACCGCCCGCAGGCCCTCTTCCTGGATGAGCCGTTCGAAGGCGTGGACCCGGTCAGCTCGCGAGTGATCCGCGACATCCTGCGCGAATTGACGGCCAGCGGCGTGACCATCTTCTTCAGCTCGCACATCATGGAGGTGGTGGAGAAGCTTTGCACGCGCGTCGGCATCATCCACGATGGGCGGCTGATCGCCGAGGGATCGCCCGATGACCTGCGGCGGCGAACCGGCGGAGATGGAGCCTCGCTGGAGGACGTGTTCTTGCGGCTGGTAGGAGCGGAGCGGCATGAGGGGAGTCTGGAATGGCTGGAATAGCCCAGGCGAGCGACGAGGCGGCGCTCCCCAGAGGGCGCGCTGGCGGGCTCTCTGAGCTGGCGGTGCGCCCGCGCCACGTGGGCGCGCTGCTCTGGCTGCGCTGGACGATAGGTGTCCGCGCCTACCGGCGCAGCGCTTCGTCCCTGATCGGCGCGATCGCCATGCTGGTCTTCATCCTGGGCTTCGGCGTGTCGGCGGGCCTGCTGACGGGCCTTGGCTATCGCTACCTGCCACGCGCGGCGGCAGAGCAGCTGCTCTTCGTGACGCTTGGCCTCCTCTACATTGCCTGGGTGGCGCTGCCTGTTGTGCAATACTCCGTCAACGAGGGACTGGACGTGACGCGGCTGGCGACCTACCCACTAACTCGCGCCGAGCGCGTGATTGGCTTGACGCTGGCGACGCTGCTCGACCCACCCACCTTCATCATCGCGACGCTCTTCGCGGCGACGCTGGCAGGCTGGGGCGCGGGCCCCATATCCATCGCCGCGCTGCTCCTGCTGTACATCCACACCATCGGTCTGAGCCAGATGACAGTGGCCGGGCTGGTGGGAATGCTGCGCAGCCGCCGCTACCGCGACCTGTCGGTGGTGATCTTCGCCCTTATGAGTGTGGTATGCTCGCTCTCGGGGCAGTTCGCCACGACGCTGATCCAGCACGCCGATGCCGCGGATCTGCTGGGGCGACTGCCCGTCGGGCGCTACGTCCAATGGCTGCCGCCGGGGATGGCGGCGCGAGCGATCATCCACGCCAGCGTGGGCGACACGTCCGGCGCGCTGCCGTGGCTGCTGACGCTGGCGGCGCTGACGCCCATCCTGCTGGCCGCCTGGACCTGGACGCTGGACCGTGGCGTGACGTCGGCGGAATCGGCGGGCAGTGGCGGTGGGGGCGCGCGGCGCGCGCGGGCCATGCCAACCCGGCGGGAGCGCGGCGCGGCGGCGAGCGCGACGCGGACACGGCGGCCGTGGATCTCGCCAACGGTCGCGGCGGTCGCGGGCAAGGACTTGCGCTACCTCTGGCGCGACCCGCAGATCAAGGCGGCGCTGCTCAGCTCGCTGGTGCTGCTGATGGTCGTCTTCGCGCCTGATCTGGTGCGCGGCGCGCATCCGACGAATGAATCCAACTATTTCACCGTGCATATGGCCGGCATGCAGCCACTGCTCGCGCCGCTGCCCGCGCTGCTGATCGTGCTGACCCTCTCGCTTAACGCGCTGGGCATGGAGCGGCAGGGCTTGCAGACGCTACTGCTCTTCCCCGCCAAGCCGCTGGACATCCTGTGGGGCAAGAACCTGGCGGTTGGCACGGTGGCGATGGTGATCCAGGTAGCGCTGATCGCCATGTCCTGCGCGGTGAACGGCTACTGGGCGGCGGCGCCCGTCGCGCTGGCCGAGGGCGTAGCGGCGACGCTGACGCTGCTGGGCGCGGGCAACATCACCTCGACGCTGCTGCCGCTGCGGGTGCGCACGCTCTCCGTCGGATCGAGCAGCCTGTCATCCGAGAATGGCTGCCTGCGCAGCGTGATCTCACTTGGCGCGCTCTGGGGCGCGATGTTCATGCTGGCGCCCGTCTTTGTCCTGCTGCTCATGCCGCCGCTGCTGGGACGCCGTGAATGGCTGGTGGTCTCCGCGCCGCTGGCCATGCTCTATGGGCTGGCGATCTACCAGACCGCGACGCGGCTGGTCGCGCCGTGGCTGGGCAAGCGCGCGCCCGAAATCATGGCGCTGGCGACACGCGAGGACTGATGCGCGTGGACGAGCCGGAACGCGCGCCAGCTTGAGAGGGCGCTGAGGGATGTGACGAACGGTCCTCAGGTTGAGACGGTACTTCTTGTCAGGTTGAGTCCTAAGGGGCTTGTGGGGCAAGAAAGCCATGCTATACTGACGAAGCGCGTATCCGCTCACCTGCGCGAGCGTAACGCCCGCAATCAACCCGTCAGTCCAGACGCCATCACCATCACCAGAGGCCTCGTGAAGCCTGTGTTCGGCAGGAAGCGGCACAGTCGCGCGGGGTGGCCAGATCTGTGGGTGAGCGCGCCAGGCGGCATGGGTCTACTTTACACGTGAACTCGACATGCCCGCGCCGATTTCGAGCCTGACGTGGCCGCAGGGCGAGGCGCGCGGGCGAGGCTGGGGTTCCTGCTGTCCAGTCTGAGGAGCGTCTATGACTGCGCCACTATCCTGGGATGTTGATACACCACTCACCTGCCCGCACTGTGGGCGCCAGCTCAGCACGCTGGTCGTCAATCCGGCGGGCGAACTCATCGGCTGTGAGGAGTGCGCGGAAGGGCTGGGGCTGGCGGGGGAATCTCTTTCGCTCGATGAGTGGAACGCGGCGGAGTTGGTCGCGGAGGCGCTAGACCGCTTCAGACTAGGCGAGCGACGCGTCTCGAAACCGGCGGCGACGGAGACCCAGCGGCCACGCGCGCACTATTGGGACGTCGTGGCGGAGGATAACCGGCGCTACTTCCTGAAACAGTTCCACGACTGGTTCCCGCCTGAATCCATCACCTACACGCACAGCATCCATACGCGGCTGTCCGAGCAAGGGCTCCCGGCCCCACGCGCCGTGCTCGACCGCGACGGCGCGAGCTTCACGCGCGCGGGAGGCTCCTACTGGGCGCTCTACCATGCGCTGGATGGGCGCCACGCGAACGAGCGCGACTGGATGTGGGGGCGACCCAAAGCGGCGGAGACGCTGGGCGCGCTGCATCGCGCGCTGGAGGGCTTCACCCCGCAGGGCGAGCCATTCGAGCCCTGGACAGCCTGGACGATTGACACCGTAGACCGCGTGCTGGAGAGCTGGCAGCCGCAACCCGAGCTGCTCCCCGCCGAGCTGCTGGGATTCGTTCGCGACCGGCTGGCGCACCGCTACTTCGGCCAGCTCTACCCCGAGCTACCAAAGCTCGTCGTGCACGGCGATTACGTCTCGGCGAACGTGCTCTGGCGCGGCGACGCGATCAGCTCCACCATCTCCGGCATCCTCGACTTCGAGCGCGCGCACTTGGATACGGCCCTGTTCGACTTCGCCTGGGGCCTGGGCGACCGGCGGCCGCCGCTGCTGCGGGCCGCGGTGGCGAGCTACTCGCGGGCGCGGACGCTCTCGCCCGTGGAGCGCGAGGCGCTGCCGGAGGCGATGCTGCTCAGCGCGTTGATGGCGATTGACATGCAGATGACGTATTTCAACGACCAGCGCGAAGTGGCGCGCCTGGCGACTGACCTGCATTATATGGTGCGCGATCTCGACTCGCTGCGCCGCGCCGTCGCGCTCAAGCAAAGCATGTATTAGCGCGCTTTGGCGTTGGCGCGCGAGACATAACAGGCCGGGCGGTAGCATAACCGCCCGGCCTGTTACATTGAGCTCACGGACGCAGCACCGCCCGCCCGACGATCTTGCCCGCATCCAGATCATGCAGCACGTCATTCGCCGATGCGAGCGGGAACTCCACACTCTCGATCTTCACGCGCCCTTGATGCGCCAGCTCCATCAGCTCCGCCAGGTCGTTGTATGACCCGACGAGATTGCCGACGATGCGCAGCTCACGGAAGACCATCTCCAGCGCCGTCCGCTGCACCACGCCGCCATACCCGATGATCGAATACGTCCCGCCTTTGCGCAGCATCGCCCCGGCCGATTCCGGCGTCCCCTTCTCGCCGACGAAGTCCATCACGATGTCAGCGCCGCCACCGGTGTAGTCCAGTACGCCTTTCACGCCGCCGTCCGCGCTGGCCAGCACGCCGTGATCGGCGCCCAGCCGCCGGGCGAACGCCAGCCGCTCCTCGGACAGATCAACTGCCACCACCTTCGCAGGCGTCATCACCTTGAGCAGCTGTATCCCGAAATGCCCCAGGCCACCCACACCGATCACCGCGACCACGCAGCCAGGATACGTGTCAGGAACGAGCTTCTTGACTGCGTGATAGGCGGTAATGCCGGCGTCGGCGTAGGGCGCCAGGGGAACGGGGTCTGTGCCGGGCGCGAGCGGCACAACGGCGCGAATCGTCGTCTTCATGTACTGCGCGTAGCCGCCGGGGTGGCCATCCAGCCCGGGGAAGTAGGCGTTGATGCAGTGCATGTCGTTACCCGCCCGGCACGCGCGGCACAGTCCGCAGGAGGGTTGGGGATGCAGGATGACCGGATCGCCGCGCTTGACCGTCGTGACGGCGGACCCCACATCTTCGACCCATCCCGCGTTCTCATGGCCGATCGTGTACGGCAGCGTCGGATTGCCGAGCATCTCGCGCCAGATGCCTTCCAGGATGTGCAGGTCGGTCCGGCAAACGCCCGCCCCGCCGAGGCGCACGATGACGTCCGATGGCCCCTCGATCTTCGGCTCCGGCGCGTCCACGAGCTTGACCGGCTCGTTGTATCCCACGATCTGAACGGCTTTCATCCCTCATTCCTCCTGGGCCTCGCCCCTATCGCTGGCTTCCCGACACCGCGGGAAGCCAGCCCGACTTGCGCCTGCGCGCTTCCTATGCCTATTCGTCTATGAGCTCCGGCGTGCGCTCGCCAGAGCCATGGCGTATCGCATGCAAGCCAGTGCAGAGCAGCGTGTTGAAGACGCCATTGAGGCGTACCATGCGCGCCGAGCGCAGATGCTCCGGCAACGACTCCGCTGGGATCGGCGCGCCATCAGCGGTCGTGAAGCAAGGCGCGCTGGGGGCTAGCTCAGCCAGGCCCAGCGCCGCGCGCTTCTTCCACCACAAGGCATAGGTCCGCGCATGCCCCGGCGCGCGGACCCAGCCTCGCTCGCGGGTGTCCGGGGCCTCTGGCTCGGCGCGCGCCAGCACGTCGCCGCCTTCGATCACCAGGTCCGCCAGGGTAAGCCGCGTGATGCGCTCGGCGGAGAGGCCCGCACGCTGCAAGGCGCGCAGTATCTGCTCCTGGCGCACCAGGAACGCCTTGACGGCGAACGTGCGCCGCAACTCCTCCAGCTCGCCATCCGCGTCGCCCGGAAAGACCGCGCTGAACGGCTGCCCCTGGCTCACCCCCGCGCTGATCTCCTCGCCCGCGAAGTGGTCCTCCAGCAGCACCGTCACTCGCTCGACGCCGGGCGTCGCGCTGATCCGGTCGCGCAGATCGGCCACCATCATGTAGGCGAAGTTCGGCGCGCACCAGTAGGTCGGCAGGCGCAAGCGCACGATGACCTCGCCGCCGTGGACCTCGACCGCATTCACAAAGCCCAGGTCGTCCAGCGGCCGGTCGAGCTCCGGGTCGAGCACTTCGCCGATCCGCGCCCAGACGTCTCGCTCGTCAAGCTCGTCAATCGCCATCTGGCTTCCTTTCGAGCGGATGCGACAGCGAGCGCCAGCGCCGCTCATGGCTTGCTGGCGCTCGCATCACCAGAGCGTTCGCGAGCCCAGCGGCCTATTGCGTCTCGTGCGCGGCCACGCGCCGCTGCGCGAACGTGTCGCCCTGGATCTTCTGCTGGTGCTGCGGGATGTCGAGGCCGTAGATCCGCGCCGCGTTGAGGCCCAGGATCTTGGCCTTCACCTCGGCCGTGAGGTCAACGTGGTATTCGGCTTTCAGATCCTCCGGCATCTCGAAGGCCATGAAGTCCTCGATGATCCACTGCGGCTCCCAGATCGCGTAGTCGCTGCCGAAGAGCAGCTTGTCAGGGCCGATCCAGTAGAGCAGGTTCGCCATCATCTGGGCGAACGAGCGCGGGCGGGAGTGGACCCACGGCATGATGACCGCCAGGCCGGCGTAGACGTTCTTCTCCTGCGCGCCGATGAAGCAGAAGTCTTCGATCCGCGGAACGCCCGCGTGCTCCACGATGAAGCGCAGGTCCGTGAACAGCGAGGCTGGCTCGTCAATGTCGCTGACGTCGAAGGCGTCTTTGTTGAGTGGATAGATCGTTGGGCCTTTGTGGATGTGGAGATTCACAATGCCCAGCCGCTCGCACTCCTCCAGGAAGCGCATCGCCTCAGGGCTGGTGAGCTTCCAGCCCTTCGAGGAGCCGCGCCACTCCGCTGTGTAGAGCTTGACGCCGGTGATGTCATACTCGCCCTTGAGACGCCGCAACTCTTCGATCCCCCGGTCGCCGTCGCGTGGATCCCAGGAGCCGTTGAGGATGAAGCGGTCGGGGTGCTTCTTCTTCAGGACCGCGTCCTGGTCGGTGGTGTTGAAGCCTGACTTGAAGAAGTCGGTCAGGTACGTTGGCTGCAGGATCGCCACATCCACATGCCCGTTGACGAACTCATCCTCCAGCATCCGCTCCTCGCCGTACTTCTCGAAGCGGTCGAGCGGCCAGATGCGCTCGGCGGGCGTGAACACCCGGTGGTAGTCATAGAAGCACTCGATAAATCCTTTACCATATTTGTTCGCCTGATTCTCGGGGCTTCCATCCCAAAAGTGCGTGTGTCCATCCACGACGAAGAGCTCAGCGCCGTCCCGTGTCTTGTACATCGCGAACACCTCCCGGACGCCCGCCGTCACTGGCATGGCGCCAATGTCGTGATGAGCTGGCGGCCTCTCAGAGCCGCGACAAACAGGGAGCATGGCCAAAGGCGGCGGTCGCGGCGCGCGGTGGTGAGCGCGGTCGCGATTGACGCCAGCGGTGGGCGGGCCAAGGCGCCCCGAGATGGGCTACGAGACGCGATCGTTGACGATCTTTTCCCCAGAGGACGGCGCGCACGCAAAATGACCTGGACGGCTAGGCGCGTCGGGATTGAGGTAGGAGCCGGGCGTCACAGCGCGCCTCCGGCGGCGCTGGACGGGGTAGCCAGGCCATCCGCGATAGGCGCGAACATCCCGCAACTTCGGCGCCCAATCTCAGCATTCTCATGCCTTCGTCGCCCGCCTATCAGCAATAAAGCGTAGCAGGCCATGGCCCAGGTCGGATGGTTGTCGAGGGGGCGCAAGAAGAGATGAAGCCGGGAGCGTCGCGCGAGCGCGTGACACTCCCGGCTGCGGCGTGGAGGAGAGGACGACCGCGCCGCACCGCGCGCGAGGGTGCGCGCAGCGCCAGGATGATACGCGGGCGGATCCGTGCGCCGGACGGTTCCCCATCCGCCGGTCGCCGGGAGAGGATGCTCCGCTCGCCTGCGCCACTATATTAGAACATTTGTTCAAACATGTCAAGAGCGGATAGCGAGGCGACGCTCACGGGGTAGCCAGCGCAGCCCGCCTGCGTGGTACGGTGTACATGATGTGCGTCAAGGCGCGCCCTTGAATGGCCGTAACGTGAATCCGGCATGGGAGGCGATAATGACAGGCGAAGCGAGCGCGGCGAGCGGGCCAGAGAGTCTGGAGAGCTTGCGCGGGAAGGTGGCGCTGGTAACGGGCGCCAGTAGCGGCATTGGCGAGGCCATCGCGGAGGCGCTGGCGCGCGAGGGCGCGCACGTGACGATAGCGGCGCGACGCATGGATCGGCTGCATGCGCTGGCGGAGCGGCTGGCGCCCGCCGAGGCGCTGGCGGTTCAGTGCGACGTGCGCCACGAGGAGCAAGTGGAGAACGCTATCGCTCGCACGCTGGAGCGCTGGGGCCAGCTCGACATCCTGATCGCCAACGCTGGGTTCGGCTATCGCAAGGCGACGGTGGAGAGCGACACGGCGATCTGGAAGGCGATGATTGACACCAACGTCTACGGCCTGCTGCTGACGCTCAAGCACGGCGTCCCGCCGATGCTGGAGCGCAAGAGCGGGCATGTGGTCGTCATGTCGTCCATCGCGGGCGTGGTAACGACGCCGGGCGGGGGCGCCTACTGCGGCTCCAAGGCGGCGGCCTCGGCCATCACCGACGCGCTGCGCATGGAGGTTGGCCCGCAGGGCATCTCAGTGACGGCCATCGAGCCAGGCGTGGTCATCTCCGAGTTCCAGCAGGTGGCGGGCTACGCGCCGGAGATCGTGCCCAACATGCTCAAGGGCGCGACGCCGCTCTACCCACCGGACGTGGCGCGGGCGGTCATCTTTGCCTGCCAGCAGCCCGCGAACACCGGCATCAGTGAGCTGATCATCCGCCCGCGCGGCCAGTCATACCCATGACCCAACCGCTGGAGATCCCGGCGGGGGCGACCGTGCTGTTCCAGGGGGATAGCGTAACCGACGCGGGCCGCGTGCGCGCGCTACCGGATGACCTAGGGGTCGGCTATCCGCTGCTGGTGGGTAGCTGGTACTCGGCAATGTTCCCGGAGCGCGGCGTGCGCTTCCTCAATCGGGGCGCGAGCGGCGACCGGGTGGTCAACCTGCTGGAGCGCTGGCAAGATGACTGCCTGGCGCTGCGCCCCGACGCCCTCTCGATCCTGATCGGCATCAACGAGACGTGGCGCGCGTTTGACGCGGGCGAGCCGACCCCGGCGCACGTCTTCGAGCGGCAGTATCGCGACTTGCTGGAGCGGACGCGGGCGGCGCTGCCACAGACGCGCATCGCGCTCATGGAGCCGTTCACATTGCCCGTCTCGTCGGAGATCGAGGCATGGCGGGTGGACCTGGACCCCAAGATCCATGCCGTCCGGCGGCTGGCGCGCGATTTCGGCTGCGCGCTCGTCCCGCTGGACGGCCTGTTCGCGCAGGCGGCGGCGCGGCGCGAGCCCGCCTTCTGGGCGCTGGATGGCATTCACCCGACGCCCGCTGGTCACGGGCTGATCGCGCGGGCGTGGCTGCGCGGGTTCGGCGTGGACTGTCATAGCGCGGGCTAGCTGACCTTCGCCTCGCTGCGCGGGCTGATGAACAGGCGCATCACGAGCAGGAACGCCACCGCGCAGCTTGCCCCAACATAGAGGCCGAGCATCCACGGCTCCTTGGCATCGCTGCCCGCGATGTAACCATGAGCCGTCACCAGCGCGAAGGCGACGAAGCTGAAGTAGTGGACCCCGCGCCAGAAGGTATACGGCACGTGGCGGCGCAGCCACGACGAGAACAGCAGCGCGACCATACAATAGAGCGCGAAGACGCCAAACGCCACACCGAGCGGCCTATACGGCTCGTTGATGGGCGCGAGCAGGTTCAGCAGCGAGAAGGGCAGGAATGGGTCGAAATACAGGGCGACGAGATGCCCGAGCAGCAGGACGCCCGTCAGGGTCGCGCTAACCTGGTGGAGCTCGTCCATGAGCCACGGCAGCCGCTCGCGCGAGGCGCGGGCGATGCTCTGGATGACGCCCAGCGCGACGGACACGCTCAGGGTGATGTAGCACGCGACGGCGGTCGCGCGCGTGACGTACCACAGCGTAGGGCTGGGCGTGTCACGCGCCACCAGGGACGCCAGGGCGCTAACACGGCCGGCGGCGGACGCCAGGCTCAAGATATCCATATGTCTCCGCCTCCCATGCGGGCCAGATATGTCGGCAGATTTGATGAGAACACGACCGCGCCCGTCCCCAGTGTTAGCAGGAGCGCGATACCTGGGCGATCCGCGTCGCTGACAGCGCCGTCTGTAGACTCTTCGACCGCTTCGACCGCTTCGAGCGCGGCGGGGTAGCCGAGCAGCAGCGCGACCTTGGCGGCGACCTCGGCCTCCGCCGCCGTCGGCGCGAAAGCGCTGGCGCTGGCGATCAACGGCGGCTCGTCAGGCCGATCATCGGCGGCGTCCAGCCAGATTCGCGCGGGCCTTCCGGTGCGCGGGTCAATCAGGTGATGGGCACGCTCGCCCGCCCGCAGCCACCAGCGCGCGCCCGCGCCAGAGGTGGCAAGGCCACCCTTGCCGAGTGTGACGACAGCCTGCTGCTCGGGCGGCGCGTCTGGCTGATTATCACGGATGGCGCGCCCGGCGCCAACCCCTACCGGCCAGGGCTTGCCCGCCTCGACCTCGCCGCGCGCGCGCAGGTCGCCGCCGACATCTACCAGCGCGTTGGGGAATGCGCCGAAGAAGCGGTCGAGCGCGATATCCGCCGCCCAGCCCTTAGCGATGCCACCCAGGTCCAGCCGGACGCCAGCGGGCAGACGGATGCGCTGTTGACGACGGTCAAGCTCGATCTCACGCCAGTGGCCTGGGGGAATCAGGTCGTTGGGCACGCGCCATTCAAGCGCGGCCTCTTCGTAGGCGATGGCGCTGAAGTCGCGGTCGTAGCCCCAGGCCTCCAGCATTGGCAGGATCGTCGGGTCGAAGAGGCCGTCGGTCGCCTCGGCGGCGAGCAGGCTGCGCTCCACGACCTCGAACAGCATGTCCGAGATGGGCGCCCACGCGCCAGCGGCGGCGTTGAGGCGCATGAGGTCGCTCTCCGGCTTGAAGCGCGTCAGGCGGCGGTCCACCTCGCGCATCCACTCCAGGCAGGCGTCTATCGCCGCGCGCGCCGCGTCCTCATGCGCGGGCGGCGCGGGCACCTGCGCGCCGACAGGTGTCCCCATGATGCGCTCGTAACGCTGTACCAGCACAGTATGTCCCTTGTTTCCCGCGCTGGCTATCAAGGTTTGGATGGTGTGCTAGTCGCGGTAGGCTGGGGCGCAGGTGGCTTGGGTGTCGCTGTCGGCGCGGGGCCGCCGCTGGGCTTAGGCGTCGCCGTCGCCTTGGGAGAGCCACCAGCGCCCGGCTGCGAAGTGGCCGTCGCCCTTGGGCGCTTGGTAGCGGATGGCGAGGAGGACGGGGTGTGAGAGCCCGCTGGCGCGGCGGTAGAGGACGAACCAGCTGCGGCTGCCTGAGACCAGCTATCGGGCCGGTGGTTGGTCAGATTCCATGCGCCAACGAGCAGGCCACTAACGCCCATGATCGCCGTCAGACGCAGCAGCGTCACCGCGGCGGGCGAACGGCCCGCAACCGGAGCGGGCGCGCCAGCGACGCGCGCCACGCCCTTGGGCGGGCGGCCGCCAGACGCGATGGTGATGTCTCCCATCGGGCGGGCGATGCAGCTGAGCACATAGCCGGACGTCTTCTCCGCGGTAGAGAGCGCCTCGCCTGCCGGGCTGGCCTGCCCCTGCGTAAGGCGCAGCTTGCACGTGCCGCATGAGCCCGCGCGGCAGCTGAACTCCGGGTGATAGCCGTGGCGCTCCAGCGCGGCCAGGATCGTCTCCTGCGGCTGGGCGTCGAGCATAGCGCCGGTGTCGGCGACCATGATATGCGCGCCCTCGCTGGGCTCAGCCTCCGGGTCGAGCTTATAGGCGGGGCCAGGCGCCGTGGCGAACACCTCGGCATGGATGTGCGAGTCCTTGACGCCCATCCGTTCGAGGCGCCCAGCCAGATCGTGGGTCACCGACGTCGGGCCGCACATATACCAGTGCCCGCGTAGGCTCTCGCGGTCCGCGCGCGCCAGGATCGCCTCTGGGTCGAGGCGGTCACCACGCGAGGACAGATAGTGGCGCTGGATGAGCCACTGCTCCTGGGGATCCATCAGCCGCAGCTCTTCGCCGAAGATGATGTCCTCGGGTCGGCGCGAGGCGTAGTAGAGCTGGGCGCGGGGCCGCTCGTCGGGGCGCATGCGGGCGATAGCGCGCAGCATGCCCATGATGGGCGTGACGCCGCTGCCAATCGCCACCATCGTCAGCGCCATGCCGGCGTGCAGGTTGCCCGGCAGCGTGAAGACGCCGCGCGGCAGGCTGGCGTAGAGCAGCGTGCCAGGGACGACGGAGTCATAGAAATAGTTGGAGACGGCGCCCATCTCAACGCGCTTGATCGTCAACTCCCACGGCTCGGACGAATCGCCAGCGCCGCAGAGCGAATAGGAGCGGTAGAGCGTCTCGCGCGGGGTCGGCAGCGCCAGCGTCACGAATTGCCCCGGCAGATATGGCGCTGGGGCCTGCTGCGTACCCGGCAGGACGACGAAGACGCTGACGACGCCCGGAGCAACCTCCTGGCGCCCGATGACGCGCACAGGCAGCATGTTGGCGGGCGCCGCGACCGGCAGACCCTGAGTCGGCAGCGGATCGCGCGGCGCGACGTCCATCTTCCTGCTCGATAGCCCGTCCGCGCGGCTCGATGTCGAGTCACCGCGTGCAGGTGGTCGCGGTGGCACAGCGCCCATCTTGCCGCTAAGCAGCCCATCCCGCCGGTTCGCGCTCGTCCCACCCCGCTCCGAACGCCCAGGATTCCGCGGATCGTTCCCCATGCTCATCGTGATGCGCCCCCCATGAACTCATCATTGCTGTGACCTAGGATACCCTAGTCTCTGTAAAGAGCGTTGCGGGATGGTACCCCCATGTTACGTTGGGGGTACTTTCCCGTTGAGGCAGGCGAACGGTAGAGCGTTGACTCGAAGGCGCGCGTCTGGGGGGGAGGCGCGCTTGGATGGAGATACGCATGCGAGCATGGGGTTTTCTGAAGAATCGGGCGGCGGTAGCGTCGCTGGGCGCTGTGCTGGTGTTCAGCCTTGGCGCGGCGCTGGCGGTGTTACAGCTCACGCATCACGTCGCGCCCACCGGGCAGGCGAGCACGGCCAGCGCGGCCACCGAGACCGCGACCACGAGCGCGGCGGCCACCGCGGCCGCTGGCGGCTCTGGCGCGAATGCGACCGCGACAACCGAGGTGACCGCTACCACCCTCTCCCCCACACCGACCACACAGCGACAGCCCACGCCGACCGGCGGCGCGGGCCAGCCATTTCATCAAACCGGCAAGGTCATCTCTGTATCCAATGACACGGAAAGCTTCACGATGCAGGTGGGGACAGCGACGTACACCGTCGTCGTCGTCACGAGTGGGACGCCCAAGACAGAGATTCAGATCAATGGGACGGCGCAACCGGATCTTACCAATCTACAGGCAGGCATGCAGGCCAATGTGGAAGGTGAATGGCGGTCCGATGGCAAAATACTGGCGTTCAGCGTGGACGCGAGCTCTGGCGGGGGCGGCGACTGACACGGGACGTAGCGCCATGCTGACGCTGTAAAAATAGCGAGTGTGGCGCCACTGCGCCTAGCGGGCTTCGGGGGCGCCGGCGGGCTCGGGGGCGCGCTGGGGAGGTTTGGCGGCCTCCAGCAGCTCGACAGCAGCCTCCAATACCTGGCGGGCGTCTATCGCCTTGAGGCAGGCGAAGGAGTAGCAGGTGTTGATCTGCCATAGCGGCGCGGCGCCGACGAAGCGGAAGCAGGGCGCGCAAGGCAGGTCGGAGTGCAGCAGCCGCCCGCGGTAGCCCGGCCGCGCGATGGGCTGGAACTCCATCCAGTCCGAGGGGCCGTAGATGCCGACGGCGGGCGTCCCAACGGCGGCGGCGATATGCAGCGGACTGGAGTCATTACCGATGAAGAGCGACGAGGCCTCGATCAGCGCGCCCGTCACCTTCAGCGACGTCTTGCCAGCCATCAGCCGCACGGGACCGCGAATACGCGCGGCCGTCTCATGCGACATGGCAAAGTCGCCACCGCCACCGACGAGGAAGATGCGGGCGTCGAAGCGCTCGATGAGCTCGTTCGCCACGCGCGCGAACCGCTCCGGCGCCCAGCGCTTGCGGCCATTGAAGCCGTCGCCGCCCACATGCATGCTGATGATCGTGTCGCCTGGTCGCGCGCCCGTGATGCGCAGCAGGTCACGGGCCTCGCGCCGGTTCTCCGGCGTGAGATAGAAGCGCGGCGCGCACTCTTCGATCGTGAGCGGAGCGGGGGCCAGTGGCTCGATGACCTTGAAATACTGGTCAATCGCGTGGCGGTCGCGGTACTCCTGATCGCGCGCGCCGGTCAGCGCCCAGAACGGAGGCGTTTGGAGGCCCAACCGGGGCGCGCGCAAACCCGCCAGCGCGGTGATGAAAGTGCCCGCGGCGGAGAAGTTGATGATCAGGTCAGGGCGTTCCTGGCTGATGCGACGCACGCCTCTGGCGAAGCGGACCGCTTCCAGGCTGGGGCCGCGCTCCGGCGCGAGGATCAACCGATCCACATCGGGATTGTCGGTCAGGATGCCTTCATTCTTGGAGGAGACGACGGCAGTAACGCGCGCGTGGGGGAAGCGGCGCCGCAGCAGGGCAAGCGCCGGTGTCAGGAAGAGCGTATCCCCAATGGGACAGAGCGCCGTCACCAGAATCTCATGCGGCTCATCAGACAGCATGGCGAGCGGCTCGGGAGTCAACCGCCTCATAGAGCCCCCTCTGAGGCGTCAGATGGCGCGCCGGGCCGGCGCCCTCGCCGCCCATATGCGCGCCTGCCCGCGCGAATGCGCAGGTAGACGGTCAACCCGCCGACGCCCGCGACGGTGACGGCGACGATTATCAGCGCGGCGGAGAGCCCGATGTGGTCGGCAAGCCAACCGATGATCGGCACATACACCACCGTCGCGCCATAGAGCAACAGATATTGTACCGCAAGCACCCTACCCTTTATCCAATCAGGCGAGCGCTCCTGCACGATGGTCTGAGCGGGAATGTTGATGAAATCTATACCGATGCCGATCAGGAAGGTCAAAACGAGCATGGATATGATGTAGGGCCAGGCGGTCCACCATGCATCGCCGCCGAAGATGAACGGGGCGGTGAAACGCCCAATGACCAGCAGCGCCGTGCTGGCGGCCAGCAGCCCAACGCCGAGTGCGATGGTCCAGGTATAGCGCAGGAGACGCACAACGTTCGGTGTAGCGACAGAGCCGAGCACCAGTCCGACGCCCGCCGGCAGCAGCACGAGCACCATCAACTCGGGGCCCAAATTGAAGTAGTCAAGAACAAAGCGTGGGGCGATAGTGGCGACAACGGAGATGATCACCCCGGCGAGGGTCAGCTGCCAGACGGCGATATTCAGGATATTGTCCTGGCGGATGAAGCGCCACGAGGCGGCGATGTCACCATAAATGCTGCTGAGCTTGGCGCTGGCCGAGCTCGGATCGGGGTGCGGCTCGCGCCGTCGCACCCCGCTGATCTCGGCCATCGCGTCTTGTTCAGCAGGGGTCAGCTCGACAGCGCGCAGGCGGGCGGCGGGAATCGAGAGAATCAGCGCGGCGCAGACCAAATAGAACACCGTCACGATGGCGAAAAGGGTCACCACCGGCTCGATGGTCACGCCGAAGACTGGTCCACCAATACGGAAGGCAGGAATGAGCACCAGCGCCAGCGGGCCGACGAGAATGAGGCCCGCGGCCTGCGCGACGGTAAACGTAATGTTGAATAGCGCGAGCGCGTTCATGAGGTCGCTACGGCCCACCAGGCGCGGGATGGCCGCGCCCTCAGCGGGAGTGAAGAACTGGCCCACCATCGCGATAAAGAAGGTCAGCGCGTAGACAGGCCAGAGGGTGTCCCTGGAGACCAGCAGCACCAGCACAAAGACAGCCGAAGCGAGCGCCCGCAGCACGTTGCTTACCCATAGCACAAGCCGCCGGTCGAAGCGGTCCACCAGGACGCCCGCGGGGATACTGAGGAAGAGCGCGGGCAGGCTGAACGCCACAATGGCGCCGCTGGTAGCGAAGGAGGAATTGCTGACCTTGGTGACCAGATAGATCATGCCGTAGTTGGCGGCGTTCATGATGGTCTGCGAAATCATCTGCGCCAACCAGAGCCGCAAGAACTCGTGGTTGCGGAAGAGCGTGGTATAGCCACGCGCGCCGATCGGAACGCTATGATTGACCGAAGGGACGGCAGAGCGCGGCTCGCGGAGCGGGCGGACGGCGTCAGAGGAGAGCTGGCGTCCATTGGTGGAGGATGGCTCCCGCATGTCTGGGGCGCGTCGCACGTCAGCCATGGTGGTCATCGCTCACAATCATCGTGGGCGTCTGTGACGCTGGCCCGGCGGACCCTGGGCCACGCTCTAAGATCATCTTGATACGCTTTTCCACTTCACTGCGCGACAGTAACACGCGGCGCCCACATCCAAGGCATTTCAGCCCGATGTCGGCGCCGAGCCGCACCACTCGCCACTCGTAGCTGCCACAAGGGTGTGGCTTGCGCAGCCGCACACGGTCGCCCAGGCCGAGGTCAGCGAATTTCATGGCTCGCTTCCCTCCTCTGGCGTCCATAACCCTGACGCGCCACTCCCTTGATTGGACCGATACAACCCGCGCTGAGAGATATACGTGCGGACCGGATCGGGTGTGAGATAGCGCACGGGAAGCTCCAACCTGACACGCTCGCGCAGCCAGGTGGAGGAGATCTCCAACTGGGGCGCGTCGAGCAGCGCCAGGCGCTCGCGCAGACCGGGCAGCGCCGCTTCGAGTTGGGTGATCGTGTCCTCCGCCTCATCCAATGCGCCGGGCCGGCGGGCGACGATCAGCGCATCGAGCCGCGCCAGCACACCTGCCGGATCGTGCCACTCAGGCAAATAGAGCAGCATGTCCCACCCGATGATGAACCCAATCCAGACCTCCGGCCCCCAGCGGGCGCGCAGGATGTCCAGCGTATCCACGGTATAGGACGGACCTGACCGGTCGAGGTCAGCACGATCGAGGCCGAAGCGCTCATCCCCGGCGATGGCCAGCTCGACCATCGCGGCGCGGTCGCGGGCGTCGCTCAGCTCTCGCCCGCGCTTGTGCGGCGGATCGGCGGCGGGCAAGAACCAGACGCGGTCGAGCCCCAGCCTCACCGCGGCCTCCTGAGCAAGCGCCAGATGGCCAATGTGCGGCGGATCGAACGTCCCGCCTAGGATACCATACCTGGCGCCTGCTCGCATGTGTAATCTGGCCTGCCTTTCCGTCGCCGCGTCATGGGGTGGTGGCGCTACAGCAGCGCCTCGAGTTGATCGAGATACTGGTCGAACGTATCGAGCGCCTGCTGCACAGGCTTCGGCGTGGAAAGGTCCACCCCGGCGTCGCGCAGCAGGTTGATGCTGTAGTCCGATGAGCCAGAGGAGAGGAAGCGCTTGTAGCGCTGCACGGCGGGCGCGCCCTCGGCGATGATCTGGCTGGCCAGCGCGGCGGAGGCTGAGATGCCAGTGGCGTACTGGTAGACGTAGAAGCTCGAATAGAAGTGCGGGATGCGCGCCCACTCCATCTCGATCAAGCTGTCAACGTTCACCTCGGCGCCGTAATATTTCTCGTTCAGGCCCTTGTAGACCGCGCTCAGCAGCTCTGGCGTCAGCGCCTCGCCCGCCTCAGCGCGCGCGTGGATGTCGCGCTCGAACTCGGCGAAGAGCGTCTGGCGGTAGAGCGTCGTGCGGTAGGTCTCCAGCGCGTGGTTGATGACATACATCTTGAGCGCGCGGTCGTCGTGGGTCTGGAGCAGGTAGTGCGTCAGCAGCGCCTCGTTGAGCGTCGAGGCGACCTCGGCGACGAAGAGCGTATAGCTGCTGTAAGGGTAGGGCTGCGCGCCCCAGGTGAAATAGGAGTGCATGGAGTGGCCCATCTCGTGAGCCAGCGTGAACATGCTGTCCATGCTCTCCTGATAGTTCAGCAGCACGAAAGGCTGCGTGCCGTAGCTGCCCCAGCTGTAGGCGCCAGGCCGTTTGCCCTCGCTCTCCAGCGCGTCAATCCAGCGCGCGTCAAAGCCCTTGCGCAGCGGCTCCACGTAGTCGGGGCCCAGCGGGGCCAGCGCGGCGGCCACTCGCTCCTGCGCCTCCTTGAAGGAGACCTTGTACTCGACCTCGCGCGCCAGCGGCACGTACAAATCGTACATATGCAGGTCGTCTAGCCCCATCGCGCGCTTGCGGATGCGCAGATAGCGATGCAGCGGCGACAGGTTGGCGTCTACCGTCTCGATCAGGTTGTTGTAGACGCTGACCGGGATGTTGTGCGGCTCCAGCGCGGATTCGAGCGCCGAGCTATACTTGTGCGCGCGGGCGAAGAAGATGTCGCGCTTGACCTGCGAGGAGAGCGTGGCGGCGAAGGTGTTGCGGAACTTGCTGTACGTGCCGAGCATCGCCTCGAAGGCTTCCTGGCGGACGGAACGGCTCTGGCTCTCCAGGAACTTCGCGCCGTAGTTGCCCTGCGTGAGTTGGACCAGCGCGCCGCTCTCGTCGTGCGCCTGCGGCAGCTTCAGGTCGGCGTTGTTGAGCATCTCGAAGACGCGCTCCGGCGCCGCGCCGATCTCCGCCGCCTGGGCCAGCAGGCTCTCCATCTCAGCGGAGAGCACATGCGGCCGTTCGCGAATGATCTCATCGAGCTGGTGGCGATAGACCGCCAGCTCCCGCTCCTCGGCGAGGAAGGCGTCCAGCCGCTCTTGTGGGATGGCCAGGATCTCCGGCGTCATGTAAGCCGTGGTAGCGTTGAAGTCGTTGGCCAGCGTCGTCACGCGATCGGCCAGGCCCTGGTAGACGCTGTTGGCGCTGTCCTCGTGGAGCCGCATGTGGGCATAGACGAACAGCTTGCCCAGTGCCTCGCCAGCGGCGTCGCGCGTGGTGAAGGCTTCGAGCATCACGGCGGCGGACTCGCCCAGGCGCCCAGCGAAGGCGGCGACGCCCGGCAGCAGCGCCGCCACCCGGCTGAACTCCGCCTCCCAGGAGTCATCTGTGGGATAGATCGTGCTCAGGTCCCAAGTCAGCTCGACGGGTATCTCAGCGCGCTTCGACAGTGGCTGCGCGGTGGTCATGCGTCGCTTTGTCCTCTCCAGTGTCCGGCGCAGAGCGCGGAGTCTCACACCTATGTCGCGTGGCGGAGCCACGCTCTCTCACGGGCCGTTCCCATATAGAAGCCATAGAAGCCGTAAAGGCCACCGCGCTGGCGCCCAGCGCGGCGTGTGGCATACTGGCCGCGTGAGGGCTGGCGCTCAACGGATACCAAGCGCGCCCGGCCCCTCACCAGCGACTACTCTGTAGCAGTGTATCCCATCACGCCGTCCGGCTGCGCGGCGCGAGCGGGTGCGGACAATACGCGCAGCGTTATAAGGAGCGGTGTGTGACGGACGCCCTGGAGGAACTACGCGCCCTGCCGTTGCTGCCGCGGGCGTTCTACGCCCGCCCGACGCTGGACGTGGCGCGTGACCTGATCGGCAAGACGCTGCTGCGCCGCACGGCGGACGGCGTGGTCGGCGGTGTGATCGTCGAGACCGAGGCGTATATCTCGGCGGTGGACCCGGCGGCGCACGCCTTTCGCGGTAAGACCGCGCGCAACGCCTCGATGTTCGCCGCGCCGGGGACCGCCTACGTCTACCGCTCGTATGGCGTCCACTACTGCCTGAACGCCGTCACTGAGGCGGAGGGCGTGGCGGCGGCGGTCCTGATCCGCGCCCTCCGCCCGGCGGTGGGGTTGGAGCTGATGCGGCGGCGGCGCGGGCTGGGAATCAGCGACCGCGACCTGGCGCGCGGGCCAGGGCGGCTCTGCCAGGCGTTGGCGCTGACCACCGCCGACGATGGCGACGACCTGCTGGGCGACGCCCTCTGGATCGCCGAGACGCCCGCCATGACGCCGCTGACCATCGCCACCACGCCGCGCATTGGCATCACCCAGGCGGCGGACTGGCCGTGGCGCTTCGTCGTCGCGGGCGAGCGGCACGTCTCAGCGCGTGGCGTCCGTCTTGGGGCGGCGGCGGTAGAATAGGGGAGCCAGGGGCGGCGCCCACAAGGGGTGACGGCCCTCTCATCCACGAAGCCATGGGAGCCACAGACATGCCAGAGCGGCGCGCGATCCAGCGATTGCCAGCGGATGTGGCGGCGAAGATCGCCGCCGGTGAGGTCGTGGAGCGCCCGGCGTCGGTGGTCAAGGAGCTGGTGGAGAACGCGCTGGACGCTGGGGCAGGCGCCGTGCGCGTAGAGCTGGAGGGCGGTGGGCTGGACCTGATCCGCGTGGTAGACGATGGCGTAGGCGTCGCGGCGGACGAGCTGAGCATGGCCTTTGAGCGCCACGCGACCAGCAAGATCGCCACCATAGAGGACCTGGAGCGCATCCATACGCTGGGGTTTCGCGGCGAGGCGCTGGCCAGCGTCGCGGCGGTGGCGCGGGTGACCCTGGCCAGCCGGGCACGCGGCGCTTCGGCGGGCGCGCAGGTCACGGTGGATGAGGGGCGCATGGGGTCGGTGGTTCCCTCCGGCGCGCCCGCGGGTACAAGCGTCACCGTGCGCGGGCTCTTCGCCTCCGTCCCCGCGCGGCTCAAGTTCCTCAAGACCAGAGCGACCGAGACCGGGCACGCCATCAAGATCGTCGAGCAGTACGCGCTGGCCTATCCCGGCGTGCGCTTCACCGCGCTCAGCGAGGGCCGCGAAGTCTTCAGCACGACCGGCGACGGCTCGCTGCTGAACGTCATCATCGCCGTCTACGGCCTGCGCGTCGCCGAGGAGATGGTTCCCATCGGCGAGACGGCCCTGGGCGAGACGAGGACGGACATCGCGCCTGATCCCGATCGCCCGCGCGTCAGCGGCTACGTCAGTCGCCCCACCTGCTACAAGGCGACGCGGCAATATCTCTCGTTCTTCGTCAATGGCCGCTGGGCGCAGAGCCGCGCGCTGAGCTACGCCGTCGAGGAGGCCTACCACTCGCTGCTGCTGGTCGGGCGGCATCCCGTCGCGGTCGTCAACATCGCGCTCGACCCCTGGCTGCTGGATGTCAACGCGCATCCGGCCAAGACCGAGGTCAAGTTCTTGCGCGAGCGCCAGGTGTACGCGGCGGTCCTGCGCTCTACCCGCGCGGCGGTCATCAACACGGCGACCACGCCGGAGGTCTCCACGCGGGTCTTCGCTGCGCCTGCCTGGGAGCAGGTTGGCCCTAGCGGAGCGGAAACACGCTGGGCGATGCCCGCGAACGCCGCGCCGCTCGATGGCATCGTGCCCCAAGCGCCGGAGAATGGCGTGGAGGCGCACGCTGCGCTATTGGAAGCGTCGAAAGCGCAGCAAGCCCGGAGCGCGCCTGTCTCACTATGGGCCGCGCGAGAGGGAGCGGAGCCCGGCGCCGACCCAGTTGGCGAGCGGCTGAGCGGGTTCAGCGCGCCAGGCGCGCCCGCGGCGGATACGCCAGTCGGCGGCAAGCGGTTGCCCGCGCTACGGGTATTGGGCCAGGTCTCGCAGGCCTACATCATCGCCGAGGGGCCGGACGGGGTATACATGGTAGACCAGCACGCGGCGCATGAGCGTATCGTGCTGGAGCGCATGATCGAGGAGTGGCGCGCGCGGGCGGTGACAACGCAGCTGCTCTTGGAGCCGGAGGCGCTGGAGCTTGCGCCGGACGAGCGCGAGCGGGTGGAGGAGCATCTGGAGGCGCTGCGCGGCATCGGCTTCGACATCGAGCCATTCGGCGGGGATGCGATGCTGGCGCGGGCCGTCCCTGCGACACTGTCGGGCAAGCTGCGCGGCCAATCGCTACGCGATCTGCTGGTCACGCTGGCGGGCGCCGACGCCGAAGCGGCCAGCCACGGTGAGACGTGGGAGGAGCACGCGCTGGCCAACGTCGCCTGCAAGGCGGCGATCAAGGCGGGACAGACGCTGACGCCTGAGGAGCAGCGCGAGCTGGTTCGCCAGCTCGAAGGCGCGAGCGCGTTCCAGAGCTGCTGCCACGGACGCCCGACGCTAGTGAAGCTGAGCCTGAGCGCACTGGAGCGCGAGTTCGACCGGCGCTGATCCCTGTGAGCCATGCGTATAGCGAGCGGCGAGAAGACGGCTCAAAGCGCTTGACAAGGCGGGTAGCCGTAGGGTAGTATGGTGTTGTCCCTTCCCCTGAGAGGGCGTTTGGCATCCCTGCCATACCTTGCCAAAGTGGTGAAATCGGTAGACACGCAACGTTCAGGGCGTTGTGGGCGTACGCCCGTGGGGGTTCGAGTCCCCCCTTTGGCACCATGTCTCGGCGCTTCACTTGATATGCGCCAGCACGGAAGGGTCGCATAGTAGGTCTAGTGCGGCGGTTTGCTAAACCGCTACAGGGGAAACCCTGTCGAGGGTTCGAATCCCTCCCCTTCCGCCACGCCAATTCTCATCACGTTCGGTGAAAATGACACCGCAGGCATCTCAAAGGAGCCGCCTGCGGTGTTGTGTTTTCCTTCCCCCGCTACGCCAGCGATTACGCCAGCTGGCTTTATACGCTTGCCGCGACGCCTCGACCCAGCGGAACAAATCAGCTATGCTCGCCGTAGGGTTCTCTGAGCGCCTCGTTTTCTTGGCGCGTATATACCAGCAGGACGTTTCTTGTCCCGACCTGAGGGTGAGGAGGTGGGAGTGTTAGCCCTACTGGGCTTGCTGCCCTGTGGTGTTGTCGTCTTTAGCTTTGCCGCCTTGCTCGCGAATGTTGACATGCGTACAGGCCGGGGATATGCCCTCGGCGCCGTCTCGTCCCTGCACCTGGCTTTCACCATCATCATCGCCGGAACGGTCGCCATCCTCGCCCAGGCGCAGCCGCACCCGATAAGTCACCAAAACGGCAGCGTCACCATCTGGCTCGTCTTCTATTTCGTTCCTTCGGTGTACGCTATACTGGTTGCGGTGATAGGAGCGACAATCGTGGCATGGATAGCGCATCACTGGCTGTGGATACTGGGATTCGTCGTTGCCGCGGCGGTCCCGTTCTTGGTGGCCGCGCTGCCGTACTCGCTCTGGGATCCGCACACCGACTATATTGTGCGGCAGGTAGGGTTTCTTGGCGTTCTTGTCCTTCCGGAGGCGGCTGTTCTGGCCTACAGCATCACGCGCCTCGCGCACCCCGTCGCGCCTGCCCGCCAGCTTGCGCCCCACAACTAACCTGGGATATCGCGGCCATCTCCATGCGAACATCAGCGTATGCCCAGCGGATTCCGGACGCACGTTCGCGGAATCAAGCTGGACTGGCCCGATCACCTAACACCACGGCGGCGATAGCGTATCTGTCGCCGCCGTGACTTCGCGCCGCATATAGCACAACGCATGTGAGCGGCTAGCGACCGTAATGGCGATCAGCGCATGATCGCGCATTTCAGATCCTACCTTCGTTCGGCGAAGCTGGCACGCCCGGTGCGCCAACGCCTCCTCATAGCAGGCGCGAGATCATCTCACCTGAAAGACACCGTCTGACCCTGTGATGGCGCTGTGATTCGCGCTACGTTATGTTGAGAACGCTATGCGACATTGGATCCCTACACTGTTGCCAATGGTCGGATGAGGGGCGCGCTGGACTCCAGACCCTTGCGCCACTTGCGCCATCGGAACGCCGCGTGCGGAGAGATAGGCCCGGCAAGGACCGCCGGCGCGCGGATCACAGTCAAGCGAAGGAGGGCGACAGCATGCTGACCAGAGCGTTCCACCGAGCCCCGCGATGGCTCACCATCGCGGTTTTCGGCGCAATGTCGCTGGCGTTGCTGGCGCCGATGTCGTTCCCAACAGGGCCTCGCACCGAGCGCGCCAAGCCTCAGCTGAGGGTAAGCCCTACCAGCGCGCCAGCGGGCGCAACCATAGCCAGAACCATCACCGGACGCCAGTGGGCGCCCAATTCAGCGGTCGCGATTGATGTCCGCAGCGGCGGCGCGCTTGTCGCCCAGCGGACCGTCAACGCGAACGACGAAGGCCAGTTCACTGGCGCCGTCTCATTCAGCGTCCCCAATACGCCCGGGGTGGCGCTGATCGTGGAAGCCACTAGCGCCCAGGCGAGCGACTCGACAGCCACTCAGACCCTCAACATCGCAGACCCGACGCCGCCACCGTCTCCCACAGATCCGGCGCTGACGCCGTCGCCCGCGGATCCGACGCCCACGCCCTCTCCTACCGACCCACCGCCCACACCTACCGACCCACCGCCCACGCCGTCTCCCACGGATCCGCCGTCCACTCCTACCACTCCACCACCGACGCAAACGCCCCTGCCGCCGACGCCTACCCCACCGCCTCCCACTCCTACCCCTCCGCCACCGCCACCGACGCCAACGCCGCCTTCGGCGCCGCCTCCCACATCGCCACCGCCGTCTCCGACACCAAGACCACCCGCCACCCAGCCGCCCGCCACCCAGCCGCCCGCCACCCAGCCGCCCGCTACGCGGCAGCCGGCCACGACGCCTCCCACGGTGTCTCCTGGCTGCGCGCTGAGCCGGGACCGCGCCCTGGCGGGCACGTACGTGCTAGCGACCTGCTCGCGGTTCACAATCGGACACAGCGTCCGGGCTGTCTGGCCCAATGGCCAGGCGCTCACCACTGTCTCGTTCTCCGCCGACCCCCAAGCCTTCGGCTTCCGCATCCCACCTGACGCCCGGCCTGGCGCCTACACTGTCCGCTTTGTCGACACAATTGACAGCTCCATCCAGGCGGCGGCGCCCATCACGATTACGCCCACATCTTCTGGCACACAGCCCACGCCGCCGATCCAGCCGCCTATACCAGGCGCGCCGAGCGGCGCCAAGCACAACGTCGTCGTGTTCCTGGGTGGCGTTTGCACGGGTCTGGGTTTTGGCGCCAATCCTGTCGTTGGACGCCAGACTGGCGAGAGCCAGCAGGTGGATTTCACCGATAGCAACCAGGCTACATTCCATTATCTCCAGCAGACTCTTCGCCAGCGGTACGGGTATTCGGACAGCGACTTCCTCGCCTACAGCTACAATGGTGGATTTGTTGATGGAGGTGGCGTCTGGAGACACCGCCCGTATCTTCCGACCGACCTGATGAGGAACGATCTCGATCAGAGCGTTCAGAATCTCCACAGCCTGCTCGATGAATACAGTCGAGCGCACCCAGACACGACGTTCATCCTGGTCGGTCATAGCCTTGGTGGCGTGGTCGCTTTCCAGGAGTTGAACTACGTTGCGTCTGCCGACTACGCAAAGGGCTCTATCTCCATCTCAACCATCATCACGGTTGATAGCCCTTTGGCGGGCGTCACTCGGGATACATTCAACGCATCGAGGTCACTCAACCTCGCCCTGCCAAACAAAGTGGACGATTGCACGGCTGAGGCGTTCTATGACATGCAAGCGACAGCCACTGGACAGCGCCTCCTCGATATGAACGGATCGCGCTCCGACACAACGCAAACGAACGAACAACTGGTGGCGGCGGCGCAGCGCCAGGGCGTGCGTGTAGTGAACTTCGGCAATACGTGGGACTGCCTGTATGCGCCAGGCGTCTGCACCTACCCTCTGCCTCTCGCCCAAGGGGACATTGATACTCAGTGGATCCCTAACTCAGCCGCGGAGACCCGCACAATCGTGGATAGCGCGGGCTGTATCACGGTGTTTCATGCGATAACCACCGCCTGCGCCAGTAAGACGCACAGCGCCGCGCTCAATGGCGAGAGCGATCCGGAAGCGGAGTCGGCGGTCGCTAACGCCATCGGGCCAAGAAGCCCGCCGCAAAGCCCGTAGTCGCCCACGATAGCGAGCTACCGGAACATGACATGTGTGATGAGCCATGGAGAAGAAGCGCCAGCGGCGCCACGCTGTATCACACGTCCCGAGGAGTCTCATCAAGCCCCGATTGTGACACGTCGAAGAGGCGGTCCTGGCCAGTAGTCCCGGCGCTTCCTCGGGGAGGACGGCTTGACGCCCGCGCGAGCACGGTACGCGGCCATGTGGGAGACTAGGGCAGATAGGAGAGCATAGGGGAGAGGGCGGAGCGGGCAGGCGCCTCGTCCACATGCCGCAACCACTCCGCCTCCCTGTGGCACGAACGTCGCGTGCCCTAATTGGCTAAGTCGCCAGCGTTCCGCCGCCAGGCTCCTCTGCTCTGGGCTCCTCTGTGGCGCGCGCGACGGGCGACATCCCAATGGCCGCGCCGACGGCGCTCATCGCCACCGCGGGCAGGACGATATACAGCGCGAACCCAGTGGTAAAGACTGGCAGGCTGTCCACGCCTCCAATCAGATACAGCGTGAGCGCGGCGACGCCAGCGTACACGACAGGGGCCACCACCCATCCGCGTATCGAGCGCAGCAGCCAGCTGGCCAGAGCGCACGTGGCGGCGAGCGCGAAGGCATAGAGGACGCCAGTGAGTGTGTCGAAGACACCAGCTTGCGTGTACACAGCGCCGGTTATTCCAGCCAGGAATCCGGTCGCGATCAGCGGGGCGAGCGCCGAAAGCCAGCGACTGACCCTGGCTTCGCCAGGCGAGAGCGCGTGTGACCGCCGCAGCGCTATCCCGGATAGCTTACCTATGCCGATTCCAGCGAGCTGGAAGGCGGTGAGCAACCCCAGCCCAAGCAGAACATAGGTCAATACAACGGCGGCGGCGGCCATTTCGCTGAGCCCCGCGACCGCCCCGTCGGGCGACACTTGCGAGACTACCCAGCCTCCTCCCCAGGCGCCAACGGCCGTGGCGGCGATCAGCGCCGGAGCCGCCCACCAACTGCCGAGCGGGAATCCCGCAGCCAGGGCCAGCGCGAACGCCACGACGAGCGCAAGGGCCGCCACGACGGGCGGAGCAGTGATGAATGGTGGAAACACGAAGGCGAGCCCGCTGAGAAACGCCAGCCCGACTCCCAACGCCCAGCGCCAACCGGGCGGCGTCCGTCTCATGGTCGTCGCCAACCTGCCGCGTGGCAGAGCGGGTACAGTGGATGGAATAGTCGGCGCCTCATCGAACGGCGGCGCATCGAACGGCGGCGCAGCAGACCCAGGCAGCGTTTGATCGGCCCAGCGGTCCTCGTGCGTGTCGGGTGTCCTGGCGCTCATGGTAATGGTTCGCTTTCCTTTGTTTGTAGACGCGCGCTGACTCGGCCCGGCTGCGGCGCGCAGACCAGTCCTTCATCGTCAGGCGACCCCGGCGGGCTTACAGTCCGATCACACACGCGCCAGCGCATACCACGAGGGCGTCACAGCGACGTAAACAGGGAATCCAGGTTTCAGGCTGTGTATCCCGGCATACGACGGCGATTGCCATAGGCGCTACCCGTATACGACCCGATGTCGATCAAGGCCCCGAGAATGACCCAGAACCATGCCCAGCCAGTCACACCGCCGACGGGGCTCCAGACGAGCACATACATCAGCGTTGTGAACGGCAGGAAAATGATCCCGAGCAATGGCACGATGAACGAATCAAACGCCCGGGTCACCAGGTTGGTAAAGAGCCACAGAAACAGGAGCGCCAACCGAGGCGCAAAGGCCGCGAACAGAGCAAATAGGCACGCCATTGTTCTCTCTCCTCCCCAATTCACACGTACGGTCACGTGTGAGTCCCAAACGAGCGCATCCAGGCCACTTCTGGATGCGCCGCGGGACAAGCCGGACTTTCGCCTGCTTCCCTGGCATCAGGTTTCGCACTCTGGGCGCCGTTTTCGCGCCTCGGCCTTACGGCGCGTATCCCGCTAGCGTAGGGGAAAATCCGCGCTGGTCGCGATGCGGAGCTGGGATCGGTCGCGGCCCAGATTGTGATTGAGGTGTGATGGCGCAGGGCGGGCGCAACTCTAGCTCTGCCGCTCCTCCGCCAGCAGCGCCATCACCTCGTCAGCGTAGCGCCCCTGGCGGAGGAGGTCAGCCATCAGGCGCATAGGGCGGTCAATATGGGTGAAGAAGGCCTTGTAGGCGGCGCAGAGATAGTTGAGTCCCGGCTCGCCATCGGGCGTGGAGATGAAGCGGTTGCGCGGGCATTCGCCATGGCAGGCGAAGCGCACCGCGCACTCCCGGCAGTAGCGGGGGAGTGTATCGCGCTTGGCAAGGCCGAACGCGCGCTGCCGGTCGGAGGCGACCAGCTCGAGCATGTGCGTCTGGCGGATATTGCCGAGGTGGTAGGCCGGCTCGACGAAATGGTCGCAGCAGTAGAGGTCGCCGTTGTGCTCCAGCGCCAACGCCTGCCCGCATGTCTCCGAGAAGATGCAGACGGCGCCGGGAACGCGCATCCAATTGGCGAGCGCGGTGTCGAAGCTCTGCACGAAGACAGTCCCGACATCGCGCCGCACCCACTCATCAAAGATGGCGATCAGGAAGCGGCCATAAGCCTCAGATTGGACGCTGCGCTCCGTCACGAGATTGCCGCTGACAGTATAGAGAGGGCGCTTGCCGCTGGGCGCGGGACTCCAGCCCTGATTCGCCAGCGGCAGCGACTCCTCGGTGGCGCGCTCGACAATGGGGATGAACTGGATGAACTGGACGCCGAGATCGTCGCGGAAGAAGTGGTAGACATCGAGCGGGTGGTCCTGGTTGGCGGCGTGAACGGTACAGAGGATGTTGGTATCCACCTCATGGCGCTTCAGGACCTCCCAGCCGCGCATGACCTGATCGAACGAGCCTCTGCCGCCTTTGTCTACGCGATAAGCGTCATGGTACTCGCGCGGGCCATCCACGCTGAGGCCGACGAGGAAGCCGTACGCTTTGAAGAACGCTCCCCAGGCGTCATCCAGACGCGTGCCGTTGGTCTGAATCGTATAGCTGATGCGCTGGCCGGGCCTCCGGTAGCGCTTGGCGTACTCAACCGACCGCTCGAAAAAGTCCAGCCCCATGAGGGTTGGCTCGCCGCCCTGCCAGGCGATGGTCACTTCAGGCGAGCGGTGCGACTCGATCAACTGGCGGATATAGATCTCCAGCAGGTCATCGGCCATACGAAACCGGCTGCCGGGATAGAGCATTTCCTTCGAGAGGAAGAAGCAGTATTCGCAGGCGAGATTGCAGATCGCGCCGGTGGGCTTGGCCAACAGATGGAACGCGGGCGGCGCGCCTCGCGGAAAGGTCGGCGGGAGTGGCGGCGATTTCGGCATGGTAGTCTCCGGCGATGCTGGGGGCGGGCCATGAGCGCCAGATGAGCGGTCGCGCGCGAGAAACCCCACAATCCGTGCCAGAAGCGCTTGGGAGACAGGAGACGGTTGAGACAGCTGCGCTCACTGACTCCCATGCGGCGAAGCATGACCAGCTCGAGCTCAGGCGTGAAGCCGCATGGCATGGAGTGTGCGGATGCGCGCTTTACCATGGGCTGCTACGGGGTAAGGCTATCTTACGAGCGCTGAATGTCAGATAGCGTCCAGCATCCCACTGACCATCGAGACCCGGCGAAGCTGGCGCTCACCTACCGCCAGCTATAGAACGCTTCGAGATCAGGACACAATGAGCCGCTTTCATCCTCACGGGCGGGGCGCGATTAGGGTGCGCGGGAGATAGGCGCAATAGTCACCGGCGCAGTGGCGCGCGGGAGCCGCGATGGAGAGCGCCCAGGGGACTACCAGCCACGCCTGCGTTCCATAGCTCCGTAGCGCTTTGGATAGCTTGATAGCCCATCCGCGCCTTTCATGCGCCCTGGTCACGAGAGCGTCTGGCAAACCCTAGTATGAGGAGCGATCACGCGATGGCCAAATCGTTCAAGGGCAAGGTCAACATTGACATCCGGGACTCACAGCCGGACTGGGAACCGTTCGCGGCGCCCAAGGCGCCTGAGAACGCGCCCAACATTATCTACATCGTGCTGGACGACGTGGGCTTTTCCGCGATGGGATGCTATGGCGGACCAATTGAGACCCCCAACATTGACCGCATCGCCGCCGACGGCGTCCGCTACATGCAGTTCCACACGACGGCGCTATGCTCGCCGACGCGCTCATGCCTGCTCACCGGTCGCAACCATACCCGCAACAGCATGGCCTGCATCACTGAAGCGGCCATCGGGTTCCCCAATGGAAGCGGAACCATCCCGCCGGAAAATGGCATGCTCTCGGAGATCCTGAGCGAACGCGGCTGGAACACCTACATCGTAGGCAAGTGGCACCTGTGCCCAACCGACGAGATGACCCTCGCCGCGACGAGGCGGAACTGGCCGAGCGGACGGGGCTTCGAGCGTTTCTACGGGTTCCTGGGCGCCGAGACAAACCAGTGGTACCCAGATTTAGTCTACGACGATCACCCGATTGACCAGCCAGCGTCGCCCGAGGAGGGCTACCACTTTACCGCTGACATCACCGACAAAGCCCTCGAATTCATCAAGGACGCCAAGGCTGTCGCCCCCGAAAAGCCGTTCTTCCTCTACTATGCGCCGGGCGCCTGCCACGCGCCGCACCAGGCGCCGCGTGAGTGGATTGAGAAGTACCGCGGGCGCTTCGACATGGGCTATGAGGCGCTGCGAGCGCAGACCCTCGCGCGCCAGAAGGAGAAGGGGCTCGTCCCACAGGATACCGAACTCCCTCCCATCAATCCGATTGGCACGCCGCAGACGCGCACCGGGCCAGAAGGACAGTCATTCCCTGAGACCGACTTCACGCGGCCGTGGGACTCACTCTCTGACGAGGAAAAGCGACTGTTCGCGCGGATGGCCGAGGTCTACGCCGGGTTCCTCTCCCATACGGACTACCATATCGGGCGGCTGCTGGACTATCTGGAGGAGAGCGGACAGCGCGAGAACACGATCGTGATCTTGGTGTCAGACAACGGCGCGAGCGGCGAGGGTGGCCCCAACGGCTCAGTCAACGAGAACAAGCTCTTCAACGGCATTCCTGACGACATCGAGGCGAACCTCGCGATGCTCGACGACCTGGGCAGCCCGAAGACGTACAATCACTACCCTAACGGCTGGGCGATGGCGTTCAATACACCGTTCAAGCTGTGGAAGCGCTACGAGTTCAACGGTGGCACGTCGGATCCCTGCATCATCGCGTGGCCGGACGGCATACGCGCGCGCGGTGAGATGAGAGAGCAGTATCATCACGCGATTGACATCGCGCCGACCATCCTGGAGGCGGTTGGCGTGGAGGCTCCGACGACGATCAAAGGGAACACGCAGAGCCCGCTCGACGGTGTGAGCATGCGCTACAGCTTCGACGACGCTCATGCGCGTGGCAGGCGGGCGACACAATTCTATTCAATGCTCGGCTCACGCGGCATCTGGCACGAGGGCTGGAAAGCCGTGACGACCCATCCCACACTCAGCGGCTGGAGTCACTTCAACGATGATGTCTGGGAGCTCTACCACACCGATGTGGACCGGGCGGAGCTCCATGATCTAGCGGCGGCGCAACCGAACAAGCTGCGGGAGATGGTGAACCTGTGGTTCGCCGAGGCGGGAGCCAACGACGCCTTCCCGCTCGATGACCGCTCGGCGGTAGAGATCATCACCACCCCGCGACCACAACTGACCGCGCCGCGCCACCGCTACCGCTACTACCCGGACGTCGCGGCGGTCCCCGAAGCGCAGGCGGTCAACATCCGCAACCGTTCGTTCGCGGTCGGAGCGCTCGTAGACCTCCCCGCCCCTGGCGCGAGCGGAGTGCTCTTCGCCCACGGCTCACGCTTCGGCGGGCACGCCCTGTATGTCAAGAATAACCGGCTGAGCTACGTCTACAACTTCGTCGGCATGATAGAGCAGAAGATCGTCGCGGACACCGATCTGCCGGTGGGCAAGAACCTGATCCTGTCAGCGTCGTTCGACAAGGACGGCGAGGAAGGACCTGGCGTCGCGACCGGCATCCTCTCGCTCTACGTTGGCGACCAGAAGATCGGCGAGGGGCGCATCAAGACGCAGCCCGGCCTATTCGGCATTGGCAGTGGATTGACGGTGGGGCGTAGCCCGCGGGCCGTGTCCAGCGACTTCCCAGGCCAACGACCCTGGCGCTTCACCGGCGGCGTGATCCGGTTCGTCGCCGTGGACGTTAGTGGTGAGCCCTACGTGGACATCGCACGGCAGGCGGAGGCGATGCTGTTGCAGGAGTAAGCGTGCCACAACTGTACCATTCGTGATAGAAGATCGCCCGCTTGGCGCGCCCTGACGGCATGCTGAGCGCGCGACTATCCCCCTATACCCCAGAACGCCGTTGATAGCGGCGTTCTGGGGCGTTCGCGCATCCACCTTACGGATCACGCGTGACTCGCACATCAGGCTCAACACAAGATATATGTAACGTTACGATATATTCGCTCCTGCGGGGCGGTCGTACGCTACATGCATCTCTCCTGAGACTGCTTGGGCGGATAGCGCGGCGCGCAACCAGCACATTCAGGAAAGAGGATACGTAGTATGACAGATGTCGCAGCAAGAGGCCGACCTTCGGAACACGCGACCCAGCGAGACGGCGAGTACTGGACTCTTGCCGGTACGGTCGCCGGACCGCAACCCAAGCAGGAGATGGCGGCGCTCGTCGAGCGCGAGCAGGCGACAGTCGCTGACCCCATGCCGCTGGCGCTGGCGGGTTTCGCCAGCGCGACGTTCACCATCAGCGTGGCGCTCGCTGGCTGGTTCGGGACTGGTTTCGTCGTCATGGCGATCCCGGTGGCGCTGGTCTTCGGCGGCATCGGGCAATTCCTGGAGGGTATGTGGGCGTTCCGCCGGGGCAATGTGCTCGCCGCGACAGCGTTTGGCGCATTCGGCGCATTCAACGCCGCATGGGCGATCCTGGAGTGGCTCACCCTCAATCACACCTTGCCAGCGGTGGCGGGCGGAGGTAATCCGGCGTACGTCGCGGGTATCGTCGTGCTGACGTTCAGCTTGATCGCGCTCTATCTGAGCATCGCGGCGATCAGCTCAATCGCATCTTCATGGCGATCCTTCTCATTCTGGCGATAACCCACCTCTTCGACGGCATCGGCATCATGATTGGTGGCTTCAACCCGGTGCTCGCCATCGGCGGCTACGCCGACCTGGTCACGTCATTGCTCGCCTTCTACCTGTCGACGGCGATTGTGGATCAATAGCGCATCAGGGCGGGAAACGTTGCCCGCCTTGCCCGCGCCCGCGCGCTAGCTCATCATGCTAACGCTTAGAAACCAAGGATTGCAGCGCGCCGCGCAACCGCCAGACATGTGAGCGGGAAGCGCCATTCGCATCCAGGATGGCGCTTCCCGCTTACCATAAGATGAGCGACCAGGCGCGAGACGCTTATGGCCGCTTACGAGCGCGCCGCGTGGCCCTTTCCTTCGGGCGCGGCGCCCACTCGGCGCCGGGATGCGCGATCTTCGCCTGCGGCTTGCGCCCAAGGATTGTCGTCTGATTGAGCGCGGCGATGATTCTCGCAGCGGCGTCCTCTGGCGCTTCCACGAATGAGAATGCGTCGTAGATGTCTATGTCGCCGATGATCTGTCCCGGCACACCGGCCTCATGCGTGATCGCGCCGACGAGATCGGTGGGACGCACACCATCGCGCCGGCCAACGCCGAGGAAGAGCCGCGCCGTCCGCCTGGAGTCACGCGCATGAGAGCGTGGCCGCGAAGTCTCTGGCCGCACTCTCGCCTGAGTGGCCGACTCACGCGCGGCGGGCGCCTCCACTGGCGGCTGCTCCGTTGACGGCTCTTCCGGGGCCCGCGTCCACACCGCCTCGCGCCCAGGCCGTTTCGCCTCACGCGCCTGCGCCGCCATCTTGAACGCGGCGGCAGCCAGCTCGGTTGGGTCGTGCGTGCCCGACAGGTCCTCAACCAGCGCGAGGAAGGGATCGAGTTGACCCGCGTCCAGCAGCTTGAGCACGTCCTCGCGGAACGCCGCGCGCCGTCGCGCCGCGACATCCGCCGCCGTCGGCAGGCTCAGCGGCTGCAAGCGGCGATGCGTCGCGTGCTCGATCAGTCGCAACTGGCGGCGGTCGCGTGGCGTGACGAGCGTGAGCGCCTCGCCACTGCGCCCAGCGCGCCCCGTACGCCCAATGCGATGCACATAGGCGTCCGGCTCCAGCGGCAGATCGTAGTTAATCACATGGCTCACGTCAGGTATATCCAGCCCTCGCGCGGCGATGTCGGTCGCCACGAGCAGCTGCGTGTGCCCGGCGCGGAAGCGCTGCAGGACGAGCTCGCGCTGTGCCTGTGGAATCTCTCCATGGATCGCCTGGGCCAGATAGCCCAGCCCCGTCAGCTGCTCGGTGAGCGTATCGGCGTCGCGCCGGGTACGCACGAAGACGATCGCCGACTCCGGCTCCTCGATGTCCAGAATGCGAGCGAGCGCTTCGAGCTTGCCTGACATGAGCGTCTCGTAGTATACCTGTCGCACGCGCGGTCCGACCGCCTCAGGCGTCGCGGCGACCACATGCTCCGGCTCACGCAGGTAGCGTTCCGCCAGCCGGGTGATGCGCGTGGAGATCGTCGCGGAGAAGAGCGCCGTCTGGCGCTCAGGCGGCGCTTCGGCCAGAATCGCCTCGATATCCTCGATGAAGCCCATGTCGAGCATCTCGTCAGCTTCGTCGAGCACCACTGTGCGCAGGCTGGCGAGATCGAGCGTCTTGCGATTGATGTGATCCAGCAGCCGCCCCGGCGTGCCGACGACAATCTGCACGCCGCGCGCCAGCGCCCGCAGCTGCCGCTCGTAGGGCTGGCCGCCATAGATGGGCAGGGTCGCGATGTCGCGATATTTGCCCAGCGCATGCAGCGCCTCCGCGACCTGGATCGCCAACTCGCGCGTCGGCGTCACGATCAGCGCCTGGGTGGTGACCTGCTGGACATCCAGCCGCTCGATCAACGGCAGGCCGTAGGCCGCCGTCTTGCCCGTGCCGGTCGGAGCCTGCGCGATCACATCACGCCCCGCGAGCAACAACGGGATCGTCTGCCGCTGGATCGGCGTCGGGACGCTGTAGCCGAGATCGCTCATCGCCCGCAACGCATCCGGCCCAACGCCCAACGCGGCGAACTCCCGCGCCATGTCGCCGTCTATGGGTATGGCGGCGCTCTCGCGTTCTTCCCGGCCCACTTCCAGGCCCTTATCCACGCTCGTCATGATCGCCGCCTCATTTCTGACCGTTATCATCTGACCGTTATCAACCGCTGTGACAACACAAGCGCCAGCCGCGCGCCCGCCTCTACTGGCGGGCCGCACGCGCGCTGGCGCAACGTTGGCCCAATAGGTTAGAGCATACCCCATAATCAGGACGAGCGCGGCGAGCGCATCGCCGCATTTTGGCGTGTAGTCACCCCTTCTGTCGCGGCGGAGCGCGATACCATCTCCTACATCGCGACGCAGTCGCGTCTCAGCCGCTCGCGCGCCTAGGGCGTCTGCTCAGGCCGGTCAGTGGCTTCAGTCGCGGGGAGATGGCCTGGCGCCGGCGCCGCAAGATAGTGGGCGAGCCAATCGCGCGCCAGGCGAGCGACCTCCTCGAGCGCTCCTGGCTCCTCGAATAAATGCGTCGCGCCGGGCACAATAGTGAGTCGCCGTTCCACATGGAGTTGCTGAAGCGCATCCTCGTTCATCGCGATCACCTGATAGTCATGCCCGCCCACGATCAGCAGCGTGGGCGCCTGCACGCGGGCCAGTTCCTGCCCAGCCAGATCAGGACGGCCACCACGCGAGACGATCGCGGCGACGGCGTCCGGGCGCTGCGCCGCCGCCACCAGCGCCGCCGCCGCTCCCGTGCTGGCGCCGAAATAGCCGATCCGCAAGCCGCGCGTCTCGGGGTACTGGAGGAGCCAGTCGGTCACGTCGGCGACGCGCTGGGCGAGTAGGGAGATATCGAAGCGGAGGCGCGCTCCCATCCGATCCTCCTCCTCTTCCTCCGCCGTCAGCAGGTCCAGCAGCAGCGTCGCGATCCCGCCCTCGTTGAGGGCCTGCGCGACGTAGCGATTGCGCGGGCTATGCCGGCTGCTGCCGCTGCCGTGGGC
>DASTKI010000123.1:0-6266 GCA_035716045.1 Ktedonobacterales bacterium
GGCGACCTGGTGGCAGGCTCCGGCACGGTGGTCATTGCCCCGCCAGAAGGTGATCTGAACGACTATCTGGCCTCGCTCAGGCGCATGCTGTCGCTGGAGCCGCGCCTGCTGCTGCCCGGCCATGGCCCCGCCCGCGACGACGCGCAGGCGTTACTCGAAGGCTACATCGCGCACCGCGATGATCGCGAGCGCCAGCTCCTTGGCGCGCTCAGCGCCGAGCCAACCTCCGTGCCTACCCTCGTCGGCCGCATCTATACCGACGTCCCGGCGGCCATGCATCCCGTGGCGGCTTACTCGACACTGGCGGGTCTGCTCAAACTGGAGCGCGAGCGGCGTGTTTTGCGCATCGAAGGCGCTAGTCACGATGAGGCGCCGGAAGCGCTCCCCGCGCATTCTCCGCTTGCGCTGGAAGGTGTGGTTGGGCGTCCGGACGGTCTGAGCGCCCGGTGGCGGCTGGCGTGACCGAGTGGCGCAGCGCCAGGACAGCGTCAGGATGCGGTAGCGGGGTGGCTGGCGGAAGGTAGAAGAATAGCCGGCGGCAGTGGTGTAGAGAGGTGCGAATGAGACCGTGTAGAGCATGTCCACAGCCGTCGGCGTGACTTTGTTATATAGGATTGGCGCCAAGCCGTCAATACCCCCAATAGTCCCATCCGCGAAATGCAATTGTCCCATAGGAGTGGGCAGTGTCTCCAGCGGGGCAGGCCTGTTACACTCCCCCATCGAGGTGGACCGCCATGGGCCAGAACGGCCCCGCGCTTGACGGTGTCTTGGTCGCGCGCTTATCATCCATGCCACATGGGCGCGGAGAGCGACTCCATCGCGCGTATCGCGAGATGGACCCCCAGCCCAGCGAGCGTGGCGAGGAGAGGATGGCACTCATGCCCGGACGGTCAGGAGCGCGCGGGCGCAAAGCGGGCGCAGCTAGCCAGGTGGGTACGCTTACAGACAGCTTCCCTCGTGTACCCGCAGCGCGCCCTGACGCTTCCGACCCGCGGCGACGGAGTCCGCGGCGTGGCGAGGAAGAGGATTTCACACCTCCCGGCCGTCTCACACTGCCCAGCATGCCTATCGCTACCCCACGCGACGCCTGGGAAGCCGAAGAGTTGCCTGATGGCTATGGCGATGGGCGGTACCAGGAGCCCTACGATGAGGGCTATGATGTGCCGTACGGTGAGCGCGTCGCGGAGGATTGGGCCGAACAATATGGCGCGCGCGACCGCATCGCTGACGATGAGTACGCAACGCGCGGCTATTCAAGTCCGCTGGCGCGCCCGCTGGCACATCCCCTCTCCCGCCCGCTCGCGCCCGCGTTACCGGAGGTCAACTACCGCGAGGAGGCTGATCCGCGCCTCAGCTTGTACCCTGCTCTCCCGCAAGCGAGCGTGCCGGAGTTGGTCGCCTATCGCCCGCCGCGCCCGCGCGTCCGCCGGGCGACCGAGCGGCTCGTGCAGACCGCACGCAATCCATGGACGGTGGCGCGCTTAATCCTGGCGCTGGCGGCGGCGATCATTGGCTTCCTGCACGCGCCAGCGTACATGGGCGAGCCATCGCAGCCGCTCCAGGTCGCGCAGGCGCAGATGGGACTATCGCCGGGCGCGGCGATCACCAGTTTGGTCAAGCCCGAGACACAGCTCAAGCGGCCCGATCTCTATGACAACTATGCTCAGTACCAGCGCTGGGGTGGCGCGGCGTGCAGCGCCGCCGCCATCTCGGAGATCCTGACGGCGTACGGCGTCCGTGACGCAACGATCGGCCACGAGATTGACGAGCTTGGGAAATATATAGACCCCAACTGGGGTTTGCTCAACCGCCACGCCTTCGCCATGATCGCCGCGAAGCATGGCCTGCGCGCCGACGAAAGCAACTCCTGGACATACAATCAGATTGTCTATGTTTCTGAGCATCTCGGCATCCCGGTGATCGTCAATGTCCGCATCTCTTACGGCTACTATTCCTTCTTCTCTGGCGGGCATTTCCTTGTCGTCGTGGGTGGCGACGCTCAGGGTCTTGCGATTGTGGACTCGTCGGAGTACTACATCCACTACCTGCCGAAATCCGTCTTCTATCAGATGTTCACCGGCTATACCGCCGCCATTGCGCCAGCCGACGACCACTACAACCTGCCCTCGAACTAGACTGATGCGCGCTTTCATCATGTTCGCGATTTCAGCGCCGCCGCGCTCCCGCCCTGTCCCGACCTGTCGTCGCGACCTGGCGCTGGCGTGTATACTGAATACTGCGCGGGCCGCGCATCATATCCAGGTACACCGCTCAGGAGCCAGACATGCCAGGGCAGGATGAGATCCCCTATTCGCCGGAAGCGGCGTTCGCCGCCGTATCGGCGCTTTTTGGCGCGCGCGCGAAGGCGATGGAGCCACTATCGCAGCATGGTACCTTTGGTGTTGGTGGCCTGGCGGATGTGTGGGTGTCCGTGGCGACGGAGGAGGAGCTGGCGCAACTGGTAGCGTTGGCCTGGGAGCGCCGCTACCCTTTGCTGCTCGTTGGCAACGGCACCAACACGCTCTATGCCGATGCAGGCGCGCGGGGGATTGTGGCGCGTATGGCGATCGAACATGTCCAACTCCAGCCGCGCGACGAGGCGCATGCGGTGTTGCGGGTGGGCGCTGGCGCCAGCCTCCCCGCGCTCGTCAAGAAGCTGGCGCCTCTCGGCTGGGCCGGTCTGGAATGGGCGGCGGGCGTGCCGGGAACCGTCGGCGGCGCCATCGTCAGCAACGCGGGCGCGCATGCGGCTTGCGTCGCCGATACAGTGCTGTCCACCCGCACGCTGCTCGCGCCTGGCGCTCCGGATGGCGCTCCGAGTCAGACGCAAGCCCGTGAGCTTTCCGGCGAAGACCTGGCGCTGGGCTATCGCACGAGCCGCTTCCGCTCCGGGCGCCTGGTTACATTCGACGATGAGGGACGCCCGCATGCGCCTGCTCGCGCATTGATCGAGCCGGCAGAGATTATCGTCGAAGCGACCTTCCTCCTCAAGCGCGATGATCCCGCCAGCATCGCCGCGCGCGCCAAATCGTATCTCGACCATCGGAAGCGCACGCAGCCGCCGCAGAAGAGCGCGGGCTCTGTCTTCAAGAACCCAGAGCCACAAAAGTCTGGCAGGCTCATCGAGGAGGCCGGGCTGAAGCCGTACCGTATTGGCGGCGCAGAGATCTCCGCCAGGCATGCGAACTTCATCATCAACACGGGCGGCGCTACCGCCGCCGATGTCGCCGCGCTAATGGCGCTTGCCCGTCGTACCGTGCGCGAGCGATTCGGTGTGGAGCTTGAGCTGGAGGTCGAGCCTCGTGGCGACTGGAGATGACACCGCGCCAGAGCAGGCTGTGACGCCCGCTCCCTACTACAACCGGCGCGTGCCCCCAGGCCCCGAGTTACGCCCACGCGCCCGCTGCCACGAGCCGCCACCCGTGGGCCTGCTCCAGGGGATCGCGCAATTCAACCGCCGCGAATACTTCGAGGCCCATGAAACGCTGGAAGACCTATGGAACGCTGAGCCTGACGTCTGCCGCGTGCTCTACAAAGGCATCTTGCAGGTCGGCGTTGGCTGCTATCACTTGCTGCGCGGCAACCATCGCGGCGCGCTGCTCAAGCTCCGCTCCGGGGCCGATTATCTGACGCCGTTCGTCCCGCGCTGCATGGGCGTCGAAGTTGGACGCCTAATCGAGGATGCGCGACGCCTGCTCGCCGCCGTAGAGGCTGCTGGCCCCGATGCGCTGGCCAGCGTGGACCGCGCGCTGTTGCCAGTCATCCAGATGACGGCATCGCGCAGTGATGAGGCGAGCGGCGCCCACGCTGATAGACGCCTGGTTGTTGAGGAGCGTCCCGACCAAAGGGATACCGCATTCCTGAGCGAGCGGATCTACGCCTACAATGTCGCGCGCACGGGGCATACCGATGGGCGTCCACTCGCGATTTTCGTCCGCGATGACGCGGGCGCGATCATGGCGGGCCTGAGTGGTTTCACCTGGGGTGGCGTCATGCAGATCGAGGATCTGTGGGTGCGAGAGGATGCGCGCGGGCAGGGTTGGGGCTCGCGATTGCTGGCGCGGGCTGAGGAGGAAGGCGTCGCGCGTGGCTGCCATCAGGTCATTCTGGATACCCACAGCTTTCAGGCCCCAGCGTTCTATCAGACGCGCGGCTACTCGATCGTTGGCGTCGCGCCGGACTATCCGGTGGGCCACCAGAAGATATTCCTGCGCAAGCCGCTGGCGCAGCCAGATGAGGAGAGCAAGCGCGATGGCGCAGGCAGCCTGGGCAACTGAGATCGCCGCCGTTCCCGAGACGCCTTACCCACCCGCGCCGTGGCAGGCGATCAGCCAATATTGGGCTGGCCTCTTTCGCGCCAGCAGCCCCGCCGGCCTGCCACCCAGGCTACGGCCCCTCCTTGGCTCCCACACGCGCGTCGTCACCGTGGTGCGCTACCTTCCCAGTTCCACGCTGGTCTACGATGAACTGATCGTTGCCGTCCCTGTGCTGGTGGGCTGGCGTCCCGGCCTCTACATTGACCATATCTGGGTAGATAGTCTGGCCTCCCTATGGGGCGGGCGGCGCATCTGGGGTCTGCCGAAGAACCTCGCCGATTTTGCGTGGAGCGATCACGGCGTGACGGTCGCGGACAACGCGGGCCTCATCATGGAGCTCGCTCTGGATCGAAGTCCGGCTCGTGGCCCAGCGCTGCCCTTCGCTACGGCGGGCATTGGCCAGCTTGGCGACCACTGGGCCTGGGGCGTCGTCCCGATGCGCGCGCGCTTCGGCGGCGCGGGCCTGCGCATCGCTGCGATGTCACCCCGCTTTGGCTTTCAACTGAGCGCGCGTCCCTCCATCGCGGTCGCCTCACGGGATTGCCGTGTGACCTTCCCTGGTCCGAAACTGCTCCAGTAGCGATTCCTGCATCCCCGCTCCCATGCTATGCTGCCGCTGCGAGCGTCTGACGAGCGCTATCCCACTCGCCTCAACGATCTGTTGCGCGCGCTGGATTTGTCGGGGGCGCCGACCGCTGGCGTATCGCAGGCTTCATCGCTCCCGCAGTCCTGGCAGCCTCCCATGCCTGCGATGACCGCGCATGGCCGCGCTGTTCCGTGCGCTACGCCGCGTGCGCCGACGGCCCAGGAGCGCTTCACCGCGCAGGCGCCTGCTTCGCCGCCACCGCCCGTCTCGGCTGGGCCTCCGCCGGCCGCCTCGCCACGGATAGCCCCGACGCTATCGCCCGCGTGTGGGATGGATTCGCGGCTTCTGCGCTCCGCGCCGCTCTACAGCGCCGCCTGGGCGTTCGTTGGTGCGCGCCTGGCCACCTGCTCCAACGATAAAACCTTCCTCGTCTGGGATAGCGCTCACTGACGCGCTGCCGCGCCAGCTTGCCGCTCCTTCGCCTCCGCCATATCCCATGGCTGATGATACCCGGCACGGTGGGAGCGGTCTTTGTCAGCCTATTATGTCATCGCCTGAGCCAGCCGCCGGGCGATCACGACACGCTCGGGGAAGTCGCTGAAGACGCCGTCCACGCCCCAGGCGATCAGCTGGCGGATGGTGGTGAGACGGTTGGCGGTCCACACATTGACCCGCAGACCCTCTTCGTGCGCCGCGTGGGCGGTGTCCTCGGTGAGGATACGCGGGTGCGGGTGGATGGCCTGCACTCCGAGCTTCAGCGCCGTCTCGATCATCGTCGCGCGCGTCCAGGCGCGGCCGCCATACAGCGCGGCGGTCCGCGCCCATGGGGCCAGAGCGCGCATGCGTGTTACCGCAGGCAGATTGAACGAGGAGAGCAGCAGCCCGGCGCGCAGTTGGTCATCGGGAGGCAGCGCGTTTAATATGGGCGCTACCGCCTCTGCGACGGCGACCGCCTCGTCGTCGCTGTCAGCCTTCAACTCCAGATTGAGCAGCCCGCCGCGCCTCCGGACTAGCGCCAGTGTCTCCTCGAGTGTTGGGATGCGCTGGGGCAGCCGCAGCAGGCGTCCCGCGTCGAGCGAGCGTAGCTCCTCCAAGGTCATGGCGCTTACCAAACCGCGCCCGTTCGTTGTGCGGTTCACAGTATTATCATGGATGATGACCACGCGCCCGTCGGCGCTCAACTGCGCGTCGCACTCGATCCCCTCCGCGCCAAGATCGAACGCCAGATCGAACGCCAGCAAGGTATTTTCCGGCGCGTGCCCGCGCGCGCCCCGATGTCCATAGCAGATTGGGTCGCCAGCCTGGCCCGCTGATTGTCGCACCATGTGGGCGTCTTTCCTCTGATGATAGTGGCGCGGCAAGCG
>DASTKI010000124.1:0-5429 GCA_035716045.1 Ktedonobacterales bacterium
TTTACCCGTGGGCTGACGCCGAGCAGCGGGCCTGTGTGCGTGCCGGTGACGACCGTGACGCATGCCATCCATTCATCCTGGAGCACCTCAACCACAACCTCATGCCGCGAGTCGGGTACAGCGGCTTTGTTGGCTGGATAATGCTGGCGTGTCTCGTACAGCCCTGGATGCGCTTCGAGCGCCGCCCAATCTGCGTTATCCAGCGCTTGCAGCATCTGCAGGACGACCCGGCGTGTGTCTTCAGCGGCCATATGTCCTCCTCTGGCGCGCCCTGAGGGCGCGACCCGCAACAGATAGGTTTTATTGATTAGGAATCCTAACTAGATAAGCTATACGGATTCCGAACTATAATGTCAAGAGTGAGGAGGGAAATCCATGTCGAAACGCGACATGTCGGAGCAGCCGCTGAATATCCCGTACGATGCGCTCATGATCGGCGCGACGCTCAACATCCTGGCGCAGACGCTCAATCGGCGGGTGGCGCGGGCCGCGCATGAGCGTGGCTTCATTGATTTTCGCGCCGCGTTTCACCCGGTCTTCCAGTGGTGCCGCACGGAAGGCAGCCGACTGACAGAACTGGCCGAGCGGGCAGGCGTAACCAAGCCCTCGATGAGTGAGATCGTGGATGTCATGGAGCGGCTGGGCTATGTCGAGCGTGTGCCTGACCCGCGCGACCGCCGCGCGACTTTGATCAGGCGCACGCCACGCGGGTGGGAGATCAACCGCATCGCGCGAGACACAATCGAAGCGGCGCAAGACGAGTGGCGCCGAGCGCTAGGCGAAGACGAGTTCGCCCAGCTGCTGTCGGCGCTGCGACGCCTGACCCGTCTGGCCATAGAGCCAGCGGGCGCCAGCGAGTGAGCCAGGCCGCACACGGCCACAGGCGGTGCGCCGGTGGTAGCTTCGCCTGAGTTTCCCTCTCACCTGCGGCAATAACCACGCCCCAGCCCCCTCCGTCCGGCACGGACATCCAGGGGGTGGGGCGTGCGCTCGGTATGCGCCAGCGGGAGCGAGCCGCTAAGCGACAGACTCCGCGAAGGCGCGGACGATGGCGACGAAGTCGGCGGTGAGGCTGGCGCCGCCGACCAGCGCGCCATCCACATCGGGGACAGCGGCCAGGTCGCGGGCGTTGGTGGCGGTGACGCTGCCGCCGTACTGCACACGCACGGGGGCCGACGCCTCTGCGCCGTACAGTTCCGCTAGCAGCGCGCGGATGATGGCGACCACGTCCGCCGCGTCCTGGGGTGTGGCGGCGCGGCCTGTGCCGATAGCCCAGACCGGCTCATACGCCACCACCAGCTCGCCCAGCCGCTCCGGCGGGAGGCCCGCCAGACTGCCGCGCACCTGCGTGGTGATGACGCGCTCGGTCATGTTCGCGTCGCGGTCCTCCAGCCGCTCGCCGACGCAGACGATCGGCTGGAGGTCATGCGCGAAGGCCGAGAGCGCCTTGCGGTTCACCAGCTCATCCGTCTCGCCAAAGAGCGCGCGCCGCTCCGAGTGGCCCAGGATCACGTACTCGCAGAGGCCGTGGAGCATCAGCGGCGAAATCTCGCCGGTGAACGCGCCCTTCTCGGCGAAGTACATGTTCTGCGCGCCGAGCATGACCCCGCTGCGCTGTGTGACGGTATGCACGGCGGCGATCGAGATGGCAGGCGGGCAGAGCACACAATCTACGCCCTCGATGGCGTTCAGGTCGTCGAGGATGCTGGTGGCGAAGTTGTGCGCGTCAGACGGGCCGTAATTCATCTTCCAGTTGCCGGCGACGATCGGCCGGCGGGCCGGTGATGTCATCGCTATGCCTCCCCCGCGCCGCCGGAGCGCAGCGACTCCGGGACCGCGTCGCGGTCGAGCAGGGCGGCCACGCCAGGCAGCGTGCGCCCCTCCAGGAACTCCAGCGAGGCGCCGCCGCCGGTGGAGACGTGGGTGAGCTTCTCCGCCGCGCCCGCCTTCTCCACCGCCGCCGCCGAGTCGCCGCCACCGACGATGGTGATCGCGCCGCCCTCCGTCCGCTCGATCAGCAGCCGGATCAGCGCGTCGGTGCCCTGAGCGAAGGCCGGGAACTCCGCCACGCCCAGCGTGCCGTTCCAGACAATGGTGCGCGCGTTCTCCAGGACCTCGCCAAAGGCCAGGATGGTCTGCGGCCCAACGTCCATGATGCGCCAGCCCTCGTGTATGGCGTCGGGCGTCGTCAGCGTGCGCTCGGCGTCGGCGGCGAACTTCTCGCCCACGGCGACATCCACCGGCAGGACGAAGCGCTTGCCCGCCATCCTGACCTTGTCCATCAGGCGCCGCGCCTCGTCGAGCTTGTCGTCCTCCACTAGCGAGTCGCCAACGAACAGCCCGCGCGCCTTGAAGAAGGTATTGGCCATGCCGCCGCCGATTAGGATGGCGTCGGCCAGCTCGATCAACCGGTCGAGCGCGGCGATCTTGTCGGAGACCTTGGCGCCGCCGGTGATGGCCACCAGCGGCCGCTCGGGTGTCTCCAGCGCGGAGCCGAGGAAATTCAGCTCCTTCTCCATCAGGAACCCGGCCACGGCGGGCAGGTCATGCGCGACGCCCTCCGTGCTGGCGTGCGCGCGGTGCGCCGTGCCGAAGGCGTCGTTGACGTAGATCTCGCCCAGCGACGCCAACTGGCGGGCGAAGGCGGGGTCGTTGGCCTCCTCTTCCGGGTGGAAGCGCAGGTTCTCCAGCAGCATGACCTGGCCAGGCTGGAGCGCGCGCGCCATCGCCTCGACCTCTTGTCCGACGCAGTCCGGGGCCATCGCCACGGAGCGGCCCAGCAATTCACTCAGCCGGTGCGCCACCGGACGCAGGCTGTACTTAGGATTGACCTTGCCCTTGGGGCGGCCCAGGTGGCTCATCAGGATCAGCGCGGCCCCCTGATCGAGCAGATAGCGGATCGTTGGCAGCGAGGCGCGGATGCGCGTGTCGTCCGTGATCGCGCCGGAGTCGTCCTGCGGGACGTTGAAGTCCACGCGCTCCAGTACGCGCTTGCCCCGGACCGCTACGTCGCGTACGGTGGCTTTATCCATATGGGTTCACCGTGTTCCATTGTCACGAAGGCGCGGCCCTGAAGGGCCGGCGCACAGGACGGCGGGTACGCGGCCCTGAAGGGCCGGCGCGCGGCGGGTTGGGAGACGCGGCCCTGAAGGGCCGGCGCACGGCGCGAGAGGATAAGTCCCAGGCCTTTCAAGGCCTCGTCACGTGCCTCGGCCCTTTAGGGCCGGGATCTCTCGCAAACCGTGCCCCGGCCATTTATGGCCGGGGCGGCGTCTATCCGCCCTACAGCCGCTCGCTGATGAACTGGGTCAGGTCGGCCACGCGGCAGGAGTAGCCCCACTCATTGTCGTACCAGGCGATGACCTTGATGAAGTCGCCGCCCAGCGCCATCGTCGAGAGGCCGTCAATGATCGAGGAGTGCGAGTCGCCGCGGAAGTCGGTGGAGACCAGCGGCTCCTCGGTGTAGTCGAGGATGCCCTTCAGCTTGCCCGCCGCCGCCTCCTTGAACGTTCCGTTGATCTCGTCAACGCTCGCGCTCTTCCTGACCTGGGCGACGAAGTCGACCACCGAGACGGTGGCCGTCGGCACGCGCAGCGAGAAGCCGTCGAACTTGCCCTTCAGCTCCGGGATCACCAGCGCGAGCGCGCGGGCGGCGCCGGTGCTGGTGGGGATGATGTTCTGCGCGGCGGCGCGGGCGCGGCGCAGGTCCTTGTGCACCACGTCGAGGATGCGCTGGTCGTTGGTGTAGGAGTGGATGGTCGTCATCAGGCCGCGCTCGATGCCGAAGGCGTCGTTGATGACCTTGGCAGCGGGCGCCAGGCAGTTCGTCGTGCAGGAGGCGTTGGAGATGACATTGTGCTTGGCGGGGTCATACTTGTCCTCGTTGACCCCCAGCACCAGCGTGATGTCCTCGCCCTTGGCGGGGGCCGAGATGATGACCTTCTTCACCGAGTCGCGCAGGTGCGCGGAGGCCTTGGATGCGTCGGTGAAGAAGCCAGTGGACTCGATCACGATCTGCGCGCCGACTTCACCCCAAGGAATCGCGCCTGGGTCCTTTTCGGAGAAGACGCGGATGCGCTTGCCGTTGATGACGATATCCTTGTCCGCGACCTCTACCGTGCCATTGAAGCGGCCATATGTGGAGTCGTAGCGGAAGAGGTGGGCGTTGGTCTCGGTATCGGTGAGGTCGTTGATGGCGACAACTTCGATGTCATTGGGATAGCGCTCGAACATCGCCTTCAAAGTCTGGCGGCCGATGCGCCCAAAGCCGTTGATCGCGACCGGTGTGGCCATGAGAGGGATTCCTCCTGTGCGGCTGGTGTAGCTCTGCTGTAGTGGGCGCTGGACAACAGCTCCAGCGACGCGGCCCCATTGCCGCGGCCCACTGGCCCAGGACGCGCGCCCGTCACGCCCGCCACCGGCCATGAGCTATCGTCTACAGCCCGGTGACGCCGCATCTCCGGCGCCAGCGCCCCACGCGCCCAAATTGTATCACCAGGCGGCCTCATGCCGGCTGGCCCCGCTTGCCCCCACCCTCCGCGCCGCCCCTGCCCATTCACCCCCCGATCGGTTATCATGCGAGCAGCCATCCGCATTCCGGACTACTCCATCCCGGCGTCGCGACAGGAGGGTACCCCATGGCGGGCTTGCGCACATCCTGGCGTGTGAGCCGATTGCTCTCGCGCGCCCGCGGCTTGCTCACGCACGGCAAAGTGACGGAAGCGGAGCCACTCTGCCAGGAGGCCGTCGCGCTAGCGCCACAATCCGCGCAAGCCTGGGTATATCTCAGCTGGGCTTACATTGATCTCAAACGCGCCGCCGAAGCGCTGGAGGCCTGCGATCGCGCCCTCAGCCTAGATCCCCATAATGACTGGGCATGGAAGAATAAGGGCATGGCGCTCAACCAGCTCAAGCGATACGAGGAGGCGCTGGAGGCGGCCGCGCATGTCTCAGCGAGCAGCGGAGAACTCGCGCAAAGGGCGGGTTGGGTTCGCATGGGCGCGCTCTCCCAATTACGGCGTTTTGATGCCTTGTATGACGAACCCGAACAACTCCTCTTGCGCAATCCCACCCACTCCTATAACTGGAACTGGCTCGGTGAGGCTCTACTCCATCTCAAGCGCTACGATGAAGCCCTCTCCATGTATACTAAGTCAATAGAGTTAGCTCCGCGAGACAATGGCGGGTGGCGGGGAAAGGCCATGGCTCTCTCTTGCCTCAAGCGTTGCTCAGAGGCCCACGAGCTCTGCGACCGCATCCTGGCTTCGGCTCCGAATGATATGGACATATGGCGAGCAAAAGCCTTGTGTCTCTTGGAAGAGCGACGCTTCCCAGAAGCCATCGTGGTGTACGATCGTATCCTTGCATCGTCACACGTCTTGCGAGCGGACCACCTCAACAATGGGGTTGCGCTGCTTCGCGCTGGTCGG
>DASTKI010000125.1:0-3628 GCA_035716045.1 Ktedonobacterales bacterium
CATCAGCGCCGCGCTGGCGCGCAACGGCTTCGCGGTGCTGGCCTATGATTCCCGCGGCCATGGCGACTCACCAGCCGCTCCGTTCTCCGCTGGCCTATTTGAGCAGCGCGACGTGCTCGGCGCAGTCGACTATCTGCGCGCAGGCGCGATCCCCTACCCGGAGCTCGGCCGCCCACGCGCCATCGGCGCGCTCGGTATCTCCGGTGGTGACGCCGCAGCCCTGTTCGCGGCGGCGCGCGAACTGGCCATTCAAGCGGTTGTCTCGGACGATGGCTTCGCGACCGTGATGCCAATCATGGAGCAGTTGGTGCGCAACGAAAACAGCCTGTACATGCCGTTTGTGCCTGGCGCGCTGCTGGCCGACCGCCTCATCTATGGCATCGACTTCACCCAGGCGCGGCCAGTGGATGTCGTCGCGCGCATCGCGCCACGCCCGGTGTTCTTCATCCACGGCGCTGAGGACACCTACATTCCACCGAGTCACTTCTATCAACTCAGCGCGGCCGCGCGAGCCGCGCCAGGCGCCCAGGTCGAGACCTGGCTGGAGCCCAAGGCACACCACGCACGGGACTACCGCGCCGCGCCCGACGAATACACGGCCCGCGTGACGGCGTTCTTCGCGAAGGCGCTCGGCCCCGACAGGACGCAAGCATGACGCACACCTGAGTTGTTACTCGTCATGCGAGTGACCGCGACCACTGAGATGGACTTGGTATGAGGCTCCTCGCTAGCGGGGCCTCACCCCCTGGCCCCTTCTCCTCTGCGGAGGCGAGGGGAACCCCGCGGGCAAGCGAGGCAGGGCCGAAGGCTGGATGAGGGCCTCACGTGCTATGCTTAAGAGTGTGGCGAACATACGGCGCGAGCTGGAAGGGCATGGCATGATGGCAGCTGAGCGGGAGGCAGTGGCGGCGGGGAAGGCGATTCGACTGGTGGCGACGGACCTGGATGGAACGCTGCTGGGCGACGACCACCGATCGGTCTCGGAGCGCACGCGGCGCGCGCTGCTCGCCGCCCAGGAGGCGGGAATCACGCTGGTGTTAGTGACGGGGCGGCCGCCGCGCTTCGTCCATCCGCTGGCCGAGGAGCTCGGCCTGACGGGCGCCGCCGTCTGCTGCAATGGCGCCATTGTCTACGACGTGGTACAGGGCGAGCTGCTGGAACATACGCCGATCGCGAGCGCCACCGCCATCACGCTGGTGGAGCGGCTGCGCGCGGCTGCGCCGGGCGTGGGCTTCGCCGTCGAGCGCGGGCTGCGCTATGGCAGCGAGCCGGCCTACCGCGCGCTGCGTGGCGAGTTCCAGCGGCCCGACGATGATGAGATCGCCGACGCGCTCAGCCTCTGCGCCCAGCCTGTCACCAAGCTGATCGCCCGCCATCCCGAATTAGACGGCCCAGGCTACTATCCGTATGCGCGCGAGACCGTCAGTGACCTGGCGATGGTCACCATCTCCGGCCCGCGCTTCATCGAGATCGCGGCGCTGGGTGTGGACAAGGCCGCCGCGCTGGAGCGCTTCTGCGCGCGGCTGGGCATTACCTCCGCCGAGGTTATGGCGTTCGGCGACATGCCCAACGACGCGCCGATGCTGCGCTGGGCGGGCCGCGGCATCGCCGTCGCCAACGCGCACACCGAGGCGCTGGCCGCCGCCGATGAGACGACCGCGTCCAACATGGAGGACGGCGTCGCCCTCGCCCTGGAGCGCCTGCTCGATGGGCTGTAGGCGAGCCCACGGAAGCAGGGGCGCTATGTCAGCGCTGTTTCACGTGAGACATCCGCGCCACGCTTACTTCGCAAGGCGACCCACCTGGGCTCCAGCCGGCGGTACCCTTCGCGCCTCATGAGCGTCCCAGCCCATGAATGGGCTATAATCCGATAGTTGGGGCCGGAAATCAGGGATGCGGGCGAGCGGGACAGCGTCAGCGACACATCAGCGCGGGAAGGTCGAGCGGGAGAGCATGCCGAAGCTATACGGATGGGTACGTGAGGTCACGCCGGATGGGGCCGCCGATCTGGCCGGAATCCAGCCCGGCGACCTGCTCAAGACCATCAACGGGAACCCTGTGCGCGACCTGCTGGACTATCAGTTCTACGCCGCTGAAGAGCGCCTGACGCTGGGCATCGAGCGCAATGGTCGCGAGATCGAGACACTGGTCGCCAAGGCCACGGGCGAATCGCTGGGCATCCTCTTCGGCGAGGAGCCCGCGCCTTTCATCCGCATCTGCGCCAACAAGTGCGTCTTCTGCTTCATCAAGGGCCTGCCAGAGCGAAAGCAGCCTGTGCGCGGCCAACCGCTGGGCATGCGCGATACGCTCTACATCAAGGACGACGACTACCGCTACAGCTTCCTCTTCGGCAACTTCATCACGCTGACGAACCTCAAGGAGGCCGACTGGAAGCGGCTGGAAGAGCAGCGCCTCAGCCCGCTCTACGTCTCCGTCCATACGACCAACCCCGACCTGCGCCGCCGCATGGTGGATGGCCCGCGCTCTGGCGAGATCATCGAGCAGATCCAGCGGCTGGGCGCGATGGGCATCACCTGCCATACGCAGCTCGTCCTCTGCCCCGGCGCCAACGATGGCGAGGAGATGGAGCGCAGCATCCGCGAGCTGGCGGCGCTGCGGCCTACCGTCGAGTCCATCTCGGCCGTGCCGGTGGGGCTGACGAAGTACAACAACATGATCGCGGTGGAGAACCTGCCGCCGCTACGCCCCTACACGCGCGAGGAATCGCTGGACGTGATGGCGCGCGTCGAGCGCTGGCAGCGCCAGTTCGCCGCGGAGCCTGGCGCGCATGGCATGCCGTTCGTCTACCTCTCGGACGAGTGGTACTACACGACCGGCAAGCCATTCCCTCCCGCGCGCCACTATGGCGCCTACGCGCAGATTGAGAACGGCGTCGGCATGACGCGCAAGCTGCTGGAGGACTGGCGCCGTGAGCGTGAGGCGCTGCCGCAGAAAGGCGCGGCGGTGGGCCGTGTGGGCATCCTTACCAGCGCGATGGCCGCGCCGGTCATCCGCCGGCTGGCTCGCGACATCACGCGGCGAACCGGGCTGGAGATACGCGTTGTCCCAGTCCGTAACCAGCTCTTCGGCGCGATCGTCACGGTGGCGGGACTGCTCGGCGGGCGCGACGCGCTCGACGCGATACAGAGCGAGCTGGCCGACCTCACCGAGGACGACCTGCTGCTGGCTCCGCGCGTCATGCTGGACAACGCCGGCGCCCGCTTCCTGGATGATGTGACGCTGGAGGAGTTCACGGCGGCGGTCCGCCCGCGCGTGGTTTTCGCCAAGACGGCGGCGGAGCTGCGCGCGGCGGTTGCTACACTCGCGCCAGCCGCCCCAGAGCCCGCGATCCCCTGAGGGGGTCAAGCGTCTGAATGAGTCTGATAGACCACACCACATATAACGAGAAGACGATGACACGACACTCGCTCCAGCGCGTGGGGCTGCTGGCGCCAATGGTGGCGGTTCTGGCGCTGGCGGCGTGCGGCAGCCAGGGATACGCGCCGTCGCTGGGGAAAGCCACGACGACCACGCTCACCGGCGCCCAGCCTGGCTTACTGGCGCTGACGCCGATTTACGCCACCCACGTCGTGACTTACTACCTCGGCAAGCTGATCCCCTACGCGGG
>DASTKI010000126.1:0-12305 GCA_035716045.1 Ktedonobacterales bacterium
CCGCGACGCGCTGGATGGCCAGGGCGCGCGGCCCGCAGACCGCGCAGAGCGCCTCCACCAGAGCCATCGAGGGCAGCATGTCGGCGCGCTTAGGCGCCCTGGCGGAGCGCCGCGCCCGCAGGGCCAGGGCGGTCCGCGTGATAACGGTCAGACGGTCCATGTCAGGACGCCGCTCACTTTCCGATGGACGCTACCAGGCCCGACCGTGCTGCTCCCGAAGGCGCCGGACGGCTGAAGCCGCGACGAGGGACCTCTGGGCGCGCAGCCCGCCCGCGTGGGCGGGCTGCGTGAAGGAAGCGCCTTAGACGCCCATGTCCGTGCGCCGGCCTTTCAAGGCCGCGCCTCCCGTCACTCGCCGCGCTCGCGGGCGCTGATCGCGCGCCACTCCGCTTTGCGCGCGGGGTCGAGGTCGTCGCTCGCTTCGATCGCCGCCAGGAAGTCATCCTGGCCGCCGGTCGGAGCCTGGTCCGCGTGAAAGAACGCGCCGCCAGTTTGTAGGCTGGCGCCGAGGAAGGCCATCACGGCCTCCATCCGGACATCCAGCGCAACAGCCAGGCGGCGGAAGAGCTCACGCGGAATTGAGGTGGCGGCGATCGCTTTGGCGTCCAGCCGGGCGATGAATGAGGGCGAAACGCCCACCCGCTCAGCGAGTTGCTCGGGGTCCAGCCCGACATCGAACGAGCGATCCTCCAGGCCGGACAATGAGTAGATCGCCGCCAGCGCGCGAGCGAAGGCCGGCGAGCGCACAGGCTCCGGCGTCTCATCCAGCTCTGGCAGGTCCGCCAGCGAGAGGTGATAGGTGATGATGTAGTCCGCTAGCTCAGTGGCGTACTCAGGATAGCGGGTGAGATAGTCCTTTGGGTCCGGATTGCGCCCTGACTCAACCTCGTCGGCGTAGGCCGCGCAGATACGGTCTATCTCGAACTGGCGCTCGCGGCGCCGGTATTCAGGGCTAGTCATGATTGTCCCTCCTCACTGCCGGCGCTACCACCGTCTTCGCCGGGAGTCTGGGGTGGTTGTAGTGGCGTATCTGGCGCGTCGCGCTGGGCGCGCAGCCATGCCTGAAGCGCTTTCAGTCGCATGCGCACCGCGCGATCTGTGATACCTAGCAGCTTGGCTAGTTCGGCTTGCGTCATAGCGCCTGTCCATGCATTCTCTAGCAGCAATCGTTGCTCGGCAGTCAATCCTTCAATGAGCTTCTTGAGGTCGCTCAAGTCCGTGGCGTGATCGAACGCTTCCTCCGCATGCTTGTCAACAATGGTATCACCTAGCGAGTGGCTGTTATCCGGGTCTTGCCCGGCTGGCTGGTCGAGGCTACCCACATTACCCTGCGGAATCCGGTCAGGGTGCACGGTTCCGCCGCGCGCCCTGATACCCTCCGCGATCTGTCGCTGGGTGATCGCATTCGCCACCATGAACTTCAGCTTATGCCAGAACCCCTGAGTCAAGAAGGTTGGCCCCACATTGGCAAGCTCCCGCCACAGGCCCGTCACGCACTCCTGCATGATATCCTCGATGACCCGGGCGCGATCACGCGCGTTCGCGGGTGTACTCCGCTCGATCTGGCGCTGTACCATCCCCTGAACGCGATCCCAGAGTATGCCGAGAATGCGGTCGAAATGGTCACGCCTTCCGACTGTGAGCCGCTCGCGCGCACACATCGCCAGGATTTCCAGATCAAGGCGTGTCGCCTCCGCCGTATCTTCCAGCGCTGCCCAGTATTCCGGGCTTCCCGCTGGCGGCAGCTTCTCGAATCGCGCTCTGTTCGCCGCGTTGCGATCAGCGCCTCCGTCGTCTCCCACGCTCCGCTCCTTACTCTGGCTGGATACCCGCGCTACGCCTCGGCGCCACACGGGAATGCGGTCTCAGTATAGGAGCGGAGCGGCGAAGCGTCAACGCGCGATGCGGCGCGTCTCCCCCTCGCGAGTAGGTCATCCGGCGCAGACGCCCCAGAGCGGAAGCCTACACCCGATTGTGTTACTCGCGCGATGCCCCCGCCCCCGCCCCCGCCCAGGCGCCATACGATGCGCTCCATGGCGTGGTGGCTCTCGCGGCTAGGCGGCCTGGAGGCCCATGACTCGCGGCCGCCAGGGCCAGCCTGCTCGCCGTCCGCCCAGGCGGCCGCCGAGCAGGCCGGCGATGGCGCCTGCCGCCGTAACGATGAATCCGATGAGGAGGAAGATGAGTCCTAGCGTCAGAAACTGTGTGACAAGCCCCATATCATCGACCGGAAGCGCTGGCATGACCATTGTGCCTGCTATCGCTAGCGCCATCATCAGCCACCCGGTGGATCTCCAGGCGAAGAGGAAGACAGAGGCGCTCACCTGCGCGCGAACGAAGTCCTCCGCATCGTTGGCGACACCTGCATAGGGTGTGCTGATGGCGAGTGGCGCGGTCGCGATCCAGCGGGCGCTGAGCCACGAGACGAGCGGGCCGAGCATCGCCGCCGCGGCGCCGATAGTCAGTGGGGGCAGCGCTGATGGCGCTGGCTCATCGAAGAGGTGTGGAATGGTCAGATGAGGGAAGCGCATCGCGATGGTCGCGCACACGGCCGTGATGGTGAGCGACATCAGCGCGAGCGCCCAGTCCAGCCAAGCGGCGCGATAATCGCGCACGCGCCGGGGCTCCCAGAGGGTAGCGGCTGCTGCCTGCTGAACGCGGTTCGCCGCGCGGGCGCCAAATCTGAACCCCAGCGCCATGCCGAGTGTGGCAGGCAGCGTTACGCAGGGGACCATGAGAATGACCAGCCCCGCGAGCGCGCCAGCGGCATTGAATCCAGAGAGCGCGAGAGTAAGCGCGCCCATGCCCACGCCGCCAGCGGCAAATCCCGCGCCCGCGCCGCACACCGCCCACCCTTGCAGGCGTGTTACCTGGTTGAACAGGTCAATTTGCAGCCCGGGAGCGGCCCAACCCAGCGACGGAATCCACTGGTGCAGTATCTTCGCCCGCTGGCGCTGGCCCCAAGAGAAGCCTCCTTGTGGATCGCGAGTCTGCGCGAAGCCGATATATGCTAAGAACAGCCCAAGCAGCGCCATTACACCTGACAATGCGCTGACCAAGACGACCAAGACGATCATCCCCGCGGTGAAATCGGTATTACCCATTGCTCGTGGGGCCCTCCGAGCCCGAATCGTCCCGCCGCGCACATCCATCGTCATCGCGGCGTGTAGCGTCCGTGCGCCGCAAAGCATAGCAAACGTGGGGCAAGGAAGCAAACGGGCTTGTTTCGGGTTGGCGCCGCGCGACCTCATGGGCGTCTCGTTGTAGGAGGTGACGGCCGCCGAGCGTTCACGCCGCCAGCCCATTCGGATGGGCCTACCAGCCCTGGCGGGGTGGTATACTTCAGGTGTGCGCCCAGGCCGCCGGGGAGCGTGAGCCGAGCGCGAGTGATATGCTACTGGCCGCGAATGATTTCAGCGATAGTCGGCGCTCTCCCTCCCATGCGAATGCGCCCTTCTCCCTGCGGGGAGTGGGGCAGGGAGGTGAGGCCCGCGCCTGGCGCCAGACAGAGACGGCGGGACGACAGGAACTATGAGCTTTTTGACTAAGGTCTTCGGTGACCCCAACGAGCGCGAATTGAAGCGCATCCGTCCCATCGTCGCACGCGTCAACGACCTGGAGCCCGAGATGCAGGCGCTCAGCGATGACGACCTGCGCGCCATGACGGCGGAGTTCAAGCAGGAGCTGGAGAACGGCGCCGGGCTGGACGACATCCTGCCCGAGGCCTTCGCGGTCGTGCGCGAGGCCAGCCGCCGCGTCATTGGCATGCGCCACTACGATGTGCAGGTGATCGGCGGCGTCGTGCTGCATGAGGGCAAAATCGCCGAGATGCGCACTGGCGAGGGCAAGACGCTGGTGGCGACGTTGCCCTCCTACCTCAACGCGCTGCCCGGCAAGGGCGTCCACGTCGTCACCGTCAACGACTACCTCGCCAAGCGCGACCGCGACTGGATGGGCCGCATCCACGAATTCCTCGGCCTCTCCGTCGGCGTCATCCTCACCACGCAGGACCCGCAAGGCCCCGAGCGCCGCGCCGCCTATCAGGCCGACATCAGCTATGGCACCAACAATGAGTTCGGCTTCGACTACCTGCGCGATCACATGGTCCCCGACCTCTCCCTGATGGTGCAGCGCGACCTGAACTACGCCATCGTGGACGAGGTGGACAACATCCTGATTGATGAGGCGCGCACGCCGCTGATCATCTCTGGCCAGGCCGAGGAGTCGGTGGACCTCTACGTGCGCTTCGCCCGCCTGGCGCCCGTCCTCAAGGAGGACGATGACTACGTCATTGACCTCAAGTCCAAGACGGTGGCGATCACCGAGGCTGGCATTGACAAGGTCGAGCGCCGCCTGGGCGTCAGGAACATCTACGAGGATATGGACCTTACGCGCCACCTGGAGAACGCGCTCAAGGCCCATGCGCTCTTCAAGCGCGACAAGGACTACATCGTGCGCGACGGCGAGGTGCTGATCGTGGACGAGTTCACGGGCCGCGTGCTCGCCGGGCGCCGCTACTCCGAGGGCCTGCACCAGGCGCTGGAGGCCAAAGAAGCCGTGCCGATCCAGCGCGAGAACCATACCCTCGCCACCATCACCTTCCAGAACTACTTCCGCCTCTACAAGAAGCTGGCCGGTATGACCGGCACCGCGCTCACCGAGGCTGAGGAGTTCCACAAGATCTACAAGCTCGACGTGGTCGTCATCCCCACCAACCGCGAGATCAGGCGCACGGACCAGCCCGACCTGATCTACTCTAGCGAGCGTGGCAAGTTCCGCGCGGTGGTCGAGGAGATCATCGAGCGGCACGAGGCGGGCCAGCCAGTGCTGGTTGGCACGACCTCCGTCGAGAACTCCGAGCTGCTCTCCGAGATGTTGGACGCCGAGGGCATCCCGCATTCGGTCCTCAACGCCAAGCAGCATGCGCGTGAGGCGCATATCGTCGCCCAGGCCGGCCGCAGCGGCGCCGTCACCATCGCCACCAACATGGCCGGTCGTGGCACTGACATCGTGCTGGGCGGCAATCCCGACTCGTTCATCGAGGATATCCTGCGCGAGCGCGACATTGATCCCGAATTCGCCACCGAGGAGGACCGCGCCGAGGCGTTGGCGGAGGCCAAGCGGCGCTGTGACGAGGACCATGTGCGCGTCGTCGAGGCGGGTGGGCTCTACATCATCGGCACCGAGCGCCACGAATCGCGGCGGATTGACAACCAGCTGCGGGGCCGCTCAGGACGCCAGGGCGATCCCGGCGAGTCGCGCTTCTTCGTCTCGCTGCAAGACGAGTTGCTGCGCCGCATGAACGCCGACCGCGTCGCGGGGGTCCTGGGCCGCATCGGCATGGACGATGATACGCCGCTGGAGAGCCGCGCCGTCACTGGTATGCTGGAGCAGGCGCAGACCAAGGTCGAGGCCTACAACTTCGACGCCCGCAAGAACGTTGTTGAATATGACGACGTGATCGCCGCCCAGCGCCAGGTCGTCTACAGCGACCGCCGGGCGATCCTCGAGCGCGCCGACATGCACGACCGCATCCTCGATATGATCGAGCATGAGGCTCGCCACCGCGTCGCCGAGCATACCGCCACCAATCTCGCCGAAGACTGGGACCTGGAGGCGCTGGACAAGAGCATCGAGCCGTGGGGCATCGTCATCCCGCCTGAAGTCATCCCCGATCAGGTCAACCGCCTCAAGCGCGAAGCGCTGGCGGACGCTATCGCCGAGGCGGCGCGCGAGAAGTACGAGGAGAAGGAGCGCCAGGTCATCGCCGCGGCGGAGGAGCATCACGCCGTTGAGCCGGGCTCCTTCTACATGCGGCAGTTCGAGCGCGCGGTGCTCTTGCAGGTGATTGACTCGCTCTGGCGCGAGCACATTGATCACCTCGATGTGATGCGCACAGGCATCGGCCTGCGCGGCATGGCGCAGCGCGATCCGCTGGTGGAGTACAAGCGCGAGGCCTACGCGGCGTTCGAGCGCTTCAAGACCGAGGTGGAGCATAACGTGGCCGAGCTGGCCCTGCGCGCGCCGGTGCAGATCACACTTCCAGCCCCGCCTCAGCCAGCTAACCTGCCCAAGATGCGCACCAACGCCGACGCGCTGGCTGCCGCCAGCGGCCAGGAGAAAGGCGGATTGCCGCAGCCCGCGCGCTCGCGCGTCTCCTCCGCTATCGCCCAGGCCATCGCTGAGTCCAGCGGCGCCATGCCGCGACCCGCCGACGCCAACGAGGCGAATGGGGCGCAGGGCGCCAATGGCGCCCGGGGTGTGAACAATGGCAAGCCGGACGGCAAGCCCGCCGCCAGCGGCGCGCGCAATGCCCAGGGTTCCCATGGCAAAGGCCAGCGGCCCGGCAATAGCTCGCCGGGCCGCTCCGGCGGGCGCGGCCCGGCGCCGGTCGCGGCGGGCGCTTCCGCCAGCGGGAGCGCGCGGGCGAAGATCGGCCGCAATGACCCTTGCTACTGCGGCAGCGGCAAGAAGTACAAGGTCTGCCACGGGCGGTAGAGCAGGCGGCGGGCGGATGAATCCGCGCCTAAGGGCGTGGCCGCCACCAAGCCCGCCTCCGCGGGTTCCTCGCATCCGCCGGGGCCCTTCACCCGCCGGGGGCGCTAGCCTCCGCGTTAGGCTCCGTAGGAGATATAGCCACATGCGAGCGCCAGCGGCGGAGATCCTCGCGGCGGCCAAAGGCAGGCCATGGCCGGTTCCCAAGCGTCCGTGGGCCATGTGGCAGGTATGGAGCGACCTGCTCTTCGCCCACTGGCCCATCCCCGCGCATGTGATGGCGGCGGCGCTGCCTCCCAGTCTCACGCTGGACACCTGGGAGGGCGAGGCGTGGCTGGGCATCGTCCCATTTCGCATGCCCACCCTCCACATCCACGGCCTGCCGGATATGCCACCCTTCAGCCGGCTCAACGAGACGAACGTCCGCACCTATGTTCGCGTCGGTGGCCTGCCTGGCGTCTATTTCTTCAGCCTCGACGCCGACAATCCCATCACCATCCAGATTGCCCGGCTCTGGTTTCACCTGCCCTACTTCAATGCGCGCTTCGACTGCGATTTCGCAGGCGAGGGCGGCTCGGTCCGCTATGCCATACGGCGCGCGGACCGCCGCGCGCGACCGGGTGTCTTCGAGGCGACCTATCGCCCCTTGGGGCCAGCGCGGCCCGCTCCCATTGGCTCACTGGAAGACTGGCTCACTGCCCGCTACGCGCTCTACACGGCCGACCGCCAGGGCCGTGTCTATCGCGGCGATATCACCCACGCGCCCTGGCGCCTCGCCCCCGCCGAGGCCGAGATCCGTGCGAATACGCTGGCGGACTCGCACGGCTTCACGTTGCCCGATACGCCGCCGCTGCTCCACTTCTCGCGTCGCCTGGATGCGCTGGCGTGGACGATCCGGCGGGTATATTAGAGACTGGGCGCCGTACCCTCGCTGCCCGACTCCATCAACTGGTCGAGGTCCGTCGGCAATTGCGCCAGCATTTTCTGCCATTCCCCTGGCGAGACGGCGTCGCGCAGCACAGAGGCCACCGCGCGCACATGGTACGCGGCGTCCGGGATGTTAATGCCCTCACGCCGGGCCACCAGATCGTAGAAGTCTCGCGGGCCCAACCGCGCTCCCTCGCCCGAGTGCGGCCCGAGCAGATAGCGCCCGATCTCCCACGGCAACTGTGACGCCAAATTCTTCGGCTCGCCGCCGGACAGTCGCTGGGCCAGCGTCTCCAGGACGGCCCGTGTGGCTCGCTCCGCTTCCCCGCGACTGCTCAGGCGCGCGCGATGCTGAACCTGCCCGATGAATTCATCGAAGTTCATGGTTATCCCTCCTCGAAGCCTCGTCTGAGGCTCATCGTCGCGCTGATTTCGCTGATTTCCTCATGCGCCCTCGGACGCACACGCGCATGCGTCGCGCGTGCCATGACATCCTCGCTTGCCAGCGCGACGCGCCTTCTCTGAGCGCCGCAAACGCTATGCCACCAAGCGCACGCGCGCAATGGCCACGCGCCACGCAGCCTGTCTCGTCAGGTCTCGCCGCTCCCATGGGAACCATCTGGCGCCTCCCGCCGTCAGGAATGGGGTAGCGCGCGCGAACCGACGAACTGAAGGGACATCCCAGGAACAGCCAAGAACAACCAAACAGGAGCGTTCACCATGCGTATCCGTCCGCGATGGCGGCCCTTCCTCCTTGCGCCCTGTCTCGCTGTATGCGTGATGGTATTTCAGGCGCTGCCCGCGCTGGCCTGTGGCGGTCTGGTCGCGCCCAATGGCTCCGTCCGTCTTGAGCGCGCCGCCACGCTCATCGCCTGGCATGACGGCATCGAGCGGTACATGACCAGCTTCACCTACCAGGGGGATGTCAAGAACCTCGGCTGGATCGTGCCGCTGCCCGCCGTGCCGCTCAACGTCCAGGAGGGTGGCGCGTGGACCCTCCAGCGGCTCGTGCGCGAGACGCGTCCCCAGCCCGCCGCCCTCGAATTCGCGGGCGCGGCGTCCGCCGACCAATCAGCGCAGGTACTGCAGCGGTTCAAGGTGGAGGCGCTCAACATCACGACGCTGAAGGGCAGCGGCCAGGCCGTGCTGGACTGGTGCGCCCAGAACGGCTTCGCCGTGGATGGCGATACCCGCGCCCACCTGCTGCTGTACGCCCAGGGCAGTCCAATCTTTATGGCCGTGAAGTATGACACGGCGGAGGCCCAGGCCCGGCATCAGACCTCCGGCGACGGCGCGCCCGTGCTCATCACCATGCGCACGTCACATCCTTGGGTCCCTCTGGAGGTGCTCGCGCTCGACGGCCAGGTCGTCCACGCGGACCTCTACTTCCTGACCGATGAGCCGCTGAATGTCGGCGCCCTCAACATGGTCGCCGGCCAGTCCGCCGTCGGCTCCGACATTCCCGGCGCGCCGGGCCTCCACGTCGCCTTCCAGGAGCGCATGAATCCCAGCCTTTATCACGACCTCTCCACTGACCGCAACATGGGCTGGGTGCGTCCCGATGGCTGGCTGACCTATCTAACCCTCGACGCGCCCGCCGAGAAGGTGACTTACGACCTGAGCGTCACTCCAGATGGTGATATGCGGCTGACCCGCTTCGGTTCCTCGCCGGCCAGCGTCAACAGTGCGAGCGCGCTGCCGTCATGGCTGCCGCGGTTGCCGCTGGGCGCGCCACAGGTCCTGGGATGGCTGGGGCTGGCGCTGCTGCTCGGCGGCAGCTTCGCCGCCTTCATCTGGCGCGACCGGCGCCGCGAGGACGTAGCGAACTAGCCAGCGCGGGTCTGACGCGCCCGAATCACCACGACGCCACAGGCGAGCCTTCCATAAGCGGCTCGCCTGTGGCGTCGCGCCGCTCCGAGCCGCATCCAGCAGTTCTGCGCATCATTCCACGGCTAAGCCTTGTCAGAACGTGACATATTGTGTATCATTGCCGGCAATGGGGCGCCCCACTATCACAGCGGAGGAGCATTGCCATGCCAAAGGCGACCGGCGCTGCTCGCGCTCCGTCCCCTGGCCGCGCTCGCTCACGCCGCTGGCTCCGGGGCGCCTGCGCCCCCTGGCCGCGCAGAGGCCACTTCCCCATCCCACGCGGCCCTCCGCGCGCCCGCTTCCACTCTGGTAATACGCGGCCATGACCGCTCCTCAGATCGGAGAATCGGGCATGGCGCCCCGGAGATTCCATCCTCCGCGATGAGCGGTGGGTGTCGAGTTCGCGACTTTCGCAGGTAGTGAAAGGCGACAGCATCATGGAGAATTCCTCAGGCGTGAGGAACAAGGGGATGCGCTGGCTCTACGTCCTCCTGATCATCCCCTTCATCGCGACGCTCTGGATCCCCTTCTATGGCGGAACAGAGCCATCGCTCGCTGGTATCCCTTACTTCTACTGGTACCAGTTCCTATGGGTCATCATCACCGCCATCATCACCGCCATAGTCTACTTTATCGTGGGCTAAGGGTGGCGAACGCCACCGAAACCAACCGACAGCAAAGGAGCCATCCATGCAACCCGATTGGGTAGCCCTTGGCGTTTTCATCGCACTCTTCCTCGCCGTCACCATCCTGGGCTTTGTCGCCGCCAACTGGCGCAAAGGTGATCTGAATATTCTGCATGAGTGGGGCCTGGGCGGCAGCCGCTTTGGCACGCTCGTCACCTGGTTCCTGCTCGGCGGTGATCTCTACACGGCCTATACCTTCGTCGCCGTGCCGGGCCTGGTCTATGGCAAAGGCGCCATCGGCTTCTTCGCCATGCCCTACACGATCGTCGTCTATCCGCTGGTCTTCCTCTTCATGCCGCGGCTCTGGGCCGTTGCCAGAAAACATGGCTACGTGACGGCCTCAGACTTCGTGCGTGGCCGCTATGATAGCCACGCCCTGGCGCTGGCGGTGGCCTTCACCGGCATCCTGGCGACACTGCCCTACATCGCGCTGCAGCTCTTCGGCATCGAGGTGTCCATCGCCGAGATGGGCGTCAATCCTGAAATCGCGCTGACCATCGCCTTCGTCATCCTGGCGGCGTTCACCTTCGTCAGCGGCCTGCGCGCGCCCGCGCTGATCGCCGTTGTGAAGGACGTCATGATCTATCTGTTGATCATCATTATGGTGATCTACATTCCCATCCAGCTCGGCGGCTATGGCCACATCTTCGCCGCCGCGCAGGCGCACTTCACGGCGGCGAACGCGGCGGCGGTCGCCGCGGGCAAGCCCCCGGTTGGCGGCATCACACTCAGCTCCGCTGGCATGGTCGCGTTCTCGACCCTGGCGCTCGGCTCGGCGCTGGCGCTCTTCATGTATCCACACGCCGTTACGGGCGTGCTGGCTTCGAAAGATGGCCACGTCGTCAAGCGCAACATGGCGCTGCTTCCGGCGTACTCCTTCCTGCTTGGCGCGATCGCGCTGCTGGGCTACATGGCGATTGCGGCGGGCGTCAAGCCGGACGCGACCTACGGCGCGAACATCGCCGTGCCGGGCCTGATCCACATGATGTTCCCGTCGTGGTTCGCCGGGTTCGCCTTCGCCGCCATCTCGATCGGCGCGCTGGTTCCCGCCTCGGTGATGTCCATCGCGGCGGCCAACCTCTTCACGCGCAACATCTACAAGGAGTACTTCCGCAAGGGCGCCTCGCCTCGCGAGGAGGCGACGACCGCCAAGACCGCCTCGCTGGTGGTGAAGGTCGGCGCGCTGGCCTTCGTCCTGATCCCTGGCGCCACGGCGTACGCCATCTACCTCCAGCTGCTCGGCGGCGTGTGGATCTTGCAGATCTTCCCGGCGCTCGTCTTCGGCCTGTATACGCGCTGGTTCAACCGCTGGGCGCTGCTCATCGGCTGGGCCGCGGGCATGATCGTCGGCACCTACTGGGCGTTCCAGGTGAACTTCGCGGCGACCTACACCTTCACCATTGGCGGCCAGAAGTACGCGATCTATACCGCGCTGGCGGCGTTCATCATCAACCTGGTCATAGCCGTTGTGCTGACGCCGGTCTTCAACCTGGCCAAGGCGGGCAACGGCCAGGACGCGACCGCGTCAGCTGACTACGAACAGCTGTCTCCCGTCGCCGCCGCCGTTGAGGGGTAGTAGCCCTCGCCTCTTTATCGCGAATCAACCGTGATTCAACGACGATGCCAGGCTGCCCTAGCGATGGGATGGCCTGGCATCTGTCACATGCGGTACGGAATCCGGATGGGTGGTTGGAGATTGGACATGCTGTTCATACGCGCCGTGCGGTAGTTCCCGCGAGGCCAAGGTCGTTTGCGTTCCAATGATGCGATCGAAGTCCGAATGTGGTAGTGGAGGTAGATCAGAGATATCCAGGGCTATTAGGAGACGAACACTCACCCCGCTGAGGAAGGATCAGCGCCCAGCGCATGATAGTAATGAAAGAGCGCCGACTTCCCTGGCGCATCGGTACACTGCCCGCACTTAGGGCTATCATGTGCGCATGATCGATTACCAACTGGCCATGGCGACTATTCGAAGAACGCTCGATACGCTACGACCGTGTCTGCTCGCTGCCTTCGGCCATGCGCCATTCTCCACGAAAGCGGATGGCTCACCGGTCACTGAACTCGATGTGGCTGTCGAGGAAGCGCTGAAAGAGGATCTTGCGACCGTTGCTCCTGGCGTTGGCTTCTATGGTGAGGAAACGACGCACGATGAGCTCTCCAGCATATCCTGGCTGATTGATCCGATTGATGGGACTGACGCCTTCATCCGCGGCATACCGCTCTGCTCTAGCCTGGTCGCACTGCTGGAGCACGGCCAGATTACCCTGGGAGTGGTCTATAACTTTACGACTGACGAGTTTTACCATGCGATTCGCGGACACG
>DASTKI010000127.1:0-9261 GCA_035716045.1 Ktedonobacterales bacterium
CCAGCCATCCCAGCCATCCCAGCCATCCCAGCCAGCGCCGCGTCGCGCGGCGTCGGGCTCATCTCTTGATCTGTCCAGTGAGTTGGGGGCGGATACGCTGTCGCTGCTGTTTCCGCCCACGCGACCTGATCCCGCTCCACCTCCCATGCCCGCGCCCCGTGCGACGCGCGAGCTGGACGCCGGCGCGTCGCGGGATGATGATGAGGGCGCCGATCAGGCGTCAGTGCGCCGCGCGCGCCCGACGCATCCGCTTTCAGCCCTGGATATCGAGACGCAGCGGCTGCGTCCAGCCCAGCCCGCCCTTGAGACGGAGACCCAGCGGCTGGCGCGCCCGCGTCCGGCCGTCGAGGCCGAAACCCAGCGCCTCTCACACCCACGCCAGACGGAGAGCGTCGAATCGGAACAACGCCCGCCCGCAAGCCCAGCGACGGAGACACAAGCCGAGCGGACGCCTCCTGGAGACCATGTCGCGGATGCCGAGACGCTCCGGCTGCCGCCCAGGGGCGGCGTCGCGGACGCCGAGACGCTCCGGCTAGCTCCAGCCACGCCGCTGCTGGAGAGCGGCGCGGAGTGGGATTGGCCAGGCGGCGTGGAATACACCCTGCCGCTCCCCATCACACCAGAAACCTTGGGAGCCCCATACGCGCCGGGGTGGTCGGCGGATGACGCGGCCGCTCTCGAAGACGCCCTCGATAGGGAGGCCAGCGCCGCGCTGGCGGCCTTATCCGGGATGATGGCGGCGGAGTACCCTGACCTCGGTGAACCGCCGTCCATAGCGGCCGCGCCGCCTGCGCGAGTGACGCCTCTACTGGCTGATGCGCCTGAGCCTGAGACTGAGCCGCTCGATGAGACGCAGTCGGTCGTACAGGCGCTACGGCAAGACATCAGCGCGCGCGAGTCACCGGGCCGCCGCGCGCTGATGGCGCTCACGCAGCCTACCGTCATCATCATGGCGCTCTTTGCCATGATCGAGATGGCGACCCTGCCACTGTGGAGCGCCCGCGTCGCGCCCGACGAAATCCCCACGATCGAGGCGGGTATGCGCGTGGTCCAGGGATTTAGCCTCGCTCAGGGCGCTCAGGCGCTGGCGCAGGTGATGGGGACGCTCCTCTGGCTCGGCGTCGCCAGCGTGGGCTATCAGATCGGCGGACTGGTGGGCGCCCGCGTGGTTGCCATCGTGTGCGTGGCGGGGGCAGGCCTCGCGACGGCCGCGGCGGCGAAGAACCTCTTTGGCCAGATGGCCGGGCTGTTCACCGCGATCGCCTTCGCCCTCAGCGGGCCGGTGATCTATCTCGCGCACCTCGCCGTCCCTGACCAGCTGGCGCTGGTGGGCGTCGCCGTCAGCTTTTGGGCGATCACACAGGCGTCGGCGTCCCGCCGGAACTGGTGGCTCTTCGTCGCGGTCTGCGCGTTTAGCGTTGGTGTGATCGCCTGGTCTCCCGCGCTGCTCGGCCTGCTCTCCCTGATTGGGGTGGCGCTGGCGCTCCGTGGCCGCCCGTCCTTCACCAGCCTCTATATCACGGGAATGGTCGTCGTGGCCATCGTCGTGAGCCGCGTATTTCCGGCGCATGAGAGCGCTCTCGCGCTGATCTTCGCGCGCTCGCGCGCGGGCCCATCGCTCAGCCTGTCGGTGAGCGCGGCAAGCATCGAGACGCTCTACGATGGCGCGGTGATGTGGGCGCTCGCCATCGCCGGCTGGGTCGTGGCGCGGCGCTGGAAGGGCGGATTGGCGGCGGCGCTCGTCGCGGGCATGCTCGTGTGGCCGGTGTACGTTGCGCTCGCTGGCGGTGGGGCCGATATCGAGCGGCGGCTGGCCTTCGGTTTCGTGTTCGGGCTGCCACTGGTGGGCGCGGCCTTCGTGGCCTTGCAGAACGCTAACGCCAGGTCCGACGCGCTGCGATGGGCGCGCGTGGCCGTCCTCCTGCTGGTGATAGGATGTACCAGCGCCGCGCAGGCCTGGGCGTTCAATGGCTGGAGCGGCGTCAGCGCGCCACACGGCATCCACATCGTCGTGGGCAAGGCCAATGTGGGCGCGCCGCCCCTGGCCGCGCCCAACGCGCCGCGGGGAATCGCGGGCGTCGTGGGAGCAGACAATCCGTAGGCCAGCAATGCGTGGATAATGGGTGGATAGCGACGACGATCCCGACGCCACACGCCACGCGGATGGGCGCATCGGCTCCGCCCTGGCGCGCTTAGAGATTCGGTGGCGTAGCGGGAGGAATGACCAGCCTCACCCCTTCGTCGCATCCTTGCGTCGCCAGGCCCCCATCCGCTTGGCGCGCCAGCTTGGCGCACTTGATCCGCGTCTGCGACTGGCTATCGTGATTTACCGTCTCTACGTAGCTGAATCCGCAGCCGCCGAAGGGGTAGGCTTCCAGGAACAAGGTATACGAGCGCGCGTTGGTGGGATCCGCGCCGCCGCTCGTCGCGTCCACCTCGTAATTGAGGCTGGCGTCATACGCGCAGCTGACGTACGCTTGCCACAAACAGTCTTCGATACCGGCGACCGTACTCGCGTCCGCCGGCTGGGCCGGGCCAGCCGCCGACACCATATGATTCGCGTTCGTGATCGTCCCACAGACCGTGCTGGCCTGCTCGCCAGCGGGGGGTGGGATGTAGATGTTCCGTTCGCCGTGGCAGCCACTCAGCAGCAAGCCGCCAAATTGCTGGCGTAGGCTCGCGCATGCGTAGGTGTTGATAGGGAGCGTGCGTCCTCTGATGCTTGCGCTGTACCCTTGTGTGGTATCCGTCAGCGCGCAGCGTCCAGCGTTCGACTGGATCGTGATGACGTGGGTTTGGCCGGTATCTATGCCATTGACAGCGAGCACGAGTGTCGCCGCGCGGCAGCTGGCGGAGGCGCTGGAGGAGGTATAGGTATACGCGCGCCACAAGCAGAGCGCCGCGTGATTGGGATCGTCGCTCTGGGTCATGTGTATGAGGTGGACTGTGCCGCAATTCTGCCCAACGATAGTGGGGAAGCGCGTGGTCGCCTGGCCCAGGACCTTGCCGAACCCAACAAGCCCCGCGCCGAGTGCGACTACCACGAGGATGGCAAGGACCCAGCAGCCTATTCCCGCCCGCTTCGTAGGTGTCGCCATTGTTCCACCGTCCATTCGCGATGTGAGCGCCAGAAGCGCGGCGGAGCCATCCGCAGCGCGTATATCTACGCCTGTATCTACAGGTACATCGCGGGCTGGAGATTGCTCACGAAGCCGCCGGGCCAGGCATTCAGAGCCATGACGACGCGACGATGGGCCGCCCGATGCTTCGTTGGTCCGCTCGCTTCTGAAAGGGTTTTCGGACGGTTTGTCGGAAGATAGCTGGCGAGCGGTCGCCAGTCAGAGCGCTCGACGCCTCAGCTATGATTGAAGCCAGGATACAGTGTGCGGCAGAGCGGAAGCCCCAGCGGCATACCCCCCCGCCTACTTGCTGGCGCGCCCAGTAATCATGCGTAACGCCGCGCGCCAGCGCCCGCACACAGGCGCGGCTGGCCGTCATGGAATGTGTGACGAACGGCATAGCGCCGGGCATTGTCCAATCGCTCGCGGCCTGCTATGCTGTTGGCGCTCTGAGGGGAGCGGACTCACTCTGAATCATCCTGAATCATCCTGACATCCGGGAGGGGGAGAGGCCTGATGCGGCGGAAATCGCGGCAATCAAGAGGCTGGCCCAGCATTGTGTGGCGCGGCGCGCTGGGCGCGCTAGTCATCGCTGGCGCGCTGGCGCTCGCGCTATCGTGGACCGCGCCGCGGGCGCGCGCGGCGGGCGGCTGCGGGACGACGCAGGCCTGCATCCACTGGTCTTCGTCCATGATCTACGCCGGCAAGAACAGCGGCTATCCTGAGGGGCCGGTGGGCGAGCATGTCGTGGTCAATGGCGAGGGTTTCCAAACGAGTGCTGGCCAGCAGATCACGCTGCGGCTGGTCAAGGGCGATGTGAATAACGCGCCCGACAGCCCGTATGGCTTCTGCAAGCTGGCCTCGCCACGGGTGGATCACGTTGCCAGCGCGACGGTGGATAGCACAGGAGCGTTCTCGGCGAACTTCGACTGGCCCGCGGCGGCTGGCTCCGGCAATTGGAGTATCTGCGCTGTAGATGTCATGACCGGGTTCCCGTCTCCCCTGGGAGGGGCTGGCAGCATTGACGATGGCCCGTTCTACGTCATGTCGAGCCACGCGCCGTCGCTGACGCTCTCCAGCGCGACGGTCAATCCCGGTGGGTCGGTGACGGTGACGGGGCGCAACTGGCTCCCGGCGCAGGGCGACATCTTCGTATACGCTGGCCCCTGCGCCGACTGCGACGGCGCCCCGCTGGCCACCGATAACGTCTCCTCGAACGGCAGCGGTGACTTCACCGCGACGCTGACGTTCGGCGCCTCAGCCACGCCAGGAAAATACATCGTCTCGGCGCACAACCAGAGCGGCGTGCTGGACCTGATCATGAGCGGGCCCCACATCACCGTGGCGCTGGCGTCGACCGCCACACCCGCGCCAACAGCCACCACCATCCCAACGGCGACGACCGCCAGCGGCGGCTCGTCGTCCAGTGGCGGCAGCGGTGGACAAGCCGCCGCGACGGGCCTCTCGGCCGCGGTCCCGTGGCTGCTGGGCGCGGGCGGGCTGCTGGCGCTGGTCCTGCTGGGCGTAGGCATCTTCTTCCTGGTACGCCGCAGGCCGCCCACCACGCCGCCGGGCGGGCCGCGCTCCGGGCCGGGCGCGCCATATTACCCGCCGTCCGCTACTCCGCCAGCCTATACGCCCGCCGGGCCGGAAGATGCGACCATCCCTATCCAGCCGCCAGCGGACCCACGCTGGTAGCGTGCGCGGCGATGCGCGGCGCTAGCTCCCGACGGTGACGACGTCAGCGCCCGGCGAGATGTTCTGATTGAGGCGGAACAGATTCGCCGGGTCGTACTGGCGCTTGAGGGCCAGCAGGCGGGCGTACTGGGGGCCAAAGGCGCCGCGCATCATCTCATCCCCCTCCTCCTGGAAGCCAGCGAAGTTGAGGTATCGTCCGCCATCGGAGAACTCGCGCATGTCCGCGATGAATTTGCGCGCCCAGCGGATGTTGGCTTCATCATCGCGCGGGTCTTCCCAGTTGGCCTCGGGATTGAGCAGGAACGCGGCATGCCTTCCATGGAAGGCGCTTTGCGCCGCGTCGCCGCGCTTCATCGCGCCGCCGACACTCCAGAGATCAGTCGTGCTGAGCGGGGAAGGTTGCTGGCGGGCGTGCGCGACCAGCCGGTCAATCACCGCGTTATCTAGCCGCATCAGATTGAGCGACTTCCAGTAGTAGCGCATGCCATCTGGGTAGTCAGCGTCGAACGCCTGCTGCGCCTCGACATAGGGTCTGACGCCACTGAAATCAACGAGCGGCGCGCCAAAATCCCTCAGGGGCTGCAACGCCCGCTTGCCGTCCTCCGGTGGCCCCGCGTAGAGCCCGCCGAGTAACACGAACGGACGCCCATGAAGCTCTACCGGGTACATCTCGGGATGGGGTGGCACGATGCCGCAGGCGGCGATGGTGTTGGCCTCGTCAGGCGCTCCGGAGCAGAAGTCGCGATAGAACCTGATCGCTCGCGCCATGTTCTCGCCGCCGCCATCGTGCAGCGCGAAGACGAACATCACCTCCGGCCCGACGGGATGCAGCCGGTACTCAAACCGCGTGACGACGCCGAAGTTCCCGCCGCCACCACGCAGCCCCCACAGCAGTTCACGGTTCTCCGTCTCGCTGGCGCGCAGGACGCGCCCATCGGCGGTGACGATCTCGGCGGCCACGAGGTTGTCGCAGCTCAGCCCGTAGGTGTTGCGCAGCCAGCCGAAGCCGCCGCCGAGCGTCAGCCCCGCGATGCCCGTGCGCGAGAATACGCCACCTGGCGTCGCCAGACCATACGCCTGCGTCGCGGCGTCCACCTCGCCCCAGGTGGCTCCGCCTCCGGCGCGGGCGACACGCGCTTCGGGGTCTACCTCGACGCGCGCCATGCGCGACAGATCAATGACCAGCCCGCCGTCGCAGACAGCATGACCGGCGACGCTGTGTGCGCCTCCGCGCACGGCGACCAGCAGTCCCTGCTCGCGGGCGAACCCGACGGCGGCAACCACGTCATCCACGCTGGCGCAGCGCGCGATGAGCGCGGGGTAGCGGTCTATCATACCGTTCCACACCGCGCGCGCCTCGTCATAGTCCGCGTCCCCAGGACGGATGAGCCGTCCCTGGAGGCGAGCCTCCAACGCATGGATGGCCCCAAGGTCAATTCTGGCGGCGACCGGCGGCGTGACCCGCTCGCCCGCGCCCGCCATGTCAATGTCCATGTTCGGCATCGTTCCCCCTCCTTCATCGTCAGGATCGCCGTTCCTTACATCGCCGCAACTCGTCGCGCGTCGCGGTGATGATCCTTCCAGTGACATCGCTCTGGCCTTCGCATGTCACGGGCATTTCTGCCGGAGAGGCGGGCCGCAAGACTTGGGGAAGACATGCAGGGGTGAGGTCGCGGCGCCAAACACAGCGCCCATTCGCCTTGCCCAAAAGCGGACGATGTGGTACACTATCCGCTAGGGCGGAGCCTTGGGCGCTGGATTGTGGCGCGACGAGGAGCTCCGCCCAACGCTATGTTGGGCTGGCTTCAGGCCGCCTGGCCGCTTCGGGGGACCGCGCTACCTATGGAACTGACCTGGCTGGGTCACTCGTGCTTCCGTCTACGTGGAAAAGACGCCACGGTCATCACTGACCCCCCGGCGCCCTCTACCGGCTACTCCACCGGCCGCCTCACCGCCGACATCGTCACCATCAGCCACAAGCATCCCGGGCATAGCCATGCCGCGGGCGTGGCGGGTGAGCCAAAGGTGGTGGATGGGCCGGGCGAGTACGAGATCAAGCAGACACTCATCAGCGGCGTCCAGACCTTCCACGACAACGAGCGCGGCAAGCGCCTGGGCCACAACACTGTCTACCTGATCACGCTGGATGACATCCACATCTGCCACCTGGGCGATCTGGGCGACAAGCTCGATAACCGCGCTCAGGAGGCGCTGGATGGCTGCGATGTGCTGCTCGTTCCCGTGGGCGGGGGCAACGCGCTCAACGCCGAGCAGGCCGCCGAGGTCATCGCCCAGCTTGAGCCGAAGATCGTCGTCCCGATGCACTACGTCACACCAGCCTACAAGGGTGGCGGGCCAAACGAGCCGCCGCTGGAGGGTGTCGAGCGGTTCTGCCGCGAGATGGGCGTCGAGCCGCCGGAGCCGGCGGCCAAGCTCACCATCACCCCGACGTCGCTGCCGGCGACAACACAAATCGTCTTGCTGAACTATCGAGGATAGAGCAGGAGAGACCACGATGCGAGAGAGGGGCCAGAGACGCCACAAGGGTGTCCTGGCCCCTCTCTCTATTGCTGCAAATGCCACCTTCGTCCCGCCCTGTCCTGTTCGTCCTATTCGTCCCGTTCGCATCGTTGATCGTTCATCGTAGCCGTTCGCCAGTCGCGGGCCGCGCGTCCGCCGCGTTCCAGTGACCTGTTGGCGTCATTCTGGAAGATCTGTGAGGGGAAAAGGACACATGCCGAAGTTTTTGTTCATGACCGGCGGCGTCGTCTCGTCGGTTGGCAAGGGTATCACGGTCGCCTCCATCGGGCGGCTGCTCAAGAGCCGCGGCCTCTCGGTCGCGCTGATGAAGCTGGATCCCTATATCAATGTTGACCCTGGCACGATGTCCCCCTATCAGCATGGCGAGGTCTTCGTCACCGACGATGGCGCTGAGACCGACCTGGACCTGGGCCACTACGAGCGCTTCACCGATGAGGCCGCCAGCCAGGCCAGCAACGTCACCACCGGCCAGGTCTACAACGCCGTCATCACCAAGGAGCGGCGCGGCGGCTATCTCGGCGGCACGATCCAGGTCATTCCCCATATCACCAACGAGATCAAGGCGCGCATGCGGACACTGGCGGAGCAGACCGGCGCCGATGTGGTGATCGTCGAAGTCGGCGGCACGGTCGGCGACATCGAAGGTGAGCCGTTCCTCGAGGCCATCCGCCAGATGCGCAACGAGGTTGGCCGCGACAACGCCCTCTACCTGCACGTCACCCTGCTGCCCTACATCGGCGCGACCAAGGAGCTGAAGACCAAGCCAACGCAGCACAGCGTCAAGGAGCTGCTGCGCTCCGGCATCCAGCCCGATGTGATCCTCGCTCGCTCCGACTATCCGGTCGCCGACGAGATCCGCGACAAGATCGCTCTGTTCTGCAACATCGAGCGCCGCGCCGTCGTGCCGCTGGTGACGGCCAGCAGCATCTACGAGGTGCCGCTGATGCTCGAAGACGCCGGGCTGGGCGACTTCCTGGTGGAGAAGCTGGGGCTGAGCGCGCGCGCGGGCGCGCCGGACCTGGCGGAGTGGCGCGCGCTGGTGGGGCGCATTCACGCCGAGAAGCCATTCGTGCGCATCGCCCTGGTGGGCAAGTATGTCGAGCTGCACGACGCCTACCTCTCGGTGGTCGAGTCGCTGGCCCACGCGGGCTGGTCCGTCGGGGTGGATACCCAAATTGATTGGATTGACTCGCAGAAGCTGGAGACGGACTGGGAGGAATACGAGCCACGGCTGGCGGCGGCGGACGGCATCATCGTGCCGGGCGGGTTCGGCCATCGCGGCATCGAGGGCAAGATTCGCGCCGCTGGCTATGCCCGCACGCACAATATCCCCTACCTCGGCCTCTGCCTGGGCTTGCAGGTGGCGGTGATCGAGTTCGCGCGCGGCGTGTTGGACCTGAAGCAGGCCAACAGCGGCGAGTTCGACGAGAGCTCGCCCGACAAGGTGATTGACCTGATGCCCAACCAGCGACAGGTCTCCGACATGGGCGGGACGATGCGGCTGGGCCAGTGGGTCTGCTGCCTGACGCCGGGAAGCAAGACCGAGCGGGCATACGGCGAGCCCATCGTTTTCGAGCGCCACCGCCACCGCTATGAGGTCAACATCGCCTACCACAAGCGCCTGCAGGAGGCGGGGATGCGCTTCAGCGGCAAATCGGCGGATAACAAGCTGGTGGAGATCATCGAGTTGCCCGACCATCCGTGGTTCGTGGCGACCCAGTTCCACCCGGAGTTCAAGAGCCGCCCGACGCGCCCGCACCCGCTGTTCCGTGGCTTCGTCGCCGCCAGCGTCGAGCGCGCCCACGGGCAGGCGGGAGAGCGCCTGGCCGGAGAGCCCATCGCCACCCACAGCCGCAACGGACATAATGGGCATGCCCATACCCATCTGCCGGAGAGCGAGACA
>DASTKI010000128.1:0-7106 GCA_035716045.1 Ktedonobacterales bacterium
ACCGTCGCGCTCAGCCCGCAGGATGCCGCCCGCTATGAAGAGGCGCGCGGCGCCTACAGCGCCTATCTGCGCGCGCATCACATTGTCATCAGTTCGCCTGCTGATTTCCAGCGCAAGGTGCTCTGGGCCAGCGCCCGTAACCCCGATGCGCGCGCCGCGATGCTGGCCTGGCGTGAGGCGCGCTCCCTGGCGATGAACGCTCCGGCCAAGTTCGCGCTCCTCGAAGAGCTGTTCGCCCGCCATACTGGCGAGCGTGTGCTGGTCTTCAGCGAGTACAACGCGTTGGTCGAAGAGGTGAGCCAGCGTTTCTGCATCCCGCACATCACGCACAAGACGGCGACCGAGGAGCGACGGCTGATTCTAGAGCGCTTCCGCGAAGGGCGCTACCTGCGGTTGGTGACGGGCCGGGTGCTGAATGAAGGCGTAGATATCCCTGACTGTGGCGTCGCCATCATCGTCAGCGGCAACGCCACCCGCCGCGAGTATGTGCAGCGGCTGGGCCGGGTGCTGCGTCCCAAAGAGACGCGCGCTACGCTGTACGAGTTGGTCACCGAAGGCACGACTGAGGAGCGCGTCGCCGACCGCCGACGAACAAGGGTGTAGGCAGAGAGAGGATACAGCGGATGCGGCTGGCGCTGGCGGATATCAAGAAGACCATCTCGCGGCGGGGAAGCGTGACGCGGCTGACGCCCTATCTACTGCGGCCCGGCGAGCTGGCGCGCGAGATCGAGGCGCTGATCGCGCTCTACGAGGCGTGGGTGGGCCGCGAGCGGTCTGGCTTCCCCAGCGACCGCGCCGCCGAGCTGATCGGCGATTACCGTCTGGCGCGCTGCCTGACCAACTGCCTTGCCGAGGACTACGACTGGCAGACGCCGCAATGGCCGGGCAGCGCCAGCGACGACGAGACGACCGCGCTGGCCGAACGTGGGATTGCTTCGCCGACCCACCTGCGCCTCGCGCTCTACGACTGGGTGAACGGCCATGCCGGGGGCTATCTGAGCGCGGCCAACCGCGAATCCGCGCTGGATGCATGCGCCACCAGCCTGGGACTCCGCCGTGCCACCTTCGACACACTGCTCGTGCTGGATGACGACGCCCAGGCAGTTCTGCGCCGCCTCAGCAATACCTCACCAACCGCTGATGAATTAGCCCAACGCTACAATCAGCGGGCATTCGAGGCGCTGCTAGCCAACGCCGCCAGCGTCGAATGGCTGGTCCCGGCGGATATTGGGCAGGCAGCGGGCGAACCGCTGGGTACGGTGGTCAAACGGCTCTGCTTCCTGGCGCGGACGATGGGTGTCCATTACGATCTCTCATTTGCCGATGACGAAGCGCTGCCGGATACGCCTGACGCGCCGCCACTGGCGCGTGTCGCCGAAACTGGCATTCCATATGAAACGGGCGCCGCCGATGATGCGACGGAAACGCTGGAGGCCACGGGGAGGCCCATCCGCGTGCTGCTCTACGGTCCACAGGAAATCAGCGCCGCCCCCGCCGCCTATGGCGAGCGCCTTGCCCGGCTCTGTCGCGCGCTGCTCGGCTACCGGCGCGCTCCTGAGCGTTCGGCCAGGCGCGCCACGCTGGCGGGAAGCGGTCTGCAAGGCGTCGCGCAGGTCTACCTGCACGGGCGTCCTCTGCCCTTTGTGCTGGATGAAAAACTGCTTACGCTGCTAGGCGTCGAGGCTGACGGAGGAGAGGGCAACGCTGGTGTCGCCGAATCGCGGGCTAGCTACGATAGCGCGCTGGAGGCGCGGTTCGCCAGCGAGTTCGCCGCGCTCGAACGCGCCGATGCGGCCCACGGCTGGCGGCTGGAGCGCGAGCCGGAGCCGCTGCTGGTGAGGGAGACGATTCTCGTCCCCGATTTCGCGCTCACCCGTGGCATGCGCCGGGTTTACCTGGAGATCGCGGGCTACTGGCGTCCCGGCTACCGCGAGCGCAAGGCGCGCAAGCTCACGGCGCTGCGCGGGCAGGTCACACTGGCAATTGCCGCGCCCGAGGCGGCGCGTGGCGAGTTGGGCATTTTCGAGGGCGTCTTTCCGCTGCTCTGGTATACCCGCGACCACATCCGCGCACACGAATTGATAGCCCTGCTGGACCGCGCCTACGACGATTCCGCCCAGCGTCTGGCGACGCTCGACCCACCACGAATCGCCGCAGAGGTGGCGCTGCGCGGGCGCATCGCGCCACGCGAGAGCTATGCGCTGCTGCACAGCTATACCCGCGCCGAACTGGATACCGCGCTCCGTGCGCTGGCGGGAGACGACACCGATGCCGATGCCGCGCCGGTCTGGGTAGACGGCCTGGGGCTATGCGATCCCGCGTGGCTGGCGGACCTGCTGGCGCGAGTGCGCGCGGCTGTCGTCGGCGCAGCGGACGGACGTATGCCACTCACACAACTGGCCAGCCATCTGCGCGAATATGAGCCAACGCTGGCCGAACTGGACGAGGCGACGGTCGAATCGCTGGCGGCGCGCGCGGGGTTGGCGGTGGCGCGCACATCTATCTTCGCCGTCGACATCGTCGCGCCTGAGGTAGCTTCCGCGATACGCGCAAACGCGGAAAGCATGGCATCCGACCAGGAACCACACCCTCAACAGCCATCACATCCAACCGCGCAACCGCGCCCCCGTGCGAGGCGTAAACAGCATAGACAGAATGGACAGGACGAACAGGGCAGCGAGCTAGCGCAATTGAACTTCTTTTCCCCCGAGCGCGCGGACGACGAAGGCACGCACGAGGATTGATCTTGCCTGAAGGAGGCACGCTGTGGGTGATGACTGGACGCGCTGGAATTGGAAGAGGGATTCCATGCCCAATCGTGATGATGTGGCCGATGAGCTGGAACGCCAGGCACGCGAGACAATACGCGTTTTCCGTGAATCAATGGGTGACCTTGGCACGCGTGTCCGTCAGGTGGTGGACCGCGCCTCTGAACTGTGGGATGCGTCGAGCGGGATCGATCCCGATAGCACGGGCATTCGCAACCTCGCTCCGGCCAACGAGCTGCGCGCCCGCGAACTGGCCCGCCGCTGGGTCGCCCGTGACTTTCTAGTGGACCCGGAGCTGCCCGATGGCATGCGCACCCGCGCGCTTTACGAGACCGCCGTCTGGAAGGTGGAGCTGAGCGAGCGCGGTGAGACGCGCGCCCTGGGGGAAGGCTCATCGCCATGGACAGGCACGCCGCCCCCACCACCATCGCCGATTCTGCCCGCATGGGACTATAACTTCCCCGCGACGCCGGAAATCACCTCTGGCGAGCGCCATGAGCGTCTGGCGGGCAGTGAGATGGCGGGCGCGTGCCTGGTCTGCAATGGGACTGGACACCGCGACTGCTCCGACTGTGATGGCAAGGGGTTCACCCGCTGCCCAGACTGCAAAGGGCGCGCGCGGGTGACGTGCCGCCGTTGTCGCGGACGCGGACGCATCGCCGATGCCGCCGCCGAACGGAAAGCGCGCTCCGCGAAGGGCTACTTCCAGGTGCAGGCGGAGCGGCTGGCAACCGACGCCGCCGGGAAGCTGGCCGACTTTTCCGAGCGGTTGCGCCAGGACTACGGCGTGCCGCTGCCACCCTCGGCTCAGTGGGCGCCGACCGCGCCAGCCTCCGGCGAGACGATCCCCTGCCCCGATTGCGTCGATGGCACGATTGCCTGTTCGTGTAAGACAGGCAAGCGCGTCTGCGCCACCTGCAAGGGGAGTGGCTACTCCGCCTGCCCCGCCTGCGACGGTTCGGCGCGGGTCATCCGTTACCGCGAGGTGGTGCGCCGCTTCGATACGCGGACCATCACCCGGACGGTGACGCCGCCAGAGGCTGAGGAGGCTGGTTGGCTCTCGAACGCGATGCTGAAGCGCGCCAGCGCCGAAACGGCCTGGGAGGGCGCGCTCGATGATGTGGCGGGCGAGCCGCCGCTTGGCGTTCCCGCGGGCATCTGGACGGTGGCGCGGGGGCTGGCGAACGGCGAGAATGGCGATGGCGATGTTTCCGAAGAGTCGGATGATTTGGACCGGCATGTGATCGCGCGCCGCCTGCGGCTGACCTGCATTCCCGTGACGCACGTCGAGTATACCTTCGATGGACGCGAACTTGACTTCACGGCGGTTGGCCCCAGCGGCTCAGAGCGCTTCTGGGCGGAGTCGTTCCCGGCGCGATGGACCCGTGTGGGGCGCTTTTTCAAGGCGGTCATGCGCGACCTGAACGGCGAGCGCGGATCGAGTGACGAGCGCCGACGACTCCCCGACGGAGCGCCGCGTCCGCTGGATGAGTATCGGGCGGCGCGGCATGTGCGCATCCTGCCCGACACCGCCGACCAGCCTGAAGCTGGCGCTGAAGCTGGCGCCGACGCGACTGCCAGCGCCGAAGCCGACAATCAGCCGCCACCGCCTTTAGACGATGATATTGCTGATTGTTGATGGGGATTGCAGTCATTTTCGGGTGGCGCTCCAACTCCATGGTCGCCACCCGAAAGGGCGAACCGTGACGACACCATGATGACGCATCTGCACACCTCCGATCTCGCGCGGGCCGTCGGCGTTCACCCAAACACCGTTCGCCGCTACGTCGAGCGGGGCTGGCTGCCGCCCACGCCACGCGGCGCCAACGGCTACCGCCGCTTCACACAGCAGCATCTCGACTGCCTGCGCGTCGCCTGCCTCGTCCATATCGCTGTCTATCCGGGCAGGGCCATGCGCCTGTCTGGGAACAAGGTTGTACAGAGCGCGGTAGCGGACGATTGGGGCGCCGCGCTTGAGCATACCCGCGCGCACCTGGCGTTTGTCCACGCCGAGCGGGCGCAGGCGGAAATGGCGGCGCAGCTGCTCGAACGGTGGGCGACCGGCGCGGCTGCCGATACGGCGCAGCGCACCCTGCGGATTGGGCAGGTGGCGTCACTGCTCGATGTCTCCGTTGATATGCTGCGCAACTGGGAGCGTAACGGCCTGCTCACCATTCCCCGCAACCAGCATAACCGCTACCGCACCTATGGCCCAGCCGAAGTCAGCCGCCTGCGCGTGATTCGGATGCTGGGGCGTGTGGGCTACAGCCAGATGGCGATGCTGCGGATGCTGCTCCGGCTGGATCGCGGCGAGACGGCAGACCTGCGCCACTCGCTGGATACCCCCACGCCCGATGAAGATGTCTACACCGCCGCGGATCGCTGGCTTACCACCCTCGCCGAGCAGGAAGCGGTCGCGCGCCGCCTCCTCGGCGTGATCGAGGAGATTCTCAGCGCCAGGGCCAGTCGCCAGACATCTCCAGCCTGAGCAACCCTCCCTTGGGCCACCAGGGTTTTACACTGAAGGCGCAACGGCGAAAAAACGAACCATCAAGCGCTTCATTCGGGGAGACTGGCCACTATGCCTATAGAACCCTGCATCACGATCACCAACGCACGGCTGCACAACCTCAAGAACGTCACGCTGAGCATTCCCAAGGGGAAGCTGGTTGCCCTGACCGGCGTCTCGGGATCAGGCAAATCAACGCTCGGCTTCGATATCTTGCTGAAGGAGGGGCTGCGGCAGTACCTCGAATCCGTGGGGATGGTGGCGTTCGGCCTTGAGAAGCCTCCGGTTGATGCGATTGTCGGATTGTCGCCCACCATCAGTGTCGATCAGTATCTGACCAACCACAGCCCGCGCTCCACCGTCGGAACGACAACAGAGATCTACACCTATCTGCGCGTGCTTTTTGCCCGGCTCGGACACCGTATCTGTCCCGCGTGTGGCGGCGATGTCCCGCCACCCTACGATGCGTCTCCCATCGATTGGTCCGGTGACGACATTGCCGAGGCTTCTGAAGGGGAATCATCGATTTCCTGCCCGCACTGCGGCGCGGCGCTACCCGAAATTGGCATGGCCAACTTCTCATTCAACAAACCGGCGGGCGCCTGCCCCACCTGCACCGGGCTGGGTACGGTCCACCAGGCCAACATGAAACGCCTCGTGAACGAAGAACTGAGCATTCTCGATGGCGCGGTATATGGCTGGAACAGCTTCCAAATCCGGTACCATGCGGACACCTTGCAAGCGGCTAGCCGCCATTACGGGTTCAGCTTCGATCCGGCGCTGCCTGTGCGAGACTACCCGCCGATCCAGCGCGACCTGCTCTTCTTCGGTGTGGAAAGCCCGCGGTTCCGGCAGCATTTTCCCGGAGTTGAGCCGCCAACCGCCGTCAATCGGGGACGTTTTGAGGGGGTCGCTGGCACACTGTTACGGCGCTACGCCGAGCATATTCAGGACGCCGACTATCTCCAGAAACTCGACGAGTTCCTTGTAACCCAGGTCTGCCCCGATTGCAATGGAACGCGGCTGCGCGCCGAGAGTCGCGCCGTGACCGTGGCGGGCCAGACCATCATTGCGCTCTCGCAGCTGCCGCTGAACGCGCTGGCGGACTGGCTGGACGCGCTACCCGCGTCGTTGCATGGTGAGGAGACGCTCATCGCCAGCCCCATTCTGGACGACCTGCGCGAGCGCATCAGGCGGGTGCTCGAAGTCGGCGTAGAGTATCTGACGCTGGAGCGGGCGGCGCCGTCGCTTTCCGCCGGAGAGGCTCAGAGGCTGCGGATGGCCTCGCTGCTCGGGTCGAGTCTGAGCGGCCTGCTCTACGTCTTCGACGAGCCGACGATTGGCCTGCACTCGCGCGATACCCAGCGGCTGATCGGCTTCCTGCGCCGCCTGCGCGATCTGGGGAATACCGTGCTCGTCGTCGAGCACGATCTCGATGTGGTTGGCGCGACGGACTACGTGGTGGACTTTGGCCCAGGCGCGGGGAAACACGGCGGCCAGATCGTCGCCACCGGAACACCCGCCGAGATCGCCCAGATGCCGGGGACGCTCACTGGCGCGTATCTCGCTGGCCGGATGAGCGTACCCAAGCCACAGCAGCGCCGCGCGCCAACTGAGAAAGCGCTCACGGTTCACGGCGCACGGGAGCACAATCTACAGAACGTGACGGTACGCCTGCCGCTGGGCTTGCTGGTCGCAGTGACGGGCGTCTCCGGCTCAGGCAAGTCGTCGCTGGTCTTCGATATCCTCGACAAGTCGGGCCGCCAGCGCTTCTATGGAGCCAGCGAGACGCCCGGCGTGCATGAGGCGATTGAGGGCTGGGAAAACCT
>DASTKI010000129.1:0-7353 GCA_035716045.1 Ktedonobacterales bacterium
CGCTATGACCGCGGAAAACCCTTTCAGCGCGGGCGCGGGCGAGTCGCAGATGACGATGACGTGGGGGTGCGCCGCCCTCAGCGCATGGCCGAGCGGGCCAGACAGGTCCAGTGCCGCGCCCCGTGGCAGCGACAGCGCAACCACATCAGCCGCCAGTGGCTCGCCTGAGCCTGCCAGCGCGTCAAGCGCGTAGCTGTCGGCGGCGCCCAGGAAGAGCACGCTGAGTCCAGGCGTGTCCAGCCGCAAGATGAGGTCATCGCTGGCGCTCGTGTCTCCCTCGTTGGGTGGGTACAGCGTCTGCGGCGGAGCCAGCGCCGTGAGCGTGGCCCCATTCGCCAGGTGGAGGACATCGTCAGCCCGCGCTTGCTGGCGGACCGCCCCCGCGCGCCGCACCACGTCCAGATACGCCACGTACTCTGCGGTCGGATGCGCCATGCCAGCGTCCACGGCGCTGGTGATGTGATAGTGCGCGGCGGCGTCATCCAGGCCGCGCGCCTCGCCCGCGCGGGCGTCGGTCAGGACTACTAGATCGAGCGAACGCGACCAGAACGGCAGTCGCGCCGCCAGCGCGCTCTCCAGCGCTGGCCCATTCGGCCCGCCGTCAATCAACGCCGTGAAGCCACCCGGCTCCCGCAGCAGGATCGCCGCGCCGCCCGGCCCAACATCCAGAAAATCGAGATGCGCCCTTGCGCTACTCGCCAGCGCGGGCGCGCTCGCGCCCAGCGAGGCCAGCAATGACAGCCCCAGCGCGATCAGCGCCCCCCGCCTCCCCAACGACGCCCGCCCGTGGCGCGCCATCCCAGACACGGCGCCCGCCGCGCGCAGCCAGGGCCACAGCGCGACAATGGCGCCAGCCAGCGCGAGGTAGTAGAGCGGAGCCAGCGCCACCGGCGCCTGCTCGACATTGAGCGCCGCCAGCGGCAGCCTAGCCGCCCAGGCAATGATGTCATTGACCCATGCCAGCGGCGGCCATACGATCCACGCCATTCCCAGCGCCACCGGCGCCCAGCCCAGCGCGGCCACCGCCGCCAACGCGCCGCCCAAGAGCAGCAACGGCGCCAGCAGCGGCACGGTCAGCAGGTTCGCGAGCGGCGCGACCAGCGATGCAGTGTGGAACGTGAGCGCCACGACGGGAATCGTCGCCACCTCCGCCGCCAGCGTCACCGCCAGCGACTCGGTGATTGGCTCCGCGATTTGCGGCTTGCCTAGTGGCCCCGCCAGGCGCCGCAACGCCGCTTGAATGCCTGGCGTCAGCAGCGGCAGCGCGAACGTCGCCAGGAGAGTGAGTTGAAAGCCCGCATCGGCGATGAGCGCCGGCTCGATCCCAGTCATGATGAGCGCCGCCAGCGCCAGGGCGGTGTAGACGTTGTAGCTGCGGCCCAACGCTGGAGCCAGCGCCAGTAGCGTCCCCATGATCGCCGCGCGGACCGCCGCCGGGCCGCCTCCACCGATCGCCGCGTAGGCGCCAACAGCCGCCAGCGCCGCCAGCGTCTGTGGCCATGCTCCCAAACGCCGCGCGGCCCGGCTCGCCAGCTCAGCCAGGACCGACACCTTCAGCCCGGCAGGCACCACGAGGTGAATCGTACCAGTGGCGACGAAGAGCGGCAGACGCGCACGCAAGGCAGGCGACTTCAACCCAAGCAGGATGCCGATCAGCAGCGCCGCCTCGGGCTCAGGCAGGCTGCGCTCGATCGCCTGGGCCAGCGCCACCCGCCACTGATAGAACGCCGCCAGCAGCGGCGATCCCCCTCCGCGCGCCAGGATGCGCGCCCGCGCCGAGGGCATCCGCGCGACGACTCCCGCTGGCGCATAGGCGCCGTCCAGCGGCTGGAGCGCTCCCGTCAGCGTCACCGTATCGCCATACGCGGGCGCGAACCAGTCGTCAGGCCCGTAGACGGTCGCCTCCACATCGCCCGCCGCTGGCTGCGCCTGCTCTCCACTGGGGGCGATCGAGGTGACGCGCACGGTCAGGAAGCGGTATCCACCGCGCTCGTCCGGCTCGGTGATGACCTGCCCCTGCGCTTGGACCGTCGCGCCGTCAGCGTAGCGGCCAATGGAGAGCGGGTCTCGCAGAGGATCGGCGGCGGCGGCGCGCGCCGCGCCCAGCCCCAGCCAGAGTAGCAGCGCGCCCGCCGCCAGCGCAACCCGCAATGCCTGCCGCCATCGCCTGCTGAGACCATAGCGGCGGGCGCCCAGCGCGCCGCCAATCGCCAGGGCGAGGCCAACCGCGCCAACGGCGAGCCACACGGCGGGCGTCAGCCCCTCCATCGGTCCCTGGCCCGCGAGCCAGTCTCCCACAAGCCAGGCGCAGGCGAAGGCCACCAGCACATAGCCGCCAAAGAGCGGCCTGACCGGCTTCAACGTCGCCCCCATCCCGCTTACAGCCACATGCCCCCGCGCCTCCTCGCGCCGCTACGCCCGTCGCCCCAACACCGCCTCGATGCGCGCCGCCTGCGCCGCCGCCTCCGCTCGCGCGCGCAACTGATAGCGCCGCGCCACCACCAGGTAGTAGGCGAGATGGGCGCCGATCACCAGCAATCCAAACAGGATCTCCCAGAAGAACGGGACCGTCAGACCGAAGACGGTCTCCGCGGCGTAGGGCGCGAACACACCGGAGAGCAGACTATCGAGCAGGCGCGCTTCGCCCACCGCGCCCGCCGCGCTCAGTCCGCTCAGCAGCGCGATGACCCACGCGACCAGCGGCGAGCCCCCGGCCAGCGTCGCGCCGAGCGGTCGCCGCCGCATCCGCCAGTGGAACGCCAGCTCGATCTCCGGCATGGCGTCGCGCAGGGCATAGATATAGAACTCGCGGATGATGCCCATCGCTTGCGCCCCGTCGCGATACTCCTCTTCCAGGCCGAGGAAGCGCGCGAAAAAGGCGAAGCTGAACAGCGCGAAAATCACCAGAGCCGTGACGCCGATGAAGCCAATCGTCACCTGTGTGCCAACCGAATAGACGCTTGCCATGACGCCCAGTCCGGTAGCCAGCGCGCCCGTCGCCAGGAGGTACACATTGATGAGGTTGGCGCTGTCCTCGCGCGCCTGATACGCGACCACCCCCGCGTAGTTGAACTCTTCGATCAGGATGCTCTCCGCCTTCAGCGCCGTCCGCTGGTCGGCCATGAAGGCGCGATCAGCGGCGACACGCGCTCGCTGGAAGGGCATGTTCGTGGGGTCGAGCGGCATATCAGGCATCCTCTCCACGCCTTTCCGCTACTTGTGCGCCGCCATTCACGATTTGGTGGATGGCGGCTTCAGGATACTCTTCGGCAGGCCCGCGTCCGCCACAGCTTTCTCCACCGCCGCGTCCTCGCGTTTCCGGTCGAGTACGCGGCTGAAGTAGATCTGGTGCAGGATGTACGAGACGAGTGCGACGACGATCGCCGTCGCCCATGGTGTAGCGCCCATGGCGTCCGCCAAATCAGGGAAGCTCGACGCCAGCGCGGGCGCCACCCAGTTCGCGGTGGCCAGCAGCGCGGCGGCGGCGAAGCTCAGGCTGCCCAGAAACGCCACAGTCATGCACACCACGAAGCTGCTGCTGCCCCGCTTCTCACCACTTGGCATCGTCCGCAGCCGCCAGCGGAACAGGCGCTCGACATTCGGGTCTTCCGCCTGGAACATCTGGATGTAGTGCTCTTTGATGATGTTCATCGCGATCGCGCTCTCGCGCCAGGCCTGCCGCAAGCGGATCAGCTTGATGAAGAACGCGACGCCGACGACGCCCATGATCGCCAGCAACGTGACGATGATCTCCGCCGCGTAGCCATTCAGCTTCTCACCAAGCTGCGTGATCACACCGACGCCTGTCGCCAGCGCGCCAATCAGGACCAGATACAGATTGAACATCCGCGCCCGGTCCTCCAGCGCCTGATACGCCGTCGAGCTGACGTAATTGAACTCCTGCATGAGCAGGTTCTCCAGCCGGAAGCTGGCGTCACGCGGCCTGACGGCGTCCTCTATCGCGCCTGGGGCGGCGAATGGAAACGTAGACTCAGGCGAAAACATTGAGCCCTCCCCCTCTGTGCCCGTGCGTCGCTCGATCCGGTCGCGCGCCAGCAGCAGCCCTAGAGCGGTCTTGGCGTCCGCCTGACTGTCGCTCTCCACTCGTTGAATCGCCTCTGCCAGCGGGACCCACGCGAGCGACACAATCTCGCGCGCGTCCGGGGTAGCGCCCGCGACTGGCTCGACGCCCTCGGCGAGGAAGAGCGTGACGCGCTCGTCAGTGAAGCCAGGCGAGGTGTAGACCTGCCCCAGCTCCGTCCAGACGCCGCCCTCAGCGCCCGCCTCCTCGCGCAACTCGCGGCGCGCAGCCTCCTCCAGCGTCTCCGCGGCCTCCACGCGCGCCAACCCCGCGGGCAGCTCCCATGTCTCGCCTCCAATCGCCGGCCGCGGCTGCCGCACCAAGGCGACCGCTGGCCCCTGGCCAGCCCTTCGCCGCACCGCGACCACCGCGACCGCCGGTGGATGGTCTACGACCTCATAGAGCCGCTCGCCGCCATCTGGCCCTCTGCTACGCCGCGTCAGCAGCGTCAGCAGCGCGCCGCGATAGATTACGTTATCGCCGCCCTCTCCGTCCATCCGCTCCCTCCCTCATCCGCGCGGGCTACGTCTCCACAGACGCCCGGCGCGGATTGAGGCGACTATACCATAGCCGGTCAGATGCTGTGAAGCGTAACCCGGCCCACTACGCCTCGCGCGGCATAGGCATGTTGCCGCAATTAGGCTCATCCGTCCCATTGTTGAGGTAGGCTGATGCGAAGGAGTGGCGGCTCCTCATAGCGCTCGATCGGTTAGGCAGGATGACGATGAGGCTACAGGCGGCCCGCACGACGGGCAGGCGAACGGGCGCGGCTGGGTATGGCGGCTGGGTATGGGCGCGTCACTGGGAGTTCTGGCTGGCGCTGGCGCTCGGCGCCGCGCTGCGGTTGTGGCGACTCGACCTCACCCAATACCTGGACGACCAGACCCGGCTCATGGTTCTTGCCCGCGCCAGCGTGACCCATGGCCTCATCCCGCTGACCGGCATCCCCTCATCAATCCACACCCTAAACCCGCCGCTCAGCGTCTACCTCCTGCTGCCCTTCGCCGCCTTTACCGCCGACCCCATGCCCGTCGTCATCAGTGTCGCGCTGTGGAACATCGCTGGTATCGCGCTGTGCTACATCTTCACCGTGCGCTACTTCGGGCGGCGCGTCGCGGCTCTTGGCGCATTGCTCTTCGCCTCCTGCGGCGCGGCGATCAACTACAGCCGCTTCATCTGGCAGCAGAACTACCTGCCGCCGCTGCTGGTCCTCTGGGCGCTGACGCTCTACCTTGGCGCCGTCGAAGGCCGTCGCCGCTGGTTCGGGGCGAATGTCACGCTGCTGGCGCTGGCCACGCTGTTGCACCCTACCGCCGCGCTGCTGGCGCCCGTCACGCTGGTGGCCGCCGTTCTCGCGCCGCGCTTCCCGCGCTGGCGAGCCTGGGCGGCCTCGGCGCTCATCATCCTGGCGCTCGCCTTGCCAACCCTGCTCTGGGAGGCCGTGAGCGGCTTCTCCGATCTGAGCGCCATACGCCGGTACGCCCTGGGCCATAGCCACATTACCCCCGCCGTCTTCTACTACCTCTACCTCGCCATCGGCAGTCCAAACTCCAACCTCTCAGGCGCGGCGGTTCCATTCGATGCGCTCAACATCCTCGCCTCCATGCTATTCGTCGCCGGCTGGCTCGTCCTCAGCGCCCGCATCATCCGCCCGGCGCGCGCGCTCCCCTGGCGGCGCAAATACGGCGTGATGGCCGCCCTCCGCGCCTGGCTCGTCGAGCTCTATTACGAGCTGCGCGACAGCGACACCTGGAAGATCAACCTGCTGCTCTGGCTCAGCGTCAGCCTGCCCATCGCGCTGATGATCCGGCACAGCGCCGCCCTCTTCGCCCATTACCTGATGGTCCTCTACCCTACCGCGTTCATCGTCTCGGCCATCGGCGCCGTCTCCGCGATCACCTGGATCACGCGCCGCCTGCGGGTCCGTGACCCGCGCCTCGCCGAGCGCGCCGCTCTCGCGCTGGAGGTCAGCCTGCTGCTGCTGATCCTCGCGCGCTCGGCGCAATGGGTCAGCTATCCCGCCTCACTTACCGGCGCACGTTTCAGCGCCTACGAAACCTACGACTACGGCTATCCGCTCGCCGACATCCAGGCCGGAGCGCGCCAGCTCGATCAACTCCAGCGACAGACCGGCGCCGCGACCGTCGAAGTCGTCACGCCGAGCGATCCGCGCTACCGCCTACCCGCCGACTACATTTTCGCGGGCGAGCGCGCTGACCGCGTCACTCTGGCGTCAAACTGCCTGCTCCTCCCATCCACGGGAAGTTGGCTCATCGCGTCAGCGGCGCCCAACCTCCCTGCCGCGTCCCTATTAGTCAGCATCACAGCGGCTAAGCCAGTTGGCGCGCTGCGCATGACTGGAGGCCCTGACTACCCCGTTTACCAGGTATCCAACCACGGCTCGGCGCTCGCCGGGCAGCAGTCTGTGTCTCCGGTTCGCTTCGATGACGGCGCTGGCGACGCGCTCCAGCTCACCGCTGTCGCTCCATTGGGAAGGGGCTCGCTCGTCCTGAGCTGGAGCATCGTCGCGGCCCACGCGGCTGAGGGGCAGGCCCGCTCCTTCACCGTCAGCGCCGCGGAGGGCGGCGCGTCTGGCTCCGCGACCTGTGAGGCGCAGCGCTGGCAGGCTGGCGAGACGCTCTACACGATTCTCCCCGTGGCCTCTGGAGAAGGGCTGCGTCTGCGCCTCAAGACGGGGACTAGCGGCCTCGATATCCGCGCCGCTGCACCAGTGCGCTTCCTCTCCGCGCTGGACGGCGGCCAGGCGCCCGTCGCGATGGCGCCAGAGCCCGCCCAGACTGGCAAGGCCCCCATTCAACCGACTATCAACGGCGATGGCTCGATAACCATTCACGTACCCGGCGCGCCGTAACGCTCCTATACTGGTTGCAGTCAGGTCCGCGCGGGGCTACCATGAAGGCGCGCCACTGGCTAGCTGCCAGCCAGATAGCCACCCCATCGCCGTCATCAGACAAAGCCCAAGGAGTGAGTATGCCACCGCTGCGTGTCGGTATGATCTTCGGCGGACGCTCGGTCGAGCATGAGGTCTCGACGTTGACGGCGCATCAGGCGATGGCCGCTTTGCCGCGCGACCGCTACACGCCCATCCCGATCTACATCTCCAAAGAGGGCCGCTGGTTCACCGGCGACGCGCTGATGGACCTGTCGAACTACACCGACCTGGAGAAACTCCAGACGCTCGCCGAGCCGGTCCTCTTCAGCGCCGACGCGACCCAGCCCGGCCTGCTGCCGCGCAAGGCGCCGGAGCGCAA
>DASTKI010000130.1:0-5059 GCA_035716045.1 Ktedonobacterales bacterium
TCTCTCTCAGGGTCGCGCGCGCAGGCAAGCGCTACGAGCGTGGCGAGGTTGTGTTCCGGCTAGCGTCCTCTGGCGCGGAAGGATCGTCACGATACGTATCCTCGAGTGATATCCACCCACTGCGCAGCGCCAGCAGCACAGCTTCAGTCCGCGAGCCAACGCCCAGCTTGGAAAAGATATTGCCCAGGTGAGTGTGGACTGTACGCACACTGAGGTTGAGGCGCCGGGCGATATCCTTGTTTGGCAAGCCTCGCGCCGCTTCACGCAGCACTTCCATCTCGCGGTCTGATAGCGGTGGGCGCGACTCCGTCTGCGCGCGGCGCTCCGCCGCCAGCCGCGCCGCGCGCGCGGCAATGGCCGGGCTGAGGATTGTCTCGCCACGATGCACCGCGCGTACGGCGTCCGCCAGCTCGCGCCCACGCGCGTCCTTGAGCAGGAAGCCCGCCGCTCCAGCGTCGAGCAGCTTGAGGATATACTGGTCGTCATCGTGCGCGGTCAACGCCAGTACAGCGACCTGAGGCTGGCGCGCTTTGATCTGACGTGTCGCCTCGATGCCATTCAAGCCGGGCATCGCGATGTCCATGATCGCCACATCAGGCTTCAGCCGCTCCACTTCAGCGACCGCCGCCGCGCCGTCGCCGGCCTCAGCGACAACCACCAACCCAGATTCCGCTTCCAACAACCGGCGCGTGCCCTCGCGCACAAGCGCATGGTCATCCGCAATGATGATCGAAATTGGCGCGCTGGCATCATCCTCCCCGCCGCTCGCCTGTATGTCGTTGCTCGCGCCCACTGGAGCGCGATCGCGCGCACCCTGTGTCATCATCTTCTCCCTTCACGGCGCCACGCCATGCGGCGTCCCATTCCCTACGGTACAGTATACGCGCAGCGCCATGGGAAGGCGCGTTTCAATATCCGCAATATCGTCCGTAATATCACGTAGCGCAGGCCTCTAGCTGGAAGGTTCAGCTCTCTGGTGATTACCGGCGAAGAAACGCTTGTCGCACTGTGAGCGCGCCAACGATCAGCGCGATCACGCCTACCCCGATCCACTCTAGGTGTAGCGTATCGAAACCGTAGCGCCCCGTCAGCACAAGTGGCAGCACATACGCGGCGCCGAAGTAGAATGCAAGCCCACCCAGCAAAACGAGCGCCGTGCCGCAGATATAGCCAGTGAGGAGGCGCGGCAGCGCGTGGGATGGATCAATCCCGAGCACACCAAGGTACGCCAGTACGCCAACCGCGGCGATCGCGCCAATCAAGGTCGAGTTGTAGCTCATGAGCGCAAAGATACTGTCCAACCGCTGCCTCCCCACTGAACGCGCACGCCCGCGACGACGGCGCGTGCGGGCCGATGCAATCCGGTACACACGATATACAATGGCGCCTGCCATATCATCACAATCTGTTCAGCGCCCTCATTGTAGATATGACGCGCAAGCGCCAGCAATATGGATATTCGGATCGCTCTCCAAGTGATTGCGTATGCCCATGTCGCTACATGAGGGCGCCCGTCTGGTAAAATAGACCCGGCCAGCCACAACAATGAGGCGGCATTCCCCACACGCTGGTCTGGAGGCGCTGACGGGGACGCTTGAACGAAGTAAGGCGGGGAGGTTCTGTGAAGTTACAATGGTGGTGGGCGCCCTTCCTTGCGCTGACACCAGCAGCGTTCGTCCTATACTGGTTGAACTCGGGCGGCGCAACCGCCGGACAATATACCGACGCGCTCTTCTATGTCTCGCTGCTAGCGCTGATCCCGCTCGCGCAGGCGAACAGCGGGCTCGTCGCGCGGCTGGCGTCAGGCGCGCCGAGGATCTTCTCAGGCTTGCTCAACGCCTGCCTTGACAACGTGCCGGAGATCGCCATCGGGTTCTGGCTGTTGCTTCAGGTCGTGCGCCACCCTTATCTCAAGACCGAGAACTTCGCTATTGTACATGGCTTACTGCTGGGATCAGTCATCGGGAACCTCTTGCTGACACTGGGCGTCGCGACGCTCGTCGGGGCGCTCCGCCACGGGCGCTTGCGCTTCAGCCGGGAGAAGGCCGCGGGGTTCGCCTCGATGCTCGGCCTGGCGGTCGTCGGCCTCGCACTGCCGACGCTGGCGACCGACTTCGCGATAGAGAAAGCGCGCACAGTCAGAACCGAAGAATGGGTGAGTATCGTCGTATCGGGAATCCTGCTCATCAGTTATGTCGCCTACATCCTCGTCGAATATTTCAACGTCGGCGAGAAGAGCGCCCCCGAGGAAGCGGAGGCTGGTCCGGCGACAACTGAGCATCATGCCGCTCATCATGCCTTGGAGGAAAGGCGCGCCAGTCCCGAGATCGAAAGCGAGCTGGCGCTCGAGCGCGGAGATATCGCCACCAAGGTGGCCGTGCGCGAGAAAGAGCAAGCCGAAGCGAGCGCGCCACGACGCGGCTTCGGCGCGATGGCAGGACTGCTGAGCCTTGTCATCATATCGATCGCCGCCATTGCGGGCGTCTGCGCGACGCTGGCGACGGTCTCCGACCGCTTCATCCAACACACGCCACTCACACCGCTCTCGTTCGGCCTGATCGTGGTACCAGTCATCACCAACTTTGGCGAGCTGCTCGAAGCAGCGAGGACCGCCTTCAACAAGGACATGGAAGGAGCGATGCAGGTCGCGGCAGGCTCCAGCGTGCAGGTGCCGCTCTTCGTGACACCGGTGATCGTGTTCGTCGGGCTGTTATTCGCGCTCCTCACTCCTGGCCTGTCGCCATTGGCGCTGATCTTCCAGCCACTGGCGCTGATTACGCTTGGCCTCGTGGTCTTCGTCTACGCGCTCGTCAACCTGGACGGCGAAACCACCTGGCTGGAAGGCGCGCAACTCATCGCCTTCTACGCCATGATCGCCGTGACAGCGTTCGCGCTCCCAGGCGCCTGACGCAACCAGCACGCATGCCATATGGATTCGCTGTGAGCGCCGACGCCTGGCGCTCTGTCCAAAGTTGGGCCAATCGCCAGATGCGGGCGAGCGGAGCGGACCCAACGTCATTCAGCGAGCGCTCCGCGCGTGTGTTACGCTGACGTATGGGCGCGATAGACGGTCCTAAACCACGCGCCGCCAGATCAACGCATCTGGTCGCTATATGCCAGCCAGACACAGAGAGGGCGCGCGGGAAGCCGCGCCGTGGCCACGAGGAGCGAATCGGGATGTCCGCTCACCAGGGCCATGAGCGCTGATCTCCGGCCAGAAGGGAATAGACGCCGATGGATGTTGGGGATGCCGGATCGTCGTCGGGACAAGGACATACCAGGCCAAGCGCCCCAGTTATGGCGGATCGGTATCAAGCCCTGGCGCGGGTGGGTGTTGGCGGCGCCGCGGTCGTGTTCCGCTGCCGCGACCTGCATACGCAGCGTATTGTGGCGGTCAAGGTCCTGAAAGCCACGGGGTCACACGCATCTGAGGCCGCCGCGCGCTTCAAGCGGGAAGCGCGGCTGGCGGCGACCCTCTCGCACCCCAATATCGTGCGCGTGCTCGACTACGGCTTCACCATGCCGCTGATTGTCGGCCCGCAGACACCTTGGGCCGATGATCCCGACCGACCTGTGCCCTATCTCGCCATGGAGTATATGTTCGGCTCGACCCTAAAAGAGCTGATCCGGCGTGAGGGGCAACTGCCGTTAGAATGGGTCTGGCGCATCGGCGAGCAACTGTGCGCCGCGCTGGCGGCGGCGCATGCCAAGGGCGTTGTGCATCGCGATGTCAAGCCACAGAACGTCATGCTGCTTGACTCGTCTGTGGAACTGATGGCCAAATTGACCGACTTCGGCATCGCCCGCCAGATCGGCGCTGACCTGACCAAGCTGACCGCCACTGGCCAGGTCATTGGCACGCCCGACTACCTCTCTCCTGAGCAGGTGATGGGCGAGCCAGGCGGAGGATCATCAGATATCTATTCACTGGGTGTGGTGCTGTACGAGCTCGTCTCTGGGCGGCTGCCATTCGAGGCCGATACGCCACTCGCCGCGGCCTCGAAGCGGATGATCGTGGACCCACCGCCACTCGCGGCCTGGCGGCGCGATACACCACCCGAGTTGGAGGAAGTGATTCTCGCCGCACTCCAGCGCGAAGAAGCCGACCGCTTCCAGACCGCGCAGGAACTGGCGCAGGCCTTGCGGTGGAGTCACGGCCAGACGGAGTCCTTTCCCACGCCTCCCGCAGGGAGCTGGCTGCCCCAGACGTTGGCGCGCCCAGACACACGGGCTGCGCCTCCACCACCAGATGCGCAGCCAGCTCTTGCAGCGCGGGAGGGGGATGAGGTCGGCGAGGTAGACCTTTCGCAGCAGTCCACTATCTTGCGCGTCATGACTGGATTCCAGCTCGATGGCGCGCTGCCGCCCGAACTGGAGCCGCTCACCGAGCGTCCTGACGGTGACGCTGGCGCCGCGGAGACCTCAGACATGAGTGTGAGACGCCAGGCCCATCAGTAATTAGTCAATAACGCTTGATGTGATACAACTTACTCGGCTCAATGTTCGTCTGTATAGTGACGGACTTGGACGCTGGCTCGCTCGGGAATGATGCGAGCGGCGCGCGAGGGCGAGGACGCCCCAAGCAACATGGACGCGAACCCACGTGTGGCCGCATGAATAGGTCGTGCGGTCGAGTAGAGAACGAACGTAGAGAGGCTTCACATGAACAAGGCGCAGATTATTGGCATCGCCGCCGGTGTCACCGTCGGACTGCTAGGCGTGGCCGTCGGTGTGGCGCTGGCGCGCCAGGAGGGCCGCGAAGCGGCCCGCAAGTGGCTGGCGCAGACAAGCGAGATGGCACAGCGCAGCCAGAGCAAGGCGCGCGAGCTTGGCGAGCAGGTGCGGCGATCGGCGATCGAGCAGTATCAGGCGCAAGCGCCCAAGGTCCAGGAGCGGCTGAGCGGCCTCGTCTCCGTGGCCCCGCAGGCCGCGGACGCGCTCAATGCGGCTCTCAACCGCGGCGGCCTGAACGGAGCTGTCGAAACCTCGCAGGAAGGCTAAGCAGCCATACCACTCGAGGCGGCGGAGGGCCCTTGGGCCCTCCGCCGCCTCGTCGCGT
>DASTKI010000131.1:0-2996 GCA_035716045.1 Ktedonobacterales bacterium
GAATGGGCGGCGCACGGAGCGGAAATGGGGAGCGCGCCGCCATTCATGGCCGCAATCCGGCTATAATCAGGCGAGATGATCTGAGGCGGCGCGAGCGTATTCCCGCGTCAGGCCGCGTGAAAGGCGTTCCATGTTTCGCAAGACGACGATGCGCCGCGCCGTGATCGAGGGGCTGAGCATATATCTGGCCGGGCAGCTCCTGGCGCTTATCTCCGTCAGCTTTTGGCCTGCGTCCATCTTTCCCGTAATCCTGGTCCTGCGAATGGCGCTGTTCATCCTACCGCCGGTCTGGGCGGCGATGCGCGTCAAATCCACCCGGCGCGAGAAGATGAGCCGCCGCTTCTGGGCGCTCGGGCCGACGATGGCGGTCTTCGCGACGCTCATCAGCGCACTGATCCAGCTGTTCGCTGGCGAGACGCTGGTTCCCTGGGGCGGGCTCGTCACCAAGCCCGACCTCGCCCGCTTTGGCATGAGCGCCGCAGCGGGGGGGCTGGCGCCAGGCGCGTTCGCCCTGAGCGTACTGAGCGGCTTCGGGGTGCTGCTGGTCTACTACACCATCGCCGTCATCCTCACGCGCCTGGCCAACGGCGGCTTCCTGCGCTTCACTATGCCAGCTGGCAACGGCCGTGTGACACTGTAGCGGAAGCGCGGCTTACCCCTGCTGGGGCGGCGTCTCCTGCGGCTGCTCTGGCGTGGTGGGATAGCCCGGCTGGGCTGGATACGGCGAGGCCGGCGGATACTGCGGGCCAGCGTAGGGCGGTGGCGGCGCGTAGGGCGGCGCGGGATACTGTGGGCCAGGATACGGAGCGCCGGGATAGTAGCCTCCTGGCTGCCCTGGGGCGGCGGGATAGTAGGGCGGCTGATACAAAGGTGGATGCGCTTTCTGATAGCTGCTCCTGCCGACAAGGCCGCCGAGCGCGCCCATGCCCGCGCCCAAGGCGCCATCCAGGAAGAGCCCGCCGATCATCCCACCAATCGCCGCGCCGATGAGCACACCTTCCACCTGCGCCTGCTGCGCCTGGGGCAGCAAGCTGCCTGCGGGCGACTGGATGGTTGGCGTCACCAGCGTCAGGATCACGACGACTGTGACGACGCCACTGAGTAACGCGCCCAGAGCGCCTGCGACCAACCCCGCCAGAGATCCAGCCCCGACGCCGCCCGTCCGCCTCGCGGTGAGCATGCCCGCGACGAAGGTGAGACCGAGCATCGCCAGGAAGGTGATACAGGTGAGCGCCAACGACGCGCCTGCGTCGAAAATACCTGTGGATGTGACGCTACCGCTGGTTTGGCTGTGAATGTTGTATCCGCCAGTCAGCCAGTGAATAATGGCATTCCCGATGCCCAATGCGCCCAGAATGGCGCCGAAGATCAGGCCATTGCGCTTCACCACGCCGCTGGATGATTGTTGTGGCATACGCCCCTCTCCCACAGGTCCGCGCCTCATGCGGCTTCCGGCGCTCTTGGCAGGCAGGCGCCCACCTTCAGCAGCGCCGCTCGCATGATACACGCTGGCAGGCGGCAGGGCAAATGGGTTGCCAGCCGCCTTCCTGAGCGCGAATATCCCCGCCACCGTTGAACAGTGGCGGGGATACGGTAGAACCGGGGGAAGTTAGCGCTACCGCGGAGCGGTGAGGGTGATGATGCCGCCCGCGCCGGGGCCGGCGTGCGTGCCGACGACGGGACCAAGCGTGTAGTAGTAGATCGGACCGTCGTAGAACGAGCGGGCGATGGCGGTGTACTGCTGGCCAACCTGCGGCGAGCTCTGCACGATGGCCATCGCCTCGATCGGCGCATGCGCCGCCGCGAGCTGGCCGACGCGCTCCTGCGCCTTCGAGCGCGTGCGCACGTTCTCCACTGGCAGCACCTGGCCGTCGCGGACCTCCAGCAGCGGCTTGACGTTGAGCAGCGAGCCGAAGAGCTGGCGCGCGCGCCCGATGCGGCCACCGCGCTGGAGGTATTCGAGCGTGTCGAGCGCGGCGTAGAGGTGGATGCGCGAGAGCATGCTCTGCGCATGGGCCTTCAGATCGGCGAGTGACGCGCCTTCCCGCGCCTCGCGCGCGATTATCTCCGCTGGCATGCCGAAGCCGCCGCTGACCGTACCTGAGTCCACCAACTCGATGGGCTTGCCCACTTCGGCGGCGACCACGCGCGCGGCCTGGGCCGCGTTGCCGTAGGTTGCGCTGAGCGCGCTGCTGAGCATGATCGCCAGCACGGCATCCGCGCCCTCGGTGAACAACTTGCGGAAGGCCTCCTCGAAGACGCCGGGACCGGGCGCGCTGGTGGTCGGCGATTCAGAGGAACTGGCCAGCTTTTGGTAGAAGGCGTCGGCGGCCAGATCAACTCCGTCCAGGTATTGCTGGTCGCCGAACAGCACGATCAGCGGCACGACCTCGATGCCAAGCTGCTGAGCGCGCTCGCGCGGAATATCCGCCGTGCTGTCTACCAGAATACGAACTGCCACGCTTCACTTCCCTCTCAAAACGCGCGCGGACCGGGCCTCATCGCCCGACTCCGGCTATTCGACGGAGATGATGTAGTCGTAATGCGGCTGGTCGCCACGCTGGAGTTCGACCTCCTGACTGGGGAACCACTCACGAACGCGCGCGGCCATCGCCTCGGCGGCGTCGGGCGTCACGTCCTCGCCGGGGAACAGGGTGATGATCTCATGCCCGGCGGTGTCCATTCGGGTCAACAGGTCGTGTGTCACCTGGTCGAGGTCCTGGCCAGAGGCGACGAGCTTGCCGTCAGCCAGGCCGATGATGTCGCCCTGGTTGACCGCCACGCCATCAATCGTCACGGCGCGCACGGCGCGCGTCACCTCGCCGCTGACCACCGAATTCAGCGCCCGCTCCATCGCGGCGGCGTTGGTCACGAAGTCCCCTTGATGATTGAAGGCCAGCAGCGCGGCGATGCCCTGCGGCATCGAATCGGACGGCACGACGTAGACCTGCTTGGAGGTCAGGTCGCCCACCTGGCGCGCGCTCATAAAGATGTTG
>DASTKI010000132.1:0-19440 GCA_035716045.1 Ktedonobacterales bacterium
GCCTATTTCAGTCGCCCCGGCCCGCGCCTGGTGGATAGCCTTGAGCTGCTCGCCCGCCTCATCCATCCCGACCGCTTCCCAGCCTGAGCGTTCGCTGAGACGCGAGCGATCTCCATCGTTGGTATGACGGCGCCTCGCGTCCGACCGCGCGGCGCGCGCCGTTCTCCTGAAGGGAAACGGAGGCGAGTGTGAACTCGGTAACAGGAATAGCGCCCTCTTGTGTGGTAGGTTATACTCGCTTTGACACCGGCGGCTGGATGGTCCGGCGCGACGCCAGGTCGTCACACTTGAGGGAGGCAAACATCATGGGCGCGGTAGGCCACATCATCGGCACGCTCTTCAAGGCGATCTTCCGCATCATCTTCACCGGCCTTATCTGCGGCGTCATTGGCGCGGGGGCTACGTTGTTCCTGGTGTATTCCAACTCGGGAGGGGTCTGGCCGCCATCGCTTCTGGGGGAAATCGCCGCCATCGCGGTTGGTGTTCTAGCCCTCTACGCCGGTGGCATCACGGTGCTGATGGTCGAGGCTGTCAAGGCGCTGCAGGAAGCCGCCAAGGGTATGGAGAACGAGGCTGGCGCGGCCCTCAAGGGCGCTGGCGCGCTCGTCCAGGAGATCGAGAAGCACATCTAAGGGCCGCGATAAACTCTCCGCATCTGGGTTCAAGCAGCATGGCGATCGTGGAAGGCTGGCTGGCTTTGTTCGCCTGCCCAGCGTTTGAGTGTCACGCGCGCCATGCTGCGTCGTGTTCAGGCAGCCCCGCGCCTCACAGGTAGCGGGCAAGAACTCGCAGGCTCGGTTTCAGGCGCCGCTCGCGCCCGGCTCAGGCCAGCGTGCGCTCGACGAGGCAGCGGCGCGGGAGAGGCTGGAAGCTCGGCAGTCCCACAGGGGGTTCCCTGTCCAGCATTCATCCATCTACTGTGTCCGCCGGGACGCTTCACCGTTGCAGGCGTCACCGGAAGGATTCCCACACCCAGGTTTGTAGGGGCCGGGATCGGCGTTATCGGCCCAGATTCGTTCGATGCGCACTGGAGGTCGGGTGGCGGACTAGGAGCGCCCGCGAGAGGCGGCCATCGCATACGTCCTTGTCGGGGTCCGCGCTGGCGGCGCCTCATCCCTTCCCCTGCACATACCACCTCATGCGCCGCGCTCTCCAGCCTGGAGGGTGTCGCATACAGCGTTTAGCGCATCGCTCGCCGCTCGATTTCGGCATGCGATCTCTGCCTGCCGGATATCCCTACGGGTGGCGCGCCTGTCAGGCGCCCGGCCACGTCCCGCCATGTTGAGACTGCGCCGTGATGGCGCCTCCGCCTCGCTTGGCGTACTCTACAGGCGACACAGGCGACGACGGATTCCGCGGGTGGGTCCACGCAGAAGGGAAATGCGCAGATGGATTTCGCGTACACCGACCGGGCGAAGTCGCTGATCGAGCGCGTCAGCGGCTTCATGGACAGCTATGTGTATCCCAACGAGCGCTTGTATCATGAGCAGATCGCCGCTTCCGGCGACCCCTTCCACCATACTGAGATCGTTGACGAGCTGAAGGCGAAGGCGCGCGCCGAGGGCCTGTGGAACCTCTTCCTGCCCGACAGCGAGTACGGCGCGGGGCTGACGAACCTGGAGTATGCGCCGCTGGCCGAGTTGATGGGCCGCGTGCCGTGGGCCTCCGAGGTCTTCAACTGCGCCGCGCCCGACACCGGCAACATGGAGATACTCGCCCAGTTCGGCGCCCCGGAGCAGAAAGAGCGCTGGCTGCGACCCCTGCTCGATGGCGAGATTCGCTCCGCCTTCGCCATGACCGAGCCGGATGTCGCCAGCTCCGACGCCACCAACATCCAGCTCACCATCCGCCGTGAGGGTGACGAGTACGTCCTCGATGGCCGGAAGTGGTGGACCACCGGGGCCGCCCGTCCGCGCTGCAAGATCCTGATCGTGATGGGCAAGACCGACCCACACGGCGCCGACATTCACCGCCAGCAGAGCATGATCCTCGTCCCGATGGGAACGCCTGGCCTGCGCATCGTGCGTGCGCTGCCGGTCTTTGGCTACAACGACAATGAGGGGCACGCCGAGCTGGCGTTTGAAGGCGTGCGCGCGCCGGTCACGAACCTGCTTGGCGGCGAGGGTGACGGCTTCGCCATCGCGCAGGCGCGCCTCGGCCCGGGGCGCATCCACCACTGCATGCGCTGCATCGGCGGGGCGCAGCGCGCGCTCGACTTGATGCTCCAGCGTGTCTCGTCGCGCATCGCCTTCGGTAAGCCGCTGGCCGAGCAGGGCGTCATCCAGACCTGGATCGCCGATTCGCTAATGGAGATTCAGCAGGCGCGGCTGCTCACCCTTCAGGCGGCGTGGACGATTGACACGCTGGGCAAGAAGGCCGCGCGGGACCAGATCGCGATGATCAAGGTCGTCGCGCCCAACGTCATGCTGCGCGTGGTGGACCGCGCGATCCAGGCGTTCGGCGGCGCGGGCGTCAGTGATGATGTGCCGCTGGCCCAGCTCTACGCCGCGGGGCGCACGCTGCGCCTGGCCGATGGTCCCGACGAGGTCCACCGCCGCGCCATCGCCCGCTCCGCCCTGCGCCCCTACAGGCAGCGTGGCTAGCGGGCTCACCCAAAGGAGCCGCAAAGGAGACGCCAATGAAAGCCATCCTGTGCCGCGAGTTCGGCCCGCCCGAGCGGCTGGACTACGCTGATGTCGAGGACCTGACGCCCGGCGCGGGCCAGATCGTCCTCAGCGTGAAAGCCTGCGCCGTCAACTTCCCGGATACGCTGGTCATCCAAGGCAAATATCAGTTCCAGCCGCCGATGCCCTTCTCGCCGGGAACGGATGTGGCGGGCGTCGTGAAGTCGGTTGGAGCTGGGGTCGAGCATCCGCGCCCTGGCGACCGTGTCTTCGGCCTCGTCCCGCATGGCGGCTATGCGGAGGAGGTGGTGATGCCCGCCGAGGCGGCGACGCCCATTCCCGATGGCGTAGACTTCGTGACCGCCGCCGCGCTCCAACTGACCTATGGCACGGCGTACCACGCGCTGGTGGACCGCGCGCGCATCCAGCCCGGCGAGACGCTGCTGGTTCTCGGCGCGGCGGGCGGCGTCGGGCTGGCCACGATTGAAGTGGGCAAGACGTTGGGCGCGCGCGTCATCGCCGCCGCGTCATCGCCGGAAAAGCTGGCAGCGTGCCGCGAGGCGGGCGCGGATGAGGTGATTGACTACGCGACCGAGGACCTGCGCGAGCGGCTGAAGGCGCTGACCGGCGGAGCGGGGGTCAACGTCGCGCTCGATCCCGTTGGCGGCCCGTTCGCTGAGCCCACGCTGAGGAGCATGGCCTGGGGCGGGCGCTACCTCGTGGTGGGCTTCACCGCGGGCGAAATACCACGCATCCCGCTCAACCTGCCGTTGCTCAAGGGCTGCTCCATCGTGGGCGTCTTTTACGGGTCGTTGCTGGCCCATGATCTCGCGCTCGCCCAGGCCAACCAGCGCGCGCTGGTCGCCTGGCTCCAACAGGGCCGCATCAAGCCGCATGTCTCGGTCACCTATCCGCTGCGCGACGCGGCGCTAGCTCTGAACGACATCGCCGCGCGCCGCGCGGTGGGCAAGATCGTCCTGGTGATGGGAGGCTGAGCCCAAGCCCGATCCCGGCTGAGCGACGGCTGGGCGCCTCCTGAGAGACGCCGCGCCGCTTGACACCCGGCGCGCGGCGTGCTTTCATGCGTGCGCGCATCGGTAGTATACTAATCCAAATGCGCGTGGCTCCGACCCATCAGGCTTCCACCTCTCACTCCACCGCTCGTGGATGAGCGCTGGCGGAACGCCTCTTGAGACAGGACTGCGCGCCAGATGAGAAGAGCAAGCGGCGACGCCGCCTCGCTGGCAGGCAGGGACACATCCATGGCGAAACGCAAGATCCTGGTCGTTGACAATCCCAATGAGCGCCGCATCCTGCGCGCCAAAGCTAAGAAAGTCTCACGGTTCGATCCCTACCTGGAGCGGCTGGTCGAGGACATGCGGGAGACCATGCGCGCCGCGCCCGGCGTCGGGCTGGCCGCGCCGCAGGTCGGCGAGGCCATCCGCGTGCTGGTCGCCGAATATGAAGACCAGTCTGTGGCGCTGGTGAATCCTGAGATCATCAAGCGGGCCGAGGAGGAGGAACTGGGGACGGAAGGCTGTCTCAGCATCCCCGGCTACGTGGGCGATGATGTCCCCCGCTCGGCCGCCATCACCGTCAAGGCCCGCGACCCGAAGGGCAAGGAGATTCGCGTCAAGGCCGAGGGCTGGTATGCGCGCATCCTCCAGCATGAGATAGATCACCTCGACGGCATCCTCTATACTGACCATATTCCCGCGAGCAAGGTGCGTGAGGTGACCGCTGAGGACGTGGAGGCTGAGGGTGGCGCGCCGATCGAAGATGATGACGCGTCCGCCGGGAAGAAGCCGCGCGGCGGCCGCGCGCCCGCCTCGTCCGCTTCGGGAGGCAAGGCATGAGCATCGCCAAAGGCAAGTACCATATCTGGACGGTCGGGTGCCAGATGAACCAGGCCGACTCGCAGCGCGTCGCCAGCATCCTCGACAGTCTCGGCTGGGAAGAGTCCCCGACGATGGACGCCGCGAACCTCGTCGTGCTCAACACGTGTAGTGTGCGTGAGCAGCCCGAGAAGCGCGCCCATGGCCAGCTCTCGCTGCTGCGGCATGCCAAGGAGCAGCGCGACGACTTGCTGGTGGCGATGATGGGCTGCATGATCGGCAACCAGCGCACGATTGACGATCTCAAGCGGCGCTATCCCGCGGTGGACCTGTTCTTCAAGGTCGAGAGCGCCGACATCCTACCGGAATTCCTCGAAGAGCGCTGGGCGCCGATCTCTGGCGACGGCTGTGTGGACATCGCCGATCTCGGCGCGTCCAGCGCCACGAGTCTCACCAGCACGCTGCCTGTGCTGCCGATGCCCGCGCGGCATGCGCCGCCGATGCAGATCACGCCGCGCCCCGCCGCGCGCGATCTGCGCTATCCCGGCGCCGCGGAGCACGTCGCCAAGACGCGCGGCCCGACCGCCTGGCTGCCAGTTATCCTCGGCTGTAACAAGGTCTGTTCGTATTGCATCGTGCCTTCGCGCCGTGGCGTTGAGCGCAGCCGCCCAATGGACGAGCTGTTCATCGAGGCGCGCGAGCTAGTCGGCCAGGGCGCGCGCGAGTTGACGCTTCTGGGCCAGACGGTCGAAGCCTACGGGCTCGATTTGCCGGCGGGCTCTGGTGACTTGGGCGACCTGATGGAGCGGCTGAGCGAGCTTGATGGGCTGGAGCGTATCCGCTTCATGACCTCCTATCCGCGCCATATGACGGACAAGATCATCAAGCAGATGGCCGCGCTCCCCAAGGTCTGCGAGCACGTGAACATCCCCGTGCAGCACGGCGCCGATTCGGCGCTCACACGCATGCGCCGGGGCTACACGATTGATGAGTATCGCCAGCTGATCGCGAAGCTGCGCGCATGGTGGCCCGGCGTCGCGCTCTCCACGGATGTGATCGTCGGTTTCTGCGGCGAGACTGAGGAGGAATTTCAGCAGCTTCTCGACCTGCTGGAAGAGGTCCGCTTCGATGTAGTGCATGTGGCCGCCTACTCGCCGCGCCCTGGCACGCTCTCCAACAAGTGGGAGGATGATGTGCCGCTGGCCGTCAAGAAGGCCCGCCTGCACGCTGTCGAGGAGGTCCAGGAGCGCATCTCGCGCGAGATCAACGCGACTTACGTTGGGCGAGTCGAAGAGGTTCTGGTCGAGTCGCGCCAGCATGCTGGCGGGCAATGGCAGTGGCGGGGACGCGACCGCGCGAACAAGCTGGTCTTCTTCCCGGCGGTCAAGCCGGAGGTGGATGGCGGCGCGAGCGGTAGTGGCGCCAGCGACAGGAGCGCCGGAGCGGCGACCGCCGTCGCGACGGCCGCTCGCGTCCGTACGAGTGTCCAGCCTGGCGACCTCGTGCGGGTGAAGATTGATCACGCTTCGGCCTGGTCATTGCGAGGAGCGCCCGCTCTGGAGTAAGATATCCCACTGGCGCTGGCCAGCGATGAGCCAGCCGGAGCCAATCATCGTATTACAAGCGCGGAGGCGGGAGCGCTCGACGCGTCCGTTCCCGCGGGAGGATAGCTCAGGAATGACCCAGGCCCCGTTTCAGCCGGAAGAGCGGGCGCGCATCCAGCGCCAACTCACCGAGCAGGCCATCAAGCTGGCGCTGGAGAGCCGCTGGGAAGAGGCGGTCGCCGTCAATCGCCAGCTTCTCGGCGCGTTCCCCCGTGACCTCAGCACACTCAACCGTCTGGGCAAGGCGCTCAGCGAGCTTGGCCAGTACTCTGAAGCGCGCCAGATGTATACCGAGGCGCTGGAGTTCGACCCCACGAATAACATCGCCCGCAAGAATCTCGAGCGCCTGGCCAGCTTCACCCAGGACGCCGTCGTTCCGCGTCCCTCACATGAGAAGATGGACCCGCGCCTCTTCATCGAAGAGACCGGCAAGACCGGCTTTACCGATCTGCTCGACCTCGCTCCCCGCTCGACACTGGCGCTACTGGCCGCTGGCGACCAGGTCTATCTCCAGCGTGAGGGCGGCGCGCTCTGGGTGCTCAACGCTGAGCGCGGGCGGATCGGGCGCGTTGAGCCGCGCCTGGCGACGCGCCTGATCGAGTTCATGGAGGGCGGCAACCAGTACGCCGCTGGCATCACTGAGCTGCAGCCACATCAGGTACGCATCATCATCCGCGAGACCTTCCAGCATCCTAGCCAGTTCGACAAAGTTAGCTTCCCCTCGCAGGGCGGCGGCGACATGCCGCGCGCGTACACCAAGGACACCCTGGTGCGCCATGGTGAGGAGGAGGAAGAGTTCGGCGAGGATGGCGAGTATCTCGACGGCGATGAAGACGAGATGGAAGACCTCCACGAGACTGACCTCGAAGAGGCCGAGCTGGTCGAGCCGGAGGAGTAAGCGCGAGCGGACCCCGGACCCCCGCGCCGCCTGGCGACGCCTGTTCGTCCATATATAGCGGCAGCCATCAATGCAAACGATCAATTCAAGCGATCAAATCAGAGGAGTCATCCACGATGAATAAGACGAAGCGCGTCGCCTGGCACAAGCGTCTCAAGAAGATCAAGAAGCGTGAGGAGAAGGCCCGCGCCGCGCGCAGCGCCGCCCCGGCTCCGCAGCGCGCCGCCACGACCCGGCGCTAGCGGTCGTCCGGGACGCTTCGCCCACGCTGGGCTGGCTCGCCCTGCCCGATGGGCTGCTCTGGCTCAGAGCCGCTGCCTGCGCACACGCTCCGTGTTGATGCGGCGCCGCCGGTCTCCACCGCGCTCAGGCGCCGCCTGGAGGGTCTGACCCCCGTGAGTGGACCAGTCACCGTGCGCGAGCTGCTGCCGGGCATGACCAAGTGGGGCGCGCAGGTCATCGCGGGCGAGACCGGCGTGGGCGTCCCGGTGAGCTGGGCAAGCGTGATGCGCGCCCAGCTTCCCGCCTTTCAGGATGTCCACCGCGGCGAGGTCGTCCTCCTCTCCCTGGCTACGGTCCAGGCCCTCGCGGATCGCGGCGCGCCCGTCTCGATGCCAGCCGTCATCGAGCAGCTGGCCGATCTGGGCGCGTCGGGCGCGCTCATCGCCGGCATCTCCCCCGCCAGCGCGCTCTCGCCCGCTCAGGCAGCGGCCGTGCGCGAGCTGCGCGCTTCCGCCGACGCGCTCGGCCTGCCCGTCATCGCCCTGCCACAGCATGCCCCTCTTGCCGACCTGCGCGGTTACATCACCGCGCAGATCATGGAGCGCCGGGAGCGGCAGGGTTTCCCACTCGAGCCGGTAGACGCCTACGCGGCGCAGATTCGCGCTAGTTTGCGGGGCGAGGCGCTCGACGCGCTGCTCGCGGGCGCCTACGCTGGAGAAGCGCAGATGCGCCTGCGCGCCAGGCAGCTTGGCTATGATCTCACCCAGCCGCACGCCGTCGTCTGGGTCGAACTCTCCGCTCCACCGAAGGCTGGCAGGCGTGAATCGCCCCCCGATCCCGCGCTGGCGTCCGCGCTGGCCGACGCCCTCAGCCTCGGCCTGGGCGCCTGGGCGCAGACGCGCCCGCCAGATCAGGTGGTGGCGCTGCTGCCGCTGCTCTCCGATCACGGGCCGCAAGAGGAGTTGGTGGAGCGGGTCGCGACCCTCATCACCCGCACCGCTGGCGATGGACGCTCTCGCCGCGCGCCAGAGTGGGCCGCTGGCCTGGGCGATCCGGCTACGGCGCCCGCGCATATCCGCCGCTCCGCCACCGAGGCGCACGACGCCGCGCGGCTGGGCCGCATTGTGCTTGGCTCACGCCATATCGCGCGCCCTGGCGATCTCGGCGTCTATCGCCTCCTGCTCTCGCTGCGCGAGCATGGCGAGCTGGAGCCGTTCATTCGCCGCACCCTCGAACCGCTCCTGCGCGACGAGCGCCATGGCGACACCCTCATCGAAACCCTGGAGGCGTTCTTCGCCTGCAACGGCAACAGCACGCGCGCCGCTGAGGCGCTGCACCTGCACCGCAACTCCCTGCTGTACCGCCTCAACCAGGCCAGAGAGCTGCTGGGCCATGACCTCGACGATCCTGAGACACGCCTCGCGCTGCAGCTCGCCATCAAGGGGCTGCGCGTGATGCGGCTCCAGGAGGAGCGCGACGCCTATGCGGGGTGATCGCCAGCGCGGCCGCCCGCCGGGTGGTCGCTCCTCCGGCTCACGCGAGCTGAGCGGCGCGCTCTACGCCCGTCCCGCCGCCCCGACCGGGTATCCGGTCGTGGTCTCTCATATCCAACTGGCTCCCCTGCTCGCCACCTGGCATGCCCGGTCAGGGGAGGTGGCGCTGGATGTGGAGACTTCCGCCGACCTCGGCCTCTCCACTGTCACCGCCCGCCTGGACGGCGACGGCGTCCGCTATCCGGACGGCTCGCGGCTCGCCTGGGTTCAGGTCGCCCACATCATCGCGACGCCCAACCAGGTCTTCGAGGTCAGACCCGATGGAGAGCCGCAGGCGATCGCCCGCTTCTCCGCGACCACCAACGCCCTGCGCTCGCTCATGCCCACCTCCGGCGCGCCTACCATGCTCGTCTCCGGCTTCTCGATGCATCGCATCAAGGGGACCGAGCCCTGGGCCGATACGCAGTCCAAGATACGCGCCCTGGCGCCTATCGCCGGTCGCGTCCTGGATACCACCACGGGCCTTGGCTACACCGCGCTGATGGCCGCCCGGGCCGCTGATGAGGTCGTGACGATCGAGCTCGATCCTGTTGGCATCGAGATCGCCCGCCGCAACCCCTGGTCGAGCGAGCTGTTCACCCGCCCGAATATCCACCAGCGCATCGGTGACGCCTTCGAGGTCATTAACGAGCTGCCCGCCAGCGGCTTCGAGCGCGTCATTCACGATCCGCCCTACCTCACGCTGGCGGGCGACCTCTACTCGGAGGAGATGTATCGCCGCCTCTATCGCGTCCTGCGGCCCGGCGGCAGGCTGTTTCACTATATCGGTGATCCCGCCAGCCAGTCCGGCGCGCGGGTTACGAGCGGGGTTCTCCGCCGCCTGGAGGCCGTTGGGTTCCGCGCTATCTCCCGCCAGCCAGCGGCCTTTGGCGTCAGCGCGACGCGATAGCCGCCAGCCGTCCCAGCGGCGGCGCCGCGCGCTCGCATATCGGGCTGGACGCGATCATCTCGCGCGCATAATCCTGTTATGGGCGAGCGGCGCGCCAGGTAAGCCCTGGCGCGCCTGGCTGTCATTGTGGACTATCGCTCACATCTGATGGTGTCCTGTCGGGCGACCAGTTCACCTGGTCGCCAGCGGGGCCAAGCAGATCTGAGACACGGAGCGAGCCGGGCGCGGGCGTGGCGGGATTTGGCCCATCCGGCGGGGACAATCGCCCCGAATCGCCCAGTCTCGCATCCGCCTCCAGCGGGCGCGTCGCCAGTGGCGCGCGGCCAGGCGCGCTCGGCGGGGCCTGCCGGCCCATACCCTCCTCAGCCTGATCGTTGTTGTTCGCGCCGCCTGAGAGCGCCTGCGCCTGCTCCGCCTGACGTTGCGCGGTGTCAAGCGAGTGGAGGGCCCGCACCAGGTTCGCGTCCGTCTGGCGCACGAGCCGTGAAAGCACCCCCAAATCGCGCGCCAGGGTTGTTACATGTCGCTGCTCCTGGGCGACCGCCGCATGCAGCTGGCGCAGCAGGCCCCAGGAATCTACCAGCTCGCCAGGCAGCTCGCCGGGGGCGAAGGCGGGGTGAGTGACCTCGTGCTCGCCCGTTTCAGCGTCTATCGCCGGCATTGGCATGGTCAGCGGCGCGATGCCCGCCGCCTGCCCGTCGGAGGGAGGCAGGGCGTTGAATTCTGATGTCATTCCGGTGGCGCCCAGGCCGATATCGAGCCCCAGACCGCCGAGATCTCCGGTCGCCGCTGTAGCGTTGCTGGCGGCATCGAGGAGTGGGTCGCGCTCATCCGTCCAGGCGCCCTCGATCAACTCCCGTGGCAGCAGGCGCGCCAGGAGCCGCCGCGCCTGGGCGATCAACTCGATCTCGCGCTGCGTCACATGGGTCAGCGCGTCAGCCAGCGCCACCAACTCTCCGGCCTGGCGCTGCGCGGCCACTGAATCCGCCGCCGCTCCATCCAGCAACCGCTGGTTGTCGCGCAGCGTATCCGCGACATCGGATGCGAGCTGGAAGAGCTGGGCCAGCCGCCGGGCCTGCGCCGACTGCGCATTGGTAAGCGCCACACCAACCGGGAAGAGCGCCGCGCTGGACATCACCTCCGGTTGCTGAGCTGGCGCGCTTGGGTCAGCCATGCGGCCTACGAAATCTACGAGCGGTGGGACGTCGGCCTCCATGCGCTGCACCTGGCGCTCCATCTCGTTCGTGGAGCGCAGTCGCTCGAAGAGCAGATTGAGGCTGTTGGCCAGCGGCGCCAGCTCGCCATCCTCGATCTCCACCCGCGCGTCATACTCGTGGCCCAGCATACTCGAAACCGCCGACTGGATGAGTCCCGCCTCGCGCTGGAGCTGGCGTCGCTGCTCGGCCATCTGCCGCTCGAACGCCTCCAGTCGCGCCTGGGCGAAGCGCAGGTCCTCCGCGGTCTGCGCCGCCGTGACCTTCTCGTAGATGAATGTGGCGAGCTGCCAGGACATGTAGCCCACCAGCGCCTCCACGCCCAGCGCGTAGACGACCACCTGATACGCGTCACCCAGCTCGGCTGATGAATTGCCTGCCAGCGCGAGCGCCAGCAGGATCGCGCTGGCCGTCAGCGCGGCGCTGATCGCCGCGACGATGAGCGTGAGCTCAGGTGAGAGAAAAAGCCCCGCCTCGATGATGACTGGAATGAAGAAGAGCGACGCCTGCGCCGTATGCGCGCCCGATTGTGTCAGCGCCGCGCTCAGAAACACCTGCGCCGTCGTGACTAGAGCGCCCCCGATGACGAGCGTGTAGATCGCTGGCGACTGCTTTCCCGACGTGCGGTTGATGATGAACGTCGCGATGTAGACCACCAGCGCCGCGCCAAGCGTCGCCAGCATCGGGGCGCTGAAATCTGGAATGATGTAGGCCGGGATGAGCGCCACTGTGATCAGCGTCTGGGCCAGGACGACTGTATTCACCAGCCAGATACGCTGCCGGTCGCGAACGGCGACGGCCTCGATTCGATTCTCTACCGCCTCCGATAGCTGTAGGCGGCGCTGCGTCGCTGGCCCGCCCACGGGCCGTGATGGAGGCGCAGCCAGCGGTCGTGACGGTGTTCCACCCATTGGCCGTGATGGAGGGCCACCGAGCGGCTGAGAAGGTACGCTGTGTCCGGGGAAAGGTTGCGACGGCGCGCTACGTCCCGTGAGGTTTGGTGGATTCATCATGCTATGTCCTCGCACGTCGCTCATGCGCCCGCGGTGATTGGCGGCCAGGCGGCGTCAGCGTCGCCTGTGCGCGTGGCGACACGCGCCTCCTTCTCTGTTGTCATGAGCGGTAGCCAGCGAGCGCCGCGCGGCGTACGGCAGGGGAAGCGCTCGCTAGCCCGCGATGGGGGTATTGTAGGCGAGGGGTCAGCGGACGGCAAGGCCTGGCTCCCCTGGTCCGCCGCCCTGAAGAGCTTGAATGCGCGCCCATAGCCTGCTCACGCCTCAATGGCGCCGCCCGCTTCCGTGTCCCGTCAGTACTATACAAGGAGCGAGCCGCGCGCGATCTGTTGCCACCGCTTGCCGCGAGCCGCTCACATCGCGTACACTACGAAGGCTTCACCTACGCTGGCCGGCGTGGCGGAATGGTATACGCGGCGGTCTCAAAAACCGCTGCCCTCACGGGCTTAAGGGTTCGAGTCCCTTCGCCGGCACCCATCAGTACGTGTCTCCTGACCTTGTATTCAGCGCCGCTGGGTTTCCTCCATCATCTGTCCTTCCTCGCAACGCTGGCGATGTCGTCCCTATCGCGCCTCCATCTTGTCTCTCAACGCCCCAGGCGCGCCAGCGTTACGCCTTTGTGACCACGCCGGAGGGAATGTGACGCCGATGAGCGCTCGTGGCGTCACGCTTGGCATGGCAGAGCGGAGAGGAGAAAGGAGGGTCGGTATGCGTGAGCGCCGATCCGCCGATCCTGCCGCATTTAACCAGTCACAGGCCGTTGGGCGGCAGCCTACCGGGTTGCGGTGGGCGCTGTGGCGGCAGTGGACGCTGGCGAACGCGCTTGCTGAAGCGGTTGGGCTGGGCGCCACGCTGCTCGCCGGCTTACTGGTGTTCTCACAGGTAGAGCCGCGCGTCGGGCCGGTGACGGCGGCGTTGCTGGGGGTTGCGCTGGCCGCGCTCGTGGAAGGGAGCGTGGTGGGAACGGCGCAGTGGCTCGTGCTGCGCGCGCCGCTGGCAGGCCTGCGCTGGCGCCGCTGGGCCGTCGCGACGGCGGTTGGCGCGGTGATCGCATGGGCGCTGGGCATGACGCCGAGCGTCGTCATGGCGCTGGCTGGGCCGAGCGGCGACGGCGCGGAGGTCCAGGAGCCTGAAGGGCTGATGATGTACGCGCTGGCGGCTGGACTGGGGCTGGTCGCGGGGCCGGTTCTGGCGGTGGCGCAATGGTGGGTCTTGCGCGCCTACCTGCCGCGGGCGGGCTGGTGGATTCCGGCCAACGCCTGCGCCTGGGCGGTTGGGATGATGATTGTGTTCTGGGGAATCAGCTTCGTCCCTGCCAGCGGAATCACCGTCTCTGTCGCCTTCGTCCTCGTTGGCTGTGTGATCCTGGCTGGCGCGGCTGTCGGCGCCATTCACGGCCTCGCGCTCATCTGGCTGCTGCGTGAGCGCGACCGCCGGATGGCGGCCTGATGCAGCGCGCTCAAGGCAGCAGCGAGAATGAATTGAGCGTCTTCATGTAGTTGGCGCGCTCATAGGCCGCCGGATCAGCTACCGAGCGCTGACTCATGCTGCCGCGCATCTGCATGATGGAGACATATTCTCGCTCGTCCATCCAGCGCTCCATGTCCGCCAGGATCTCGCCCAGCCGCGCTGGGCCGCGGGCGAGCAGCTCGGACGCCATCATCACCGCGCTCGCCCCCACCATGACCCCCTTGATTGCGTCGGACGCGCTATGCACGCCGGTTGTGAGCGCGAAATCGGCTTTCACGCGCCCGTAGAGCATGGCGATCCAGCGCAGCGGCAGTCGCAGCTCGCTCGACGTGCTGAGCTCCAGATGCGGCTTGACGACCATCTCCTCGATGTCGAGGTCTGGCTGATAGAAGCGGTTGAAGAGGGTCAGCCCACGCGCGCCCGCCTGAGTGAGCTGGCGGGCGAGATGGGGCAGCGATGTAAAGAACGGGCTGAGCTTCACGGTGACGGGGATGCTCAGCTGGCCAATGACATCGCGCGCCAGCGCGATATACATCTCCTCTAGCTCCGCTCCCGCCTGGGATGGGTCGGAGGGGACGTAGTAGATGTTCAGCTCCAGCGCGTCCGCCCCGGCGTCCTGCATCTTGCGCGCGTACTCCACCCAGCCGCCCGTCGAGACGCCGTTCAGGCTGCCGATGATCGGCACGTTGGTCACCCGCTTGACCTGACGGAGGTGTTCCAGATATGGCTCGACGCCAATATTGTAGGTCTCCATATCAGGGAAGAAGCTGAGGCTCTCGGCGTAGGAATGCGCGCCAGCATGCAGATAGTGGTCTAGCTCCAGGCTTTCGTGGGTGATCTGCTCCTCGAACAGGGAATAGAGCACAATCGCCGCCGCGCCCGCGTTCTCGAGCTCGCGCACGGTATCGAGCCGCCTGGAGAGCGGCGAGGCGGACACTACCAGTGGATTCCGCAGCTTGAGCCCCATGAAGGGGCTGGTGAGATCAGGCATCGTCGTCCTCCTCAGCGCGAACTGGTTAGCCTGTTTCCTGACGTCACACGCCGCCTGGCTAGCGTGGCGTCAGAGAAGCGGGAATACGGCGCTCCTCGCGCGCGCCGCGAGGACGCCTGAGTGGTCGTCTCATCAGTCCTCCTCGGCGGAGATGGCCGCTGGCGTCTTGCCATTGCCAGAGGTCATGGGCGCTTGTGGCGCGACTGGGGCAGGCTCCGGCGCGGGCTCGGCGGCTAGCTCGGCGTACTGGGTCCAGCGCGCCCGCACGTCATGCTGGGCCTCGCGCAGGAGTTCATCGGCGCGCGCGGGATCGCTCTGCGCCAGCATGCGGTAGCGTGTCTCGTTATAGAGGAACTGCCGCAGTGGAACGCTCGGTTCGTGTGAATCCAGCGTCAGCGGGTTCTTGCCTTGCTCGACCGCGTCGGGATTGAAGCGATACAGCGGCCAGTAGCCAGTCTGCGCCGCCAGCTTCTGCTGCTCCAGTCCCTGCCGCATGTCAATGCCGTGCGCGATACAGTGGCTATAGGCGATGACCAGCGACGGGCCTGGGTAGGCCTCCGCCTCCAGCAGCGCGCGCAGCGTTTGGGCGTCGTTTGCGCCCATTGCTACCTTCGCCACATAGACGCCACCGTACGCCATCGCCAGCATGCCAAGGTCCTTCTTGGCCGTTGGCTTGCCGCGCGCGGCGAACTTGGCCACCGCGCCGCGCGGCGTCGCCTTGGAAGCCTGCCCGCCGGTGTTCGAGTACACCTCGGTATCGAGCACGAGGATGTTGACGTCGCGGCCTGAGGCCAGCACGTGATCGAGGCCGCCAAAGCCGATATCATAGGCCCAGCCGTCGCCGCCGATGATCCACACGCTGCGGCGTACGAGCGTATCCGCCAGACTCAGCAGATCGCGCGCCCGCGCCGCGACATCCGCCGGGCCGCCCGCCGCCAGCGCCGCCAGCCGCTCCTTGAGCGCGGCTACCCGGCGCCGCTGCTCGGCGATGCCGCCCGGCTTCGTCTGGTCGGCATTGAGCAGTCCATACACCAGCGTTCCGCCTAGCGGCTCCGCCAGGCCTTCCACCAGCGCGCGGGCGTGCTCCTCCTGCTGATCCAACGTTACGCGCATGCCCAGCCCGAACTCGGCGTTGTCTTCAAAGAGCGAGTTCGACCAGGCTGGCCCGCGTCCGGCGGCGTTCGCGCTCCATGGCGTCGTGGGCAGGTTGCCGCCGTAGATCGAGGAGCAGCCAGTGGCGTTGGCGACGATCATGTGGTCGCCGAAGAGCTGTGTGATGAGCTTGATATAGGGTGTCTCGCCGCAGCCTGAGCAGGCGCCGGAGAACTCGAACAGCGGCTCCAGCAGCTGGGAATTCTTGATCTGCGCGGCGTTGACTTTCGCTGGATCAACCTCTGGCAGCGAGGTGAAGAAGCTCCAGTTGGCGCGCTCCCGCTGCAAGAGCGGCGGCTGCGGCTCCATGTTGATCGCCTTGCGCCCCACCTCTCGCTTGTCCTTGACGGGGCAGGCTTCGAAGCAGAGGCCGCAGCTCGTGCAATCCTCGGGCGCTACCTGGAGCGAGTACTGGTAGCCGGGGAACTCTTTGAATTTGGCGGGCATGGCCTGGAAGGTATCGGGAGCGCCTTCGAGCGCCGACGGCTCGAAGACCTTCATGCGGATTGCGGCGTGGGGACAGACGATCGTGCATTTGCCGCACTGGATGCAGATCTCTGGATCCCATATCGGAATCTCGAAGGCCAGATCGCGCTTCTCCCACTTCGCCGTGCCGACCGGGTACGCGCCATCCGCCGGGAGGGCGCTCACCGGGATGTCGTCGCCCCGCCCGGCGATCATCATACCCAGCGTCTCGCGCACGAACGCGGGCGCCTCCGCTGGGACGGGCGGGCGCATCGGCGCGCCAACCAGGGTCGCCGCCTGCGCGGGGATGGGGACCTCATAGAGATGCGAGAGCGCCTGATCCACCGCCGCGAAATTGCGGCGCACGACCGCTTCGCCGCGCTTGCCGTAGGCCTTTTCGATGTTGCGCTTGATCTCAGCGATGGCCTCCTCGCGCGGCAGCACGCCGCTCAGCGCGAAGAAGCACGCCTGCATGACGGTGTTGACGCGCCCGGCCATCCCGGCCCCGCGCGCTACGGCGCTGCCGTCAATCACATAGAAGCGCAGGCGCCGCTCGCGGATGGCCCGGATGACCGGCTCTGGCAGATGGTCCCAGACCTCATCCGGCCCCCATGGGCTGTTCAGCAGGAAGACGGCGCCGGGCGCGGCGTAGCTCAGCACATCCTGGCGCTCCAGCAGGTTGAACTGATGGCAGGCCACGAAGTTCGCCCGCCCGCGCTCGATCAGGTAGGGCGCGCGGATGGGTTGAGGACCGAAGCGCAGGTGCGAGATGGTGACCGAGCCGCTTTTCTTCGAGTCGTAGACAAAGTAGCCCTGGGCGTAGTTCGCGGTCTCCTCGCCGATGATCTTGATCGAGTTCTTGTTGGCGCCCACCGTGCCATCCGAGCCGAGGCCCCAGAAGACGCAGCGGACCGTCTCATCTGGCTCGATGGAGAACGATGGGTCAACATCCAGGCTGGTATGGCTGACGTCATCGGTGATGCCGACCGTGAAGCGCCGCTTTGGCCGCGCCTCGCTCAGCTCATCGAAGACCGCTTTGACCATCGCTGGTGTGAATTCCTTGGACGATAGGCCATAGCGGCCGCCGATCACGCGCGGGCGGCGGGCGAGCCGCGCTGTTCCCGCCTGGAAGGCGTCATCGAGCGCGGCCACCACATCAAGATAGAGTGGCTCGCCCGTGCTGCCTGGCTCCTTCACGCGGTCCAGCGCGGCGATGGATGTCGTCGTCTCGGGTAGCGCGCTGATGAACGCCTCCACCGAGAACGGGCGGTACAGGTGGACCTGGACGACGCCGACCTTCTCGCCGCGCGCGCTCAGGTAGCGCGCCGTCTCCACCGCGGTCTCGGCGCCGGAGCCCATGATGACAATGACGCGCTCGGCGTCGGGAGCGCCCTGATAGTTGAAGAGGCTATACCGCCGCCCCATCCGCTCCGCGAAGCGGTCCATCGCGCGCTGGACGATCTCTGGGCAGGCTTGATAGTACGGGTTCACCGTCTCGCGCGCCTGGAAGTACACGTCTGGATTCTGCGACGTGCCGTGGATGACGGGATGGTCGGGTGAGAGCGCCCGGTTTCTATGCGCCGCCACCAGATTGTCCCGGACCAGCGCGCGGAGGTCATCATCACTGAGCGGTTGTAGTTTGTTGATCTCATGCGAGGTGCGGAAGCCATCGAAGAAGTGCAGAAATGGCACGCGCGCCTCCAGCGTGGCGGCGTGGGCGATGAGGGCGAGGTCCTGGGCCTCCTGTGGCGAGCCTGAGGCGAGCAGCGCGAAGCCGGTCGAGCGGGCCGCCATGACATCCGAGTGATCGCCGAAGATGGAGAGCGCCTGGGCGGCGAGCGAACGCGCGGCGACATGGAATACGGCTGGCGTCAGCTCTCCCGCGATCTTATACATGTTGGGGATCATCAGTAACAGGCCCTGCGAGGCGGTGAATGTCGCCGCCAGCGCGCCAGTCGAGAGCGCGCCGTGTATCGCTCCGGCGGCGCCGGCCTCCGACTGCATCTCGATGACGGTGGGGACGGCGCCCCAGAGGTTGCGCCTGCCCGCCGCCGACCATGCGTCGGCCAGCTCACCCATCGCCGTTGAGGGGGTTATCGGGTAGATCGCGAGCACTTCACTGAGCCGGTGCGCGACGCTCGCTACCGCTTCATTTCCATCGGCTGTTATCCACTGGCTCGTCATGTAAGGTCTCCTGCCGTTTGCGCCCCAGCGCGAGATTGATGCGCCGTTCAGCCCATCGCATCCAGTGTCGGTGGGCAGGGTCACAGGGCTGTCACGCCGCCGCCAGGTTCCATCACAAACCCCGCTGGAGGTCATGCGGGGCGGGGAGCGGCGCCCAGGAGGCAAGATCGCCAGCCATCCCCGCATGCGGAGACAGCTGGCGATTAGCGCGGGAGCGCTGCGCTGGAGGCTGGGCCACGGGGTATGTCCACTGCGCGCGGCGCGTTAGATCGTGGCGACCTCAGGCGAAGCCGGTGGGATCGGCCTACCGCCCGCGAGGGCGAGATAGGTCTCCAGGGCAGAGGCGCCGCAGGGCTTGTGGAATATGGGCGCGCCCAGGCGGTCGAGCGCCTTTCCCAGCGCCCACTCGACATCGTCGGCGGTAGATGAGATGACCGCGTAGATATGCCTGCGCGCGAGCGCTGGATCGCCCAGCAGCGCGCCGATCAGGAACGCGTAGCTGTGGCCGTCGAGCGTCGCGCCATGCGCCTCGACATTGAAGAAGAGGGCCATCGGCGCGGCGCTCATACGCAGCGTGTCGAGCGCCGCATCCGCATCGGGCGCCACGCGGGCTTCGTAGCCCAGCGCGCTCAGCGTCTGCCGCAGCGCGCCGCTCCCAGCGGTGTCATCATCGAGAATCAGAGCCACCGTCACAGGCCCCTCCGCCCGGTCTCGTGTCGAGTCTTGCATTGCGCCCTCCCCTGGCTGGCACGCGCGGCCCGCTGCTTCGTGGCGGCGCGCTCTCCATGGCGCGCCCCGGCGCGTACTCTTGGGATAGCAGAGCGCGCTCACAAAGCGCACTCGATAAGCGCGCGCGGGCTCGCGCTGGGGTCACAAACGCCGCTATGGCTCGGCGGCGCCCGCCGCTGGCCGTCTCATTCCGCGCGCTCGATGCCATGTTGCGCGCGCTCGCATGTGGCCCCCGTGCGCCATACGTCCAGCATCGTGAGCGAATAGTGATTGGCTGGCTGCGATTCGCGCCGACATTGTGATGCGCGCGCGGTATGTGAGACCTGTGACGATAGAGGGCGCTGGCATACGCACGCTGGGTTAGGACTGACCAGTTGAGCAAGGAGATGGCGCTATGTCAGTCACAAGGCATGAGCCAGAGCGTGTGAACCCATCTTCCCCTCAGCCGCCGCCGCCCGCCCCTGGGACCCGCGGGCGATGGCTCTCGCGCTTGCTCGTCGCGCTGCTCGCCATCTCGGGGCTGCTGTCATTGAGCTATGCGGGCATTTCGACCTATATCGCCACGAAGCTGGTCTACCGGGCGCAGACCCCGGTCAC
>DASTKI010000133.1:0-9892 GCA_035716045.1 Ktedonobacterales bacterium
TGTAGCTGTAGCCGCGCTCCGGACGCGGGCCGAGGAGCTGGTAGACCAGATCGGCCTCAGTGGCCGCGCCAACCCGATGGGCCGCCAGCGCCTCGCCAAGCTGCGGGCGGTAGCGCAGGTGGGGTTGCGGCAGCGTCACGCTCCATGAGAGCAGGCGCCAGAGCCGCGCGTGATGGGCGTCGGTCCAGGCGTCGGGGCGCCGCCGCGCGTGGTACGCGGAGAACGCGCGGGCGAGCGCGACGGCCCGCTGGAGATTCTGGTACTCGCGGTAGCGCGGGCGCTGTTCAGGGTCCTCCGGCTCGCGCAGCTCGCGCTCGGGGATCTGGGTGAGGACCGTCTCGAAATGGTCCAGCAGGAAATCGGCGGCGCCTGCGGGCGGGTAGAGCCGGACCAGCCACCAGCAGAGCTTTTCGAGGATCGCCGGGTAGCGGAGCGAGAGACGCGGCGCATCCTCCTCGCCGAGTTCAGCGAGGATGGCGCGGGTCGCGTCAGCGCCGCGCTGGTTGATCTGGAGCAGCATGCGCAGCGGCTCGAGGCCGTCGCCGTCGCGCAGCGCCTCCCCGCGCGCCCCGGCCCAGCCGCGCCAGAGATCGGCGAAGGGCAGGCGCGCGACATCCTCCTCGATCGCCACCTTGGCGTCGGTGGACGGGAAGCGCCAGTTATCGGCGCCCAGCAACACTTCTTGTCTGCCCTGCCAGTCCTCGACGACGTGGACATCCGCGCGATGCTCGTGGATCAACTCATCCAGGGCCCGCAGGCCTGCGACGGCGGCGGACGAGGTCCAGGCATGCTCCCGTGGCTCCGGGGCGACAGGTGGCGTCAGCTCATCGGCGCGCACGAGGCCGAGCGCGTTTTCCAGTGTAGGGGCCTCGCGCTCATCTTCCAGGATTGGCGCCAGCAGGACCTGCTCGGCCGCAGTCAGTTCGGCGCGGCGCTGGCGGTAGGCGGTGGCCTGCGCGGCGCACGCCGCCCGCGCTCGCTCAGCCTCGTGCAGCAGGCGCAGCGCCTCCAGGCCCGCGAGCCGCCGCCGCTCATCCGAAGCGGCTATCAGCCGCCCGGCGCTGGCCAGCGCCTGCTCGTCAGACTGCTTGAGCAGCAGGCGCAGCACCCCCTGGCGCAGGTCCTCGGACTTGCGAGTGAGCAACGCTTCCAGCGCGGGAGCGTCGCTCTCGGGGACAGGCTCCTTCAGCAGGAGTTTGAGCGCGCGCCCTCTCACATAGCTTGAGCGGTCCTTGAGCAGCCCGAAAAGCGCCGCGCGCGCCTCAGGATCGCCAGGACCGTTCTTCGCCAGCAGATCCGCCACCCGCGCGCGCCCACTGTCGCTCAGCCGGTCAAGATGCGGAATCAGCCGTTTCGGGTCGCGCTCGCCGAGGTACTCGAACAGCAGATCGGTCGCTCTCCCACTGTCGAGCTGAGGGACGGGAGCGTTCCACAGCAGTGGCTGGGGTTGCGCCGCCTGACGGGGCAATTGTGGCAGCGCCGCCTCAATCCGCTCGAAGGCGTCAGGAGCTTCGCGACGCAGCCACTCGCCGCGCTCCCCTTCCCCGTCGTAGCTGCGGTTCGAGTTCAGCCCGGCGCACGCCTGGGCGACAATCCGCGCGTCCGGGTCGCCGAGCGCGCGCAGCAGCGGCGGCATCGCTTCGGGCATGTACGCGGCGGCGAGCAGGCGCGTCGCTGCGTAGCGGCGGGCGACCTCCGCATCGTCGAGCAGGCGCTCCGCCAGTGCCAGGGCGGCGTAGATGTCCTCGCAGGCGGTGGCCCACAGTGCGAGGTAGGCCTCCTCGCCACCGCCGGACTCCAGCGCCGCCGCGCGCGCGTGAGAGTCGCCCAGCATGGCGCGCAGCGCGCGCAGGACGCGCGTGACTTTTAGGGCCTCGCTGGAGTCCCACGCCGTGCCGAGCCAGCCGTTCACCACGCGCGTGACGGCGCTGAAGCGGACGAGGTTGTGCTCGAGGACCGCTTCGAGGATGCGGTGAAAGGCGTCTGGATGCGCCATTCCCAGCGTCTCCAAAATCGTCTGCCGCACGCCCTCCTCGCGCTGCGCCCCAAGCAGCAGCCGCTCGACGACGTCCCAGCCATCGGGGCGCGAGGCGGCGAGCAGCGCGACGGGGATGTGGTAGCCGAATGTCCCAATCTCATCTTCGCCGCGCGCCGAACGGACCAGCGCCTCGAAGACCTCGTCACCACGAGCTGGGTCGTCATCTATCACCGCGGCGAAGAGCAGGCCCAGATGGCCGGCGGCGTATGGGCTAATGTAGTTGACGTGGCGCGCCAGCCAGATGATCTCGTCCTCAGGGCCGATGATTTCCAGCATCCGCTGGAGCCAGGCGCCGCGCGCCTCCCGCGTCGCCTCAGGGCGGTTTGGCGCGCGAAAGAACTCCTGATGGTGATAGGCCAGGGGCTTGTAGGGCAGTCCATATAGGCGCGTCCAGCCAAGCTCGATGTCTTGCGCCATGCTGGGGAATAGGGCGGTGAAGATCAGGACGCGCTCGTCTGGCGAGAGGGCGTCGAGCTGCGCGCGCGAACGCTGCAGCAGCGCGATTCGCTCCTTCTGGCGGTTGTGGGTATAGTCCGATTCGAGGGATTGGCCATGCTCATCGTGGAAGAGGAGGCCATAGGCGGTGGGGCGCAGCGGTTCGGGAAGCTGCGCGATGGCCTGGAGGCGGCGCGGCTCGGCTTTCTGGCGCTGGCGCCGCTGCCGCAGCTCCTTGGCCTGCTCGGGAGTCAGCATCGTTTCAGCCTCCCACCAGCGCGACCAGCCGTACGAAGGTCAGGCGGCTGCCCTCATGCAGCGCCAGCTCGCTCTCGAGCGCCTCTACGGGGGCGCCATCCAGCAGGACGAGGTAGAGCCGGTCCGCGAAGGCCTGGAGCGCGGCGGCGATAGCGTCCTCTACCCTCGCCTCCTGCGGCTCCCGTCCGCCCATGTCTACTTTGCCCGACGCCGCGCCCTGCTCGATCTCGGCGCGCGTCATGATACGAGGGAGACGCCGCTCCCGCTGGCGCTGATTGAACGCCGCCACTTCGTCGGTGACGACAAGCGTCAGGACCTCGCGCAGCGTCATCCGCTGGAGGCTGTCGTGTTGGCCGCCGGTGGCCGTCGTGGGCGTCCGTGGCACGCTCACGGTCCAGCCAGGGACAATAGGCTTGCGCTGGCCGGGGAATCTGGCTTCGATGGTGAGGGTCAGTCGCTCGCTCATATGCGCTCCTCTCATTCACTGGCAGGCGTTGTTGTTTGACTATTCTCGCATCGCCGGCCAATTGTGGAAACGCGCATAGACGCAATGGAACCGCAGCGCAAGTCCTAACGTGTCCTTGTGAGTTGTCCCTGCCTTTTGGACTACGCCATCATTGTCAACCAGCCGGGATACGTGTGGCCGGACGAGCCGCCGAGTGATCGAAATCACCGCCCTCCGGCGCGGTTAGCGGCGCCAGGACCGCTCGCGCCCTAGCGTTTCGCACGCTTTTGAGGATTCGTACGCTCTGGCGGCGCTGGGACGCCGAGATACTCCGCCAGCGTCTTCTGTGTCGAAGGAAGTCCGCAGTCAGCGAGCCGCCTCTTGAAATTGAAGTTGTACCAGTATCCGTTGTGGAGCGCGAAGAGCAAGAAGTCGCGCTGATCGGCTGTGAGGCTGGCGACCGGCGGAGGCGTCACGCCTGTCGTCTCGGTGGGCTTGTCGAAGAGAGCGCTGATCAGCCACTGCATGAGATCATTGCAGGTACTCCAGTCGCCATACGGCTTATTGCTATCTCCCAGTTTTGCTCGCAGTACTACCGCTCGCTGCATGATCGGACGGATCAGAAACCCAAGGCGGGCGCCCCCCACAAATAGCAGTTGATTCAGGGCCACGGCGCATGGTTCACCTCCACCAACGATGAGGGTGGCATAAGGAGCGAGCGACGGCGGCGTCTCCAACTGCTGCGCGATGGCGCTGAGATATTGAACTACCGACTCAGGGGCGTCTTGCTGGGCGAGTCTGACGATGGTGAGCGCTGCGACAAAGCGCAGAAGGTCACTCTCTGGCTGCTCAAACGTTGGTTCAAAGAGCCGCCAGCGCTCGGGAGATGATGAGGCGAGCAGCCCCAGCGCGAAGGTCAGATCAGCGCGACCACTCGACCACTCTCGGTAGGCTCGCGCTGGAGGGCGGATTCCAGCGCGGGCGCGAGGTCAGCCCAATGCTCTGGAAATGCCGAGAGGACAAGCGCCGCCTGTATGCGTATCTCCAGGTCCGAGTGATCGAGCAAGGCGAGATAGGTGGGAATCCCGATCGCCACCGCCGCGTGCGCATCTTTGAGCGGGATGTGTCTGGGGACACTCCATGCAGGCGCGCCTTTGTTCTCCCGCCACGTTGCCTCATACAGCGGCTCGCAAGAGGCAATGTCGGCGAGCATTTCCAGGAGGCCAGCCTTCTGCTGCGCCGAGGGCTGCTGGAGGAGTTCGATCACATAGGGGACGGCGTATGCTGTTGCTGGGCAGTTCCAGTTCTGATGGCAGATGGAGCCATAGAGGTCCATGAGCGCTGCGCGCCGCGTCTGCTCATCGGCCGAGGTGAGTTGGCGGAGCCACGTGGGCACGTCTTTGGCGGAGCCGTAGGCGTGTGTCAGCTCGCTCCATGGCTGCTGATCGAGATCGTCGAATATGGGAGGAGTCCCTTCCTGAAAGGCACTATAACAGCGGCGTTCCGACGATTGCACGACATCTTGCTCCACTATCCCCGCAGCCGGTGGGCGCTATTATCCTCCAGGCCATAGCACAGCAGGCAGTTTTTCGGGGGGAACTCAGCGGCGCTCGTCTACTTTGAGGCGCTGTGCGGCGATGAACTTCTCGACCAGGCGGCCGCCGGGGACGGTGACGAGGCGCGTGGCGTTCTCGCGGCGGAGGACGAAGCTGAAGGCGATCAGGGAGTCATCGGCGGCGGACCACAGCGGGCGCGCGAAGACCGGCTGCACGATCTCCCAGCCGCTCGCCAGGGCGTCGCGCAGTTCGGTGAACTGTTTGCGCGCGCCGTTGGGCTTGCGCGGGCGTGGGGTGGGCGCGACCTCGCGCGGCGCGTGGGCGGCGCGAGACGAAGGCGATGGGCGCGGCTCGGGATGGACGGGCGTGGCGTCATGGCTTCCCGCGGGGGCGGCGATGCGCAGGGCGAGCGTGGGGGCAGCAGGCTTCCGCGCCGCGCCCTTGTGGCCGTTGTGGCCCTTATGGGTGGCGCATGGCTCGTCGCGGGCCTCGTCGCGTGTCTCGTGTGGCGCGCTTGCGCGCTTCACTCTGGTCGCCATCGGGATCGCCTCCGTTCCATCGCGCGCCGCCGGGGCGGCCTCGCGTGGACGCGCTCAACGCTTGCTCATCTATCTCAGTGTCACTCGACAATTCCAGTTACAGAACGCGCCTCAACCGAGGCGCTCGGCTACCCGCAGCTTGGCGCTGCGCGAGCGTGGGTTAGCGGCCAGCTCCTCCGCCCCCGCCGTCAGCGGGCGCTTGGTGATGATCCGCAAGGTCGGCGTCCGGCCGCAGACGCAGGCGGGCGCCTCGGGTGGGCAGACGCAGCCGCGCTCCTCCTGCTGGAAGAAACGCTTGACGATGCGGTCCTCCAGCGAGTGGAAGCTGATGATCGCGATGCGCCCGCCGGGCCGCGTGATCGCCACCGCCTGCGGCAGCGCCGCCTCCAGGCTGCCCAGCTCATCATTCACCGCGATGCGCAGCGCCTGGAAGACGCGCGTCGCCGGGTGGACGCCGCCGGGCCGCCCGTGGACCACGCCCGCCACCAGCCGCGCCAACTCGTCCGCGCGGGTGATCGGCGCGCGCTGGCGGGTCTCGACGATGCGCCGGGCGATAGGCCGCGAGAACCGCTCTTCGCCGTAGCGCCAGAAGATATCCGCCAGGTCGTCGGCGTCCAGCGTGTTGACCAGATCGGCGGCGGACTCGCCTGTTGTCGGGTCGAAGCGCATGTCGAGCGGGCCCTCAGCGGCGAAGCTGAAGCCGCGCTCGCGCGCCGCCAGCTGATCGGACGAGAGGCCAAGATCGAGCAGGACGCCATCCACCGGCGCGACACCCGCCTCGCGGGCCAGCGCTCCCAGGCGGGCGAAGTTGGCGTGGCGCAAGATCAGCCGCCCTGCCGTCACATCCTCCGCCAGCCGAATGAGCGCCCGCTCCAGCGCCGCTGGGTCGGCGTCTATCGCCAGGATGCGGCCCGACGGCCCTACTCGCTCCAGGAGCAGCGCCGTATGGCCCGCGCCGCCGAGTGTGCCATCCACGAAGACGCCGCCAGGCGCGGGGCGCAGAGCGTCCATCACCTCCGCCGGCATGACGGAGATGTGCGCGGACCCGCCGGGAGCGGCGGCCGGCGTGTAGGCGTCGGGAAGGCTCACAGGCTCTGTCGTAGGGATCGCTTCCTCTCGATGGGTACGCCGGTTGTGGGCTAGAATGGCAGTGGCAGCCGGGTGAGGTCTTCGTCCTGCATCTCGCTGACGTACTCCTCCCATCCGGCGACGCTCCAGATCTCGAAGCGGTCGCGGGCGCCGATCACCATCGCCTCGCCATTGAGCGAGGCGTACTGGCGGAACTTGGCAGGGAGGACGATGCGGCCCTGGGCGTCGAGCTCCACCTCGTGAGCGAGGCCGAAGAAGCGGCGCTCGACGAGGCGCAGCAGGCGTGGGTCGGTGATGGTCGCGCTCAGCTCGCGCGCCTTCTCTTCCCACGCCTCGATCGGATAGACGTAGAGGCAGGGGTCCACCCCGCGGGTCAACACGGCGCCGCGCTCGATCTTCGAGCGGAAGCGCGCCGGGACCGCGAGGCGCCCCTTGCCATCCACGCTATGCTGATACTCACCCAGGAACATCTGTGGCTCCCCACTTTGCCCCACTTTGCCCCACGCAGGTAGTATAGCCCTGCCACTGAAGGCCAGGACAGCCCTTTATCCACGACTTTCCGGTGTACGGCGTGGATAAGCCGGTGGATAACCCGTGGACAAGGAAAAATGGGGGATAGCGGGGCAAGTGGGGAGAAGTGGAGGTGGAGCGAACGGGAGTCCAGGCGGCTATGGGGCGGGCAGGGAGCGGGCGCCGTCACGCCGCCTGCGCGGGCCAGGATTCGGTGAGCAGCCGGGTGGTCGGCGCGCGGCGCGCTGGAAGATGGGGGACCGAGAGCAGGCCGAACATCGCGACGACGATGAGGATGCTCGCGCCGAGGCCGATCGCGCCGCCTCTGGCGAGCGCGCCGTAGCCGCTAGCCTGCACGAAGAGCTGCCCCAGCAGCGTGAGGCACACGGCCATGCTGGCGAGGCCCGCCCCCAGGCCCAACAGCGTGAGCGCCAGGCGCAGCCAGCGCGGCCCGCTGAGCGCCAGGAAGGCGGCGAGCGCCGCGACCACCGGCGGCGCGAAGAGCATCAGGAATGTGCTGAGCCGGTCGGTGGGCGGCGCGGAGAGATACAGTCCAATGGGGGTGAATCTGCCGATGGGGGCGGTGAGGTTCACGGGGCGCCAGCTGCCCCACACAAGGAAGTATGAGGCGTTCAGCAGGCCGGCGCCGCTGCCGATGAGCGCTACCCAGCAAAGCGCCACGACGCGCGCGCTGCTGGCATTCAACAGCGGCCAGCGAATGGCGCCCACCAGCGCCAGGGCCAGAAAGCCGCATGCCATGACCAGGGTTATCAGGCTGACGCTCAGCGCGACATAGTTCGCGTAGCCAATGACGCCCGCCGCAGCCCCATTCCAGGAGAACTCCCAAACGAGCGAGAGACAGGCGAACAGATTGAACGCCGCCACGAGCAGGCCCAGCAGCGAGAGCATGATGCGCCGCCAGGACGGCCCGCCCAGCGAGCAGAGCGCGCTGAGCGCGGCGACCACCGATGGCGCGTAGAGCAGCGAGGTGGCGTTGAAGCGTATGGCTGACAGTCGGGCGATGAGCTTGCGCAGCAGATGGAACGGCTCATATTGGAGCGCATGCGCCAGGCCTGTCTCGTGTGGGAGGGCCATCTGGCCCGACACGACGAGATACAGCGCTATGAGCGCCACAGCGCCGAAGATCGTGAGCCAGGCGAAGAACCGCACCACACCGAGCCAGAGCCGAGACGCCGGTAGGCTGCGCGCGCTGAGCGGGTACGTGGCCATGGAGCGGTCCTCCTCACTGAGCGGCAGGCGCTATCCCCTCTGCTGGCGAGTCTTTTTCCCAGCCAGCGCGCTATGCAAGCCGAATGCCTATCCGGATGCCGGATGCCGGATGCTGGATGCCGGATTACGCGATTACGCGCGCCCATGTTTACATGAACGATTGACAAGACGGAATCAGCAATGACGCTCCGTATTGTATACCAAGCCGACGTGAGACGAGCGCGCGCCTGGGCGTCGTTGGGATGGCGGTGTGGTGGGTGTATGCGATTTGGGCAGCCAGCGGGCCAGGTCTCGCTACGGGTCGGGCGCATCGACTAGGCCAGGCGCTGGGATGGAGGCCCCAGGCAGCGCGGCAGACAGGCTGAGCGCCGCGCCGAAGACGAGCAGGCTCGCCAGAAATCCGATAGCCCCTCCGGCGTCTGTGCGATGCCTAATGTCGCCGCTAACCCAGTCAAACAGGAGCGTCATACTAACGGATATCAGCAGGCAGAAGAGCCCAGTTATCAGGCTGAAGGTAGCGAAGAGCCGTCGCGCCGCGCGTGAGCCAAGGAGCGTTAGCGACGCGAAGAGCGCCGACAACAGCGGCGGACCGACCAGCAGCGCGAGGGCGTACGCGTTGAAGCCCTGTTGTGGGTTGAAAACTGTTGTGAAGGGCACGAACGGTTCGAGGTAGTTGGGCCCAGGCGCAAAACCTGGGTCTGGCAGGTACCAGTCCCCCCACCCGGTGAAATATGAGGCGAGCAGCACAACGACGCCGCCGAGCGAGAGCGCTACCCGGACGCGCCCTTCGCGGGCGCTGAGCGTGGGCGCGGCAGGCGTAGGGGCTCTGGGCGAGTCAGTAGGCATACGCTGATCCCTCCTCGCGCGCCGGGGCGCCGCGCTGGCGTCGCGGGCCAGCTAGCGCAACGCAGCCTTGTAGGCAGTATATGTGATGCTCGGCTCCTCGTCATCCGCTCGCATCGCTTGCCATTCCGGCACGCGGGGCGCTTACTGTGAGCGAGGCGCCAAGCGAGGGCGCCGGATAGCGTGACAGGAGGCATGCGCGATGGCGATGTGGGAATATCACTCGTTCCTGACGAATGGGCCGGGCATGGAGGCGGCGCTGAACAAAGCCGCGCGTGAGGGCTGGGAGCTGGTCACCGTCACCGCGACGACCTACCGCTATGAGGACGCCCAGGCCACCGGTGTCAGCTGGGCGCCAACCCAGTGGGGCGCGATCCAGTACCGCATCGTGATGAAGCGGCAAGCTGCAAGGTAACGCGGCGCGTTGAATGCGTCCATCGCGGGCTGTACCGTCTGGTTTACCGGGTGATGGGTGGGCGTTCCGCGTTTCCACTACGCGGTGAGCCCGTGCGCTGCATCCACGCGCTGGAGGCCGGGGTTCCGCTCCGCGAGCGGCGAAGTGGAATAGTCTGGTGGGAGCGACCGCCCCTTTCCGCCGGTGGTCGCTCCCACTCTATCATCCTGCTCATCATCAACCGATGCGGGGCTGAGCGCGGAGGCGCGAGGGTATGGCGGCAGGGCAGAGTGACGCGCCGGGCGTCATCTACGTGAGTTCAGGATAAGCTACGCGGTTGGTAAAGTCGCCCAAGGACCATCGAGGTGCAGCGGCGGCTTCTTGGGCTGGTGGCAATAGGCGATAAGGGCCGCCAGGAGGTGGACCACAAAGTTGAACGGGCTGCGATGGCGGGTATGCTCGATCTGGCAGATATTCTTGAGCTGGTCGTTGACGCTCTCGATGATGGCGCGTTTGCGCAGCAATAGCTTGTCGGTGGCGTCCAGTAGGCGCGCC
>DASTKI010000134.1:0-20187 GCA_035716045.1 Ktedonobacterales bacterium
CCAGCCAGCCCGCCAGAAGCACAGGCTTGCGCCCGACGCGGTCGGCCAGCCGCCCCGCGACCAGGTTCAGCAGCGCCTTCACAGCGCCAAAGCTGACGATGAAGGAGAGCGCCGCCAGGAAGGAGGCGATATGGAACACACTCCCCGCCAGCGCAGGCACGGCCACCCGCTCAGCCCCCACGACCAGCCCGACGCCAAGTGTCAGCGCCGCCAGCAGCGTGAACTGCTCCAGATTCTCGCGCAATCCAAGCTGGAGGCGCGCGCCGGGCGTGGAGGCATGCGCGCCCACAGCCCGCTTCCTCCGCGTGGCTTGCTGTGTCATACGGCGCCACTCCCTTCGCCCGGGCTCAATGCGACACGTCAATCGGCAGCCGCGCGGCGCGCCACTCGGAGTAGCCCTCCCCCAGGCGCCGCGCGCGGTAGCCGCGCGCGTTGAGCAGCTCCAGCGCTTCGTGGGCGAAGAGACAGTACGGGCCACGGCAGTAGGCGACGATCTCGCGGTCGGCGGGCAGCTCGGCCAGCCGCGCGTCGAGCTCGTCGATGGGGATCGAGAGCGCTCCGGCGATATGCCCCCGTGCGAACTCGCGCGCCGGGCGCACGTCCAGCGCCACCACCTCGCCCGCCGCCAGCCGCGCGCGCAGCGTCTCGCGGGTCAGCGGCTCCAGCGCCGACGGGTCATCCTGATAGAGCGCCAGCAGCCGCTCGACCTCGGCAAGTTGGCGCTCACCTGTCGCGCGCAGCGCCCGCCAGAGATCGAAGACCGTGTCATCCGCCAGGCGATAATAGACGTAGAGCCCCGCCTTGCGGCCCTCCACCAGCCGCGACTGCCGCAGGATCTGGAGATGGCGCGAGGCGTTGGCGACGCTGAGCGCCGCCTCGCGGGCCAGGTCTTCGACGCTCCACTCGCCCTGGCCGAGCAGATCGAGCAGCTCCAGCCGCTGCGGGCTGGCCAGGGCTTTGCCGATACGCCCCAACTCGCCATAGAGACCATCTTTGAACGTCCGGTGAGACATGCGCGCCGCCCTTCCATCACCAGTATTCAAATATTTGATTGAATCGTTGTATATCTTTTGATACGCGCCTGTCAAGCGCTGGCGCCGTTTGTTGACGCCATTCCCACTGTGACTCTATACTTCACATCGCATGTGGTCCGCTGATCGGGCGCGGCTGGGCGCTCGCGATGACCCATGCCGTTTAACACTGTGGAAGTGGGGCGAGGCATGAAGGACAAGATGCGCTGCGCCAGTTGTGGCGCCATGTTCAAGCCAGTGAAATCGAGCCAGACCAAGTGCGATCGCTGCGAGAAGCGCGAGCGCGAGCAACGCGCGGCGGCCAAACACACGGGGGACGCAGGCCAGAAGCCCGCCACCGCGACACCCCAGCCAGTGAGGATCTCCGGCCCCGGCGCCAGCCTGCTTGGCGCGAGCGCGCCCGCATCCCCGGGCGCCGTCCACCAGCCCCCTCCGGAGCCAACTACCTATGGCATGGCGGCCTGGCGCGATGAGGAGCGCCGCGAGCGCGAGCGACGGGAAAACGAGCGGCGGGAGCGCGAGCGTATCGAGCGTGAGCAGGCCCGCGAGCGCGAGCGCGCGGCGCATGGCCAGAGCGACTCCCGCCACGCCCAGCCACAGGGCGCACAGGGCGCACAGGGCGCACAGGGCAAGCCGCGCCCGCCCAAGGCGGAGCGTCCCCCGCAGCCTCCCAAGCCTCCCAAGCCTCCCAAGGTCGCCGCGCCGCGCTTCGAGCTGACCGACGACCTGCGCGCCACCATCGAAGCCCGCTACCTGGAGCTGGCGCAGCCGGTCGAGTTCGACGGCATCCGCACCCAGATCGCCACGGAGTTGCGTGTGCCGAAGGCGCTCGTGAAGAAAGCCGTCGCCGACCTGCGCCAGCGCATGGCCCTGCCAAGCTGGTGGGAGTTGCAGGCGTACACCGGCCCCGAAGTCGAGCTGGAGCGCATCCGCTCAGCGTATGTCCCCCTGCTGCCGGTGCCGGAGGTCGGTGTTCACAAGACCCTGGCCGAGCGCCTGGCGATGGACCCGCGCACGGTCTACCAGGGCATCCGCCGCATCCGCGCCGAAATGCGCCTACCGCAATACAACCCACCAGAGCTGCACGAGCAGACCGAGCAGACCGAGCAGACCGCGACCAGCGATGCCGCCCCAGTGGACGCGCCGACGCCGGGCGCGCAGGGCTAGCGGCGCGCCCTCAGCTCACCGCTTTCTTCACGAGCGCGCTGATCCTCGCCTCGTCGGCGGCGGTCAACTCCTTCAGCGCGAAGGTGGTCGGCCACATGGCGCCTTCGTCGAGGTTCGCCTTGTCGCTGAAGCCGAGCGTCGCGTACCTCGTGTTGAACTTCCGCGCGCTTTGGAAGAAGCAGACGACATTGCCATCCTTAGCATACGCGGGCATCCCGTACCAGGTTCTCGGCGAGAGGTCTGGCGCGCTGGCTTTGATGATGGCATGGAGCCGCTCGGCCATGGCGCGATCCGATTCCGGCATCTCGGCGATCTTCGCCAGCACATCGCTTTCCCCGTCCGCCTTGCCCGCGCGCGGGCCGCGGCGCGCGGCCGCCTTCAGCTCTTGGGCGCGCTCCCTCACCGCGGCTCGTTCCTCATCCGTGAATCCCTGGGACGCTTCGCCGGTCACAGTGGTGTTCTTGGCGGACTTCGCCGTCGCCTTCTTGTCGGCTGGTTGCATGCGGGCCTCTCCTTTGCGGTATTTGGCGTATGATCGCCGTGTGGATGTAGAAGGGAGCGCCGTGGCTCCATCATATCAGACCATTTCTCTCTGCGGACGCTCCAGCCGGTAGCCCAAACATGACCAGCCTCAGCGCGCGGAGTGGCAGCGGTCCGAACTGCCACACGCCGCGAACGCATCCACCGGCCCGGCTCCCACCGCATGCGTCCCCCTCCGCCTATGCCATTCCTCGCCCGCCACCCTATCAACCACCCACGCCCGCGTTCGTCCATCGCTGCCCGCTCCTGACCGGGCACGCCTCGCCCGCGCTCTGTCTATACTCTCCTCAGACGCGCTGGAGCGCGCCTGCTCGCGGACCACCGGAGGATGACCCATGGCGATAGCGGCATTTTGTGTAACCCTCGTATCATATGCGCCGCTTCACCTGCTGGCCCCACACGACGAAACGCATAGCGCAATGTTGTGTAACCCCAGGGTCTGTGCGCCGCGTCGCCCCCGGCGTCCGCGCCCATCGCCACCCAGCGCGCGCAGGCGGGCTTCGCGGCGGCGACGCCCTTAGCCGCGGCTTCAGCCGCCCCGCCTTCCCGCGCCCGCCGAACAGGCGGTATGATAGAGATCAAACCAGTGATGCGGTTGTGAGCCGCGCATTAGGCATGAAAGCAAAGAGGGAATGACCATATGGGACTGGCGCTAATCGTCCATGGTGGGGCGGGGATGATTCCGCTGGAGCGGTATGACGCAGCGCGCGCCGGATGCCGGGCGGCGGCGGAGGCCGGCTGGCGCGTGCTAGTCGCGGGCGGCTCCGCGCTGGACGCGACGCAGGCGGCGATCACGGCGCTGGAGGACAACCCCAGCTTCAACGCCGGGACCGGCGCGACGCTGAACGCCGACGGCCGCGCCGAACTGGACGCCGGCCTGATGGACGGCGAGACGCTGGATGTCGGCGCGGTCGCTGGCGTCGAGCGGATCAAGAACCCCATCGCCCTCGCGCGGGCCGTGCTCGCCAGCCCGCATGTCCTCCTGGCTGGCCCCGGCGCCGAGCAGTTCGCCGCCTCGTCGGGCATCGCGCTGATTGACCCCCAGTCGCTGGTGACAGAAGCGCAGCGCGCGCGCTGGCGCGCGGGCTACAGCGACACCGAGGCGCAGGCCGACGCGGCGCTACGCGGGCTAGACGCCGGCGCGGGCCAGCATATCCACAGCGATAGCGACAAGCATGGCACCGTCGGCGCGGTCGCGATAGACGCACAGGGCCGCATCGCGGCGGGCGCTTCGACCGGCGGCCTAGCGGGCAAGCATCCCGGCCGCGTGGGCGATACCCCCCTGCCCGGCTGCGGCTTCATCGCCGAGAACGGCCTGGGCGGCGTCTCCAGCACCGGCCACGGCGAAGCCTTCATCCGCCTCATGCTGGCCCGCCGCGCCCTCGAGTACATGGCCGGCGGCATGTCCGCGCAGGAGGCGGCGGAAGCGGCTGTCCACCTGCTTGGCGAGCGCATCGGCGGCTACGGCGGCCTCATCACGCTCGACGCCCAGGGCCGCCCCGGCTTCGCCCGCAACACCCCCGCCATGGCCTACGCCTACATGCTTGAAGGCGCCGCCGAGCCGGTGGCCGGAGTGTAGCGGGTAGAGGCGCGGCCCTCAAGGTCCGGCGCACGACGGGACGGGCATAAATGCCCCCGGCTTGCGGGCGGGGAAGGCAGACGCCATTCATGGCGCCGTTGCGTGCCCCGGCCATTGATAGCCGGGAGGGCGGCGCGAGGAAGATAACGGGAAAGGGAGCCAGCGATGGACTTCAGCGAGGTCATCTACAAGCGCCGGATGGTACGCCACTTCACCAGCGAGCCGGTGGATGCTGAGACGGTCGCGCGCGTCTGCGACCTGGCCCGCCGCGCCCCCAGCGCGGGCTACACCCAGGGCCAATCGCTCGTCGTCGTGACGCGCGAGGAGACCCGGCGCGCGATCGCCCGCATCTGCAGCGAGGAGGAGTACACCGCCAGCGGGTTCCATCCCTGGATCTCCGAGGCGCCCGTCCTCATCGTCCCCTGCGTCAGCGAGGCCGCCTACCACCGCCGCTACCAGGAGCCCGACAAGTTGAACGAGTCGGGCGGCGTCGAGACGGAGTGGCCCGTCCCCTACTGGTTCATGGACATCGGCTGCACCGTGATGGCGCTATTGCTGGCGGTCGTCAACGAAGGGCTGGCGGCGGGCTTCGCCGGCGCGGAGACCACGGAGCGGCGGCTAGAGCTCCAACGCCTGCTAAGCATTCCCGACGAGCATACCGCGGTTGGTGTCATCCCCATCGGCCACGGCGCCGAAGACAAGCCCTCGCCCTCGCTCAAGCGCCGCCGCAAGCCACCCGAAGAGTTCACCCACTACGAACAATGGTAAAGCGAGGAACATTCAGGCCTGACGATACACCAACGGGCGTGTGTCAGAGCGACATCAGAGTTTCGTCAGAGTTTCATTAGAGCGCGCTTTCACCCCTTGACCCTCTTTTGTGAGCTGTGATTATGTATCACACCGGAGAGCGCAAACGGCCTCTCCGGCGGGCGCCAGGCGGACACCCGGCGGACACCCGGCGAATACGATGAACGCCCATTGGCGCCCGCGCCAGACCTATCTCAGCCTGTAGCGAAGGAGGTACACGAAGTATGTCTTCCGTTATGCGTTGGGATCCCTTCAGCGATCTAACGCCACTGCACGATGTCATGAACCAGATCGTCAACCAGGCGGTGCTGCGTCCGGGCTGGCTTACAGGTGGCCAGTGGGCCGGCGGCGCTGGCGGCTTGATGAACGTCCTCGAGCTGGACAACACCTACTACTGTTACACGCTGCTGCCCGGCGTCTCGCCTGACGCGGTAGACCTGTCGGTGCGGCAGAATACCCTGACGCTCAAGGCGACCGTGTCCGAACCCTTCACCGAAGAGCAGCGCAAGAACGGTGCGTATCTGCTGAAAGAGTTCGGCGCGCGCGAGTTCAGCCGCTCGATCTCGTTCCCCAAGGATGTGGACGCCGACCACGTCGAGGCGCGCTTCAGCAACGGCGTGCTCGCCCTTGTCATCCCCATCGCCCAGCACGCCCAGCCCAAGCGCATCGCCATCTCGACTGAGACGCCGACGGAGCCTCAGCGCGTGATCGCGGAAGCCAAAGAGGTGGCCGGCGAGGCCACAGCGGTGACTGGGCGCCCATAAGCCGAAGCGATCACCAGCGCTGGCGGCTGCGCGCTCATCCCGCTTGACATAGATGACTCGCGGCCAGACGCTTATGGCGTCTGCCCGCGCGCTGCTGATTTCGGCTCTCCACACAGCGGCTTCACAGAATCGGAGACAGCCGCCCACCCTGGCGGAAAAACTACGGTAAACCGTGGGGCGCTTTGGCGAAAGTCTGGGTATACTTGTCACTGTCGCGAAGGAACAAGGAGAAGAGAGCGCCAGCAGCGCAGGTCGCTGGCGGTCAAGGATGCGACTCTCTGGGACGCCGCCGGGTGGGACAGCCGGTGGCGTCCCGCTTTTTACGAGATCGTTCAAGGCTCCGCAAACTAGCCGCTTTCTGCCTGATTCTTCCACGGGCCACCTGGCGGCCAGAGCTGATCGTCATATGCCTTGCCCAGGCGAATCGCTGACAGCGGAGGGAGCAGGAATGCGCGCAGAACCTCGACAACAGATGGCAAGATCAGTCCGGGGGAATCAAGCCTGCTACGCAGAATGAACGCGCGCCACTCAGCCGATTTGCCTGGGTCATGAGCGAACACATCTGTAAGCGCAAGCGGCTCCGCTTCTGGCAACGGCGTACGTCGGCGTGTGAATGTTGTGGCGATGGCGGTAGCCAGGATGAGGCCATCGAACGAGAAGAGCCGCGCGAGAAGCCACAGATCATAGAAGTCCTTCATGCGAGTGTTCGTCAAACCCAGGTGCGTCAGCGCTTCGACCTTCTCGGCGACCACGGTTTCGCGAGGATAGGCGCGCGCCACCGGCGCGGGTAGGCTAAGCAGCGTAGGGAAAATGACTTCCTGCGGCGACGGTGTGATCACATCGCCAAAGCCAATATCAACCTGAACACGTAGGCGCGCGGAACCGAGCGTAGCTTGGAGTGTGACACGGACTCCACCATACTCCTGCGCCTCTCGGATAGGATTGGCGCGCACGCTTTCAGGCGCGAATACCAATCCGTCATCTTCGACAGCGAGCGCGCAGAGATCGCGAAAGATATGCTCGACACGCTCTGGAGAGTCCGACCCAAAGCCGAGAAGATCAAGGTCGCGGGTCGGGCGGCGCGCTCGCTCATCCCAGAGAGCAAACAGCAACGCGCCTTTCAGTATGAAGTCGTCGGAGAATGACGACCGCGTTATACGGTAGAGCAAGCGCTCCAGCGCGTAGCGCGTCAGGATGTATTCGGTTTCCTGGCCTTGCGCATGCGCGAGTGCAGTCAGGCGGCTGCGAACGGAAGCCGCCATGTTACGTGGCGCGCGCCTGCTGCCCAATGGCTGGTTCGTCATGTCAGCGTCTCCAGGGCGGTGAGGTACGGGCGCATGACGTTGGTTACGCGGCAGATGGCAGCGTAGCGCCAGAGGTCATCCATCGTCGCGCGCCGCTCGCGCCACGTCTCCCGCAGCGCCTCGAGCGCGACATCCAGGCCGATCTTGTTCCGATATTTGAAGCAGTCCGCTACTGTCTTGGCCGGACTGTAGACTCGCAGCGTTACGCCATTCACCTCCCGCTCCTCGATGCCTTCTGTGAATGCTCTCCCGGAGAAATACACCGCGTGCAGCGGCAACGAGACGTCTTGCGGAACATGCGCGCTATGCTCGACAGCCAGCCAGACCTCGTATGGGGCCTGCGTGGTCAAGTCATGGAAACGCAGGGCGGAGAGCAGGCAGATGACACCATGCGGCGCCCGCATGGCGACCTCGGACAGCGTCTCGCGCTCATCGAATTCCGCGCCAGCCACGCTATAGAGGCCACGCCCGCGCCGCTCCAGCAGCCCGCGACGATACAGCGATTGCAGATACTGGTGCGTGACGCCTTCGGATGCGAGATCACGCGGCCGCACAATCCCCGCACGGCGTATCCACTCGATCACCCGTGCGGCCTTTGTCTCCGCCATTCCGGTTGTCCTTGCGCAAAATCTAGGCATATCGTGATATTTGCCTTGATTTTGCAACACAGGCGCGCGACCGTCAAGACAAGTGACGTTGCGACGCGGGGCAGGAGCCAGCAGCGCAGGTCGCTGGCGGTCAAGGATGTGACTCTCTGGGACGCCGCCGGGTGGGACAGCCGGTGGCGTCCCGCTTTAACCACGCCTTTACTCCGCCGCGCTACCCCGCCGCCATGTCCTCGATGTGCTCCTGGCAGTGCTCGATGACTCCCCGCGTGCGCTCGTAGACGTACTCGCCGGGTTGAAAGAACCGCTCGTCCAGCGACCGCAGGATGGCGATATCGCGCTGGTAAGCCCGACGCAAGATCCCGCACACAGCCTCCAGCGGCTGATCGCCGATCATCGCGATGATCGTGGCGTTGATCGCGTCGGTCATGACTTTTCCTCGGGCGGCGTCAGCTTCTTCCAGCGGCGCCATCCCCGCCGCGATCTTCGGCACGCGCACCGTCGCCATGATCTCCCAGCCCGCCAGATGGGCGACGTACTCGCGCGGCCCCCACCCCTCCGCGTTGGCGCTCACCTCACGTCGGGCCGCCGCGCTCGCCGTCTCGATGACGCGCTCAAAGGCGTCAGCGAACTCCTGTAGCAGCTGCTCTCTCGGTATGGTATCTGGCATCGCGTCCTCCTCTGCTGATCTGAGGCTTCACACGCGCTCCCGTCATGCGCGTTGTCCACCGCTCATTCTGATTCAGCGACATGCGAGCGGCGCCAGATACCCCCGACCGCGCCATATTCCGCTACCCCGCTGCGCTCCTCGGCGCGCGAATCGCGACCACCGCGCCGCCGCCAGCGCCACCGCGCACCGCCAGCGAGCCACCTACCAGCGCCATCAGCGCGCCATGCGTCAGCAGCCCGCTGCGCGCCCCGCCGGTATCGCTCCGCTCGCGCGGGCGCGCGAACTCGCCGGACGGGTCAGGAGACGGCGCGCCGGGGATTGACGCGCCAGCCTGGCCGAAGCCCACCCCGTCATCAGCCACCTCTACCGTCACCCAGTCCTCATCGGCGGCCAGCCGCACACGCAGCGCGAGCCTGCGGCTCAGCTCGCCGCCCCGCCCGTGCCGGCCAGCGTTGCGCGCGGCCTCCAGCGTCGCGCCGAGCAGCAGATCGGCCACGATCGGCGGCAGCGCGTCGGCGGCTTCCACCGCCTCGTTCGACGCCTCCCACTCCAGCTCATCGAACACGCCGCGGAACTCACCATCCAGCGCCCCACGCAGCGCGCCTGTGAAGCCATGCTCCACCCGCCGCGCGCTCGCCAGCGGCGCCCCGCGCATCAGCCGCGCCAGGTCGCGATGCGCCTTCCCCAGCTCGCCCACCACCTCGCCGAGATCGTCCGCCAGCCCCACCGCTCCGTCCACCCCCTCGCTCCCCGCCGGACCTTTCATGCCCTCCCCGTCCACACCTCGGCCATTCATGGCGCCCTCGCCCGCACCCCGGCCGTTCATGGCCGGGACGTCCCCCGCCGGAACCGTCTCCGCCGTCCGCAGCCGCGCGCGCAGCGCCTCCAGCCGCAGCATCGCCAGATGCAGGCGCGGCAGCACCTCATCGTGCAGCGTCCGCCGGGGCAGCGCGGCGGTCAGCTCCGCCTCCAGCCCGCGACGGCGCGCCAGCGAGGCCACCGCCCGCGCCGTCGCGAAGCCGCCCACGCCGTCGAGGATGCGCTGGCCGCAGGCGCGCGCGATCTCCAGGTCAGCCGAGGTATACCCCGCGCCATCCAGCCGCGGGCCGAGCGTCAGCAGCGCTACCACGCCGCGCTCGTCGGTCACCGGCAGCGTCCATTCGCGCGTCTCCAGCGGCGCGCGCGGCAGCAGGTGGATGGGCCAGCCCTCGCCCTGCTCCGGATTGGCGCTGGCGGTATAGGTAAAGGTGTGGCTCAGGCGCCCGGCGGAGATGGCCAGCTGGCCATGAGCCGCCCCCAGCACATCGCGGCAGAGGCTGGTGAACAGCGCGTCCACGCCCCGCTCGACCTCGCCCGGATCGGTCGCCAGCCAGCCCGCCTGGCCCGTGGTGAGGCTGGCCATGAAGGGCCGCAGCTGCGTCAGCAGGCGGTCGTGCGCCACATACGATTGCCAGGTGACGAGCGCAATCGCGATGGCCACCAGCGCCACGAGCAGCAGCAGATCGGGCAGCGCCGCCGGCTCCACGCCCCCCATCCAGGCGACGACGGCGGCGAAGGCCAGCGCCAGCGCCGCCATCCGCCGCCAGTGGCTCAGGTAGCCGCGCTGCGGCAGCCGCCGCTCAACCATCACCCCCTGGCGCACCACCGCCCAGCCGAGCATCAGGCCCAGGCCGGCCAGCGCCCCTTGCAGGCAGAGATCGGCCACCACCAGCGCCAGCGGCGAGCGGCCCGGCCGGGAGGAGGTCATGATGGCGGGCAGGTTCTGCGCGATGGCGCCCATCGCATCGTGGCGCTCGAACAGCACCAGCCCCAGGCCAGTGACGGCGACCACGCCGCCCGCCACGACCATGAACAGCGAGGCGGTCAGCAGCGCGGGCCGCGCGCGCTCCCAGGCGTCGGCGGGGTCCCACAGCAGCTCACGGTCGGGCGGCTCGCTGGCGACCGCGGCTGGCCGCGCGCCGGAGGGGCGATCGGCGCCGAGCAGCAGCGGCAAGGGCAGCGCGGTGGCCGCCAGCCGCGCCTCGATGGTCGGCGCCAGCCGGCTCACGGCGAGCGCCGCCCACGGCAGACCGGCGCACGCCCCCATGTAGACCACGAACGCCACGCCCAGCGCCGGGACCCACGGCGTGACATCCACCGCCCCATCGCGCAACCGCAGCGCGCTATCCAGCAGGCGGATGAAGTCCGTATAGTGGGCGATAGATGACCAGCTGAGCAGCGCCAGCAAGACGGTCAGCGCGCCCAGCCCGGCGACCGCGCCCAGCGCCACCGTGCGCAGCCGTCGCCACTCCCCCGATAGCTGCGTATAGCGCAGCCCGATCACCGCCCAGAGGAAGGGCGCCGTGAACGCCGGGAACCAGGACAGCCGCCACCAGAAATCCGCCGTCGCCGAGCCGCCCGAGCCACCCGCGATGGGCCGCTCGGCCACCAGCGCGCCGTGGCTGAGGAAGAAGATCGCCCCTAGCAGCAGCCCCACGCCCGAAGCCCATGTCACCATGTTGCGCCGGTCCCCGGCCAGCAGGACCGTCAGCCCGAGCCAGAGATACGTGATAAGGCTGAAGACGGAGAGCGCGATGGCCAGCTCGGCCAGCGCGGGCTGCAGCGCGCGCTCGAGCAGCGCGTTCACGAGCGCGCCTCACCGCTGGACCCAGGGTCATCGAACAGCGGCGACCAGCCGCCCTTGCGGTCGGGCGCCAGCGCGCGCCCCTGCTCGTCCCACATGATCGGCCGGTCGTAGAGGTAGATCAGCGCCGCGCGCGCGCGGGCCACCTTCTCGTCGGTCGTGCTCTCGCTCAGCCGCCAGGCGTCATAGATGCGGCCATTGGTGCGGCTGACAGCGCGCGCGTCGCGCAGGCCCAGCCGCGCGGCGATCTGCTCGTTGGTCAGCCCCTGCGCCAGCAGCTCCACCACCCGCAGCTCGTTCGGCTCCAGCAGCGCGCGCGGCGAGACTTCGTCGCGCTGGCGCACCTCGTCCACGCGGTCCTCGATCTCAGGGTCAATGAAGCTGCGGCCCGCCGTCGCGTCGCGCAGCAGCGGCAGCAGCATCGAAGGCAGCAGGTAGTTGCTTTTGCGCACATAAGCGTAGTGGCTGAGGATGCCGGCGGCGCGAAACTCACGGAAATAGGAGTCGTCGTCCTGGATGGAGTAGAAGACGACCGGAAAGCGCGGCCGCTCGCGGCGGATGGCCACCGCCGCGCCCACGCCGCTCATCGCCCGCGCCCCCAGCTCGGCGTCGCGCAGCTCCACATCCATCAGCGCCGCGTCCAGGTCGGCGTGCGCCTCGGCGGCGGCAATCGCCTCGCGCGCTGTGGCGGCCTCGGCCACCACAGCCACCTCGCCCGCCGCCTCCAACCCCTCGCGCAGCGCCTGGCGCACCGGCTTGTTGTCTTCGACCAGCAGCAATCGCAGCATCGCTCGCTCCTCCTCCATGCGGACTCGCCGTGCGCATGGCAAGTCATTCATCATTATGTGAACGCGCCGCGCGCGCTGTCCAGCGGAAGGGGCAATGTCATCCCGGCCCGACCTCACCCCCTTTCCCTCTCCCGCGAGGAGAGAGGGGCGTGGCCGGCGTATGCGCCTGCGGCGTGCGGATGCGCGCCCGCCGCTGCTCCCGCGCCAGCCACCTTCGCCTGCGAGGGGAACGCTACGCCGCGGATCGGAGGACGGCCTACCCCCGCACGCCCACATGCATGGCCAGCTTGCGCCGATATGTATACTGGGTGTATCCCCGTGCCGTACCACAATATGAGGAAACAGGCGACCACGCGGTTCGCCGCCAACATAGGTGGAGAGGATATGTCTCAGCAGGGGAATGGAGTTCGTGGAGACTTCGAGCGAAGCTCTCAGACATGGGTGGATGTGACGCCACAGAACGACGGAATCGCGCAAGGAACAGATAGCGGGCCATTCGGCTGGTGGCTGCGGCTGACCGCGCCTCAGACGCCACCGGCGAGCGCGCCATTCGAGACCCGCGAATGGGCGCGACGCGGGCGGCTGGTGAGTGTGCTGCTGCTCGCGTTTCTGGTCATCGAGGCCGCCGCGCTGTGGCTCTATGTAATCGTAGATGACGATCATCCGGCGATGAAAGTGGCGCTGCTGATCGCGCTGGGCCTCGCCCTCGCCGCCGCGCTGCTCAACCGCATGGGTGAGGTGGCGTGGGCGGGCGTCCTGATGGTCGCGCTCGCCGACCTGCCCGCGGTTGGCATTCCGGCCACCGCGTTGGGCGGCCAGATGGACGTGCTGCATCTGGGCGCGCTGTATCTGCTCGCTGGCTCAGAGCTCGTCGCGGCCTCGGTTCTGGCGCCAGCCACCGTCTTCTTCGTGGCGGCGGCCAACAGCGCCATCATCGTCGGGCTGATAGACTACATGCCGCATACCCCCGCGCTGGACGTCGTCGTGAACTCCAACAACGGGCTACAGGCCTACGCCGGCCCCATCGCCATGCAACTGATCGTGGCGCTGGTCTCATTCCTCTGGGCGCGCAGCGCCCTCATGGCCCTGCGGCGCGCGGACCGCGCCGAGGAGCTAGCCGCGCTTGAGCGCCGCGAGATCGAGCGCACGCGCGAGGTCGAGGAGGGTGTGCAGCAGCTTCTCGCCATCCACGTGCGCATGGCGAACGGCGATTTCAACGCACGTGTCCCTCCCATGCGCAACGCGTCGCTCTGGCGTATCGGCGTCAGCCTCAACAACCTCATCGCACGGTTCGCCCGCATGGCGCAGATTGACCTCCTGCTGAGCCAGACACGGGCCGAAGCTCACCGGCTGGCGGAGGTTCTGATCGCGCAGCGCATGGGCCTGCGGCCCGCCTTGCCGCCACCCAGCGGCACGCCGCTCGACGAAGTCATTACCGCGCTCAGCGGCGCGCCTGGCTCGCCCGCCTCGCCCGGCTACTCCCCGCCCGGCTACTCCGGGCCTGGGTCCTACTCCACACAGAACGATATGCCCCCGTCGCCGCCCGGCTGGCCCCCACCATTCCCAGGCTCCGGCCCAACTAGCTAAGCGCGCCACGCTTAGCTAGCTCCAGCCTGCCTGGGAGGGTCGAGACGGAAGACGGGATACGCCGCTGCGATCTGCTCGAATTCCGCCAGCGGCGCATCCAGGCGCACGGGCACGTGAGAGCGCGCTCCCGGCGCTCGCCGCAGGTAGGTCTTCAGAATGGGCGCCCGCTGGTCAACGGGAACCTCTTCGAGGTGGACCTCCTCGCGACCGCGGCTGCGGATTATCGCCCGTCCACCGGCTGCCCGGACGTTCTTCACCCATTGCACATTCTCCCCTAGCATGGACACCAGATACCGCTGACCATTGACGGCGGCGATGGCCACTGGCAGCGAGATCGTCCGCCCTGACACGCGCCCGGTCACTTCCAGTGTCGCCATCCCGTAGTTGCTCGCGACGCCCAACGAGCTCAGCGCGACGTCCACCCGGTTGAGCGCCCGCGCCAACCAGTTGGGCCGCTGCCCGCGATACATCCATCGCCTGAAGGCGCCCTTCCTCATGGCGACGATACCTCCTCACTCCTCTCGGCGCGCCTCTGGGCTCCTCACCGCGGTAGCGCATAAGGGCGTGAGGTCGCGCGATGTCGGCCATCCAGGGTCCCGTAAGCCGAATCGTCCACATATGGCGCCCATATCGCATGCCATCAATATCGCCCCTGCGCGTCTCCCGCCAATCACCGGCCAATCACCGGCCAATCACCCGCCCATTACCGGCCCATCGCGTCCTCACACGCCGCGCGCGGATCGTCATTGGGGCCCGAAGCCATGCCCGTGGCGCCGCTCTTGCTCGTGCGCAAGGACTCGCTGCTGATATCAACCCCAGCAACGCGGACGCATCACTGGGTAGTCGAAGGAGACGGCCACTTGGAATCGCTGCACGTCTCGGACCGCGCCATCTGGAATGGGTTTGTGCGCCAGGCGCCCAATGGGCATATCTGCCAGACCTACGAGTGGCCGGAGCATATTGGCGACGCGGCCCGGCGGAACTCGCTGCGCCTCGGCGTGTTTGATCGGGGCCGGCTCGCCGCCGCCGTCTTGCTGGTCTACAATGAGGCCGATATCGTCCATGCTCCGTTCTATTACGCGCCGCGCGGCCCCGTATACGCCAGCGGCATAGGCCCCGATTCTCTCGCCCTGCGTGAGCTGCTTGCGTTCGCCCGCCGCGAGGCGGCCAAGCGCGGCGCCTTCATGGTCCACTTTGAGCCCAACATCGCCGAGCCAGCGCCGGCATGGGCGCGACGCCATCGCGCGCTTGGGCTGCGGGCCACGCGCCAGGCGCTCTACCCGCGCAGCGCGTGGGTCACCGACATCTCACGCAGCGAAGACGAGCTGCTGGCCGCGATGACCAAGGGCTGGCGCTACGGCATCCGGCGGGGTACGCGGGAAGGGGTGACGGTCCGCTGCGGGCGAACCGAGCGCGATTTCGAGAGCTTCTACGCGCTCCTGCGGAGGACGGGCGAGCGCAACCGCTTTCATGTCTATGCCGCCCAGCTCTATCGCGACATGCTCGCGGACTACTCACCCGAGCATGCGGCGGCCAATGGCACAGCCGAGATGCCGCTCTTTCTGGCGGAGCATGCGGGCGCGCCGGTCGCCGCGGCGACGGTCGCCGTCCACGGAGCGCGCGCATGGTACATGCATGGCGCGCTGGCGGATGGCGTCGGGGACCGCCATATCGAGGCGAATCGCGTGCTGCTCTGGCGCTGCGTCCAATGGGCGAAGAGCCAGGGCGCCACCTCGTTCGACTGGCGCTCGATCCCCGAGGAGCCGCGCCCAGGCGAGGAGCTATACGGCGTGTACGCCTTCAAGCGCGGCTTTGGCGGCGCTGCGCAGCGGGTCATTCCCAGCCAGGACCTGGTTCTGCGCCCTGTCATCTACTGGCCATATCTCGCCGCCATCACCCTACGGCAGACCCTGCGCGCGTGGCGGCGGCGCCGGTTCGAGCGCGAGCGGCAGGCGGCCCATCCGGCGGCGCCTGCGCCCCGGAGGCCTGAGATGGCGCCCCAACCGGGCCACCTGCCGCCTCGACCTCGCCCATCAGAGGCCAGGCGGCGCCAGGCCAGCCTCAGCCACTAACGGAAGCGCTCCACCCAATATGGCTTGTCCTCGCTTGTCCTCGCGACTCGCCGTGCGCGCGGACGGCCCGCGGGCGCATACGCCCGCCCATGCGATCAGGATTCTCCGCCAGCCCGCCTCATCCTTCTGGCGGCGCCCGTCGCGCCACAAGCTGATCTGTGATACCCTAGCGGTGAACAGACGGCCCCCGCCGTCTTCCGTATTCGCCGGTCCCCGCGTTCTACCGGAGGAGCTCGCGTCTCATGAATGACGTCATCTTCATCATCTACGTCGTCCTGTTCTGGCTGGCGCTGTTTATCTTCGCCATCTGGCTATCCATCCGCGCGCTGCGGGTCCCGACCGAGGCCGAGCTGGAGCATGCGGCGGAGCAGGCCGAGAGCGTCCACTCGACCGCCGCCCACTAGCTCGTCTCCCGAACCGTCGTCTGGCTCCATCTCTACCGGCGCGCGCTTCCGCCACGCCCAGCCCCGCTGGCTTCTCACGCCGGTCGCGCTCCCGCCTTCCATCGCGCCGCTTGACGTGGCGAGCTTGGCGCATCTGTCGTAGAATGCGATAGTGTGCGGATAATTGGCTCCGCAGCGAGCGAGGGAGGTGCGCGACGCATGGTCTCACGTACGACCGGCGATGAGGCCCAGCGGGCTGGAACGCCAGCGGATGACGGCAGCGCGCCGCCCGCCAAGGACACATTAGGCGGCGAGCTTCACAAGGAAGACATCGAGCGCCTGGCGGCGCTGCGCTACGCCCTGCGCCAGTTCAGCCGCAAAACCGAGATCGAGGCGCGGCGCGCGGGCCTCACGCCGCAGCAATACCTCCTGCTGCTGGCGATCAAGGGATTTCCCGGCCGGGAGTCGGCGAGCATCACCGAGCTGGCCGAACGCCTCCAGATCCGCCACAACGCCGTGATTGGCCTGGTCAATCGCGCCGAGGAGCGCGGACTGGTCGCGCGCGAGCCCAGCGCCCCCGGCGAAGACCGCCGCATCGTCCGCGTGCGCGTTATGCCCCCTGGCGATGAGGCGCTCCAGCGGCTGACCTCCGCCTTGCGCGACGAGCGCAAGCGCGTGGCCGCGGCGGTCCAGGCGCTGGACGAAGCCCAGCGCGCCTGAGATGCGCGCTGGGCGCCATGCGCCCGCAGGCCTACTCCTCCTGCCGCGGTCTGGATCGCGTGGCGGGCTGCGCTCGCGGCTCCGGCGCTTGGGCGTCCGCTGGCTGTGACCCCGCTGGCGCCTGCGCGCTCCCCGCATGGCCGCCATGGGCGCGCCGTGTATGCTGTGCGCGGGCGATGCGGAAGGCGACAGCCAGCAGGACCGTGAAGACGAGCAGTCCGGCGATCAACTCCAATGCCCGCCCGCCCGTCAGCCCCAGCGCGCCGCTCACCACCGGATCGTGGAGCGCGAGATCTCCCGCCGTATAGGCCAGCGCCAGCGCCGTAAGGTCCATCAGCCAGTTGAAGCGCTCGATCAGGCGCGCGACGACGGCGCTGGCCGTGAGCAGCAGGAGCATGCTCAGCAGCAGGCCGAACACCAGCAGCGGCATGTTCCCCCGCGAGAGCGCGCCAATCGCCAGCACGTTATCCAACGACATGCTGACATCCGCCGCCAGGATCGTCACGATCGCAGCCCCAAGCCGGTCGGAGCTTCGCGCGGCCCTCGCGGCTGCCGCGCCCTCGTCTTCGGGAATCAGCATGCGGATCGTGATGATCATGATCACCGCCGCGCCCACCGACTGCACCAGTGGAATCAGCAGCAGGCGCGAGGCGATGGTCGTCAGCGCGATGCGCAGGACGATGGCGCCCAGGCCGCCCCAAAAGAGCGCGATTAGCCGCTGACGCCGCGGAAGGCGGCTCGCCGCCGCGCCAATGATGAGCGCGTTATCCCCGCTCAGCGCCAGGTCCACCAGGATAATGCCGCCAACTGTCACCAGCCATCCCAGCAGATCGGATGGCGCAATCCCCGCCAGCATGTAGCGCCTCCTCCTAGCCCGCGAAGATGGGACTTGCGGGCGCGCTCCCAGCCAGGGCGTCAGCCGCCTGGCGGTCGCTCGCTATACGTCCGCTACCATACGTGACGCCTGGCTCGTTTAACCTATCACAGGCATCTGTCTTGTGAGCGCGCAATTCGCCCGATTCGCGGGGATGGTCTTGGCATGTGGCGCGCTACGAGCGGACGCATATGGCGGCTATGAGGGCTATGACGGCGCGCGGCCCTTGGGTGACATACGAATCGGAAGCACGAGGCGCGCGTGTGGCGCGTGCGGAGAGAGGCGCTGGCTGTGACAACACCTGATCATCCCGAAGGACACGAAGGATCCAGGCAATCCGACCAATCACGACGGCTCGACGCGTTCGCGACGCCGCCCGAGGAGCTCGCCGCGATAGACATGACGAGCGCCATACCAGATGAGCCTACGCTAGAGCTCCAACAGGTCGCGCGCCCGCTGGCGATCGAGGAAGCCGAACGGACGGAGCTGGCCAGGCGGACGCCAGAGCCGCGCGGAGGCGCGGAGGAGGGCGCGGCGCCGGTGGCGAACGCGGCGGCAAAGGCCAACTTATTGCCAATGCCGCCCGGCGTCACGGTAGAGGACGTCCCCACCTATCATTTGCCCGCAGCCGCGATACCCGCCGTCCCAGCGCCCGCGCCCAATGTGGAGGACATGCCCACTCATCCGCTGCCTGCCTTCCCGCGCTACGGCTCGCCCGCTCCCGCCGAACCCACAGTGGGTGTGCCGCTATCGCGCGCCGCCGGTCCGGAGCGCAAGCATGGCGCTATCCCTCTCTGGGCGCCGTTCGCCGCGCTCGTCGCGCTCGTGACGCTACCCGCGCTGCTTATCACGCTGCTCCTGCCAGCCATCAACGGCCTGATCGGGAGCCTGCGCCCGCCCGACCAGCTTCCGCCGCTGACCACTCGCCTGGCGAACGCGACGGCGGTCACCCAGCTTGCTCCAGCCAACGCCGCGTTTGGCGCCAAGACCTACCCTGTCGCGCCCGCGTTCGCGGCCTACTACGCCGCGCACGATGGGCAAACCATGCTGGGCCAGGCCATCACGCCGTCATTCGCCAGCAACCTCGGTGAGACGCAGTTCTTCATGGATGGCGCGCTGGTGAACGCTAACGATGCGACGGCGGATGCCATCGCCGACGGCGCCACCAAAGGCGCGGGCGATCTTGATCCCGCCCTGGCGCGCAACGGGGTGGACGATCGCCAGAGCGGCGTCATCGCCCTTCCCCTCAGCCAGGAGTTGCTCGTTCTGGGCAGCGCCGCGCCAGTTGGCGGCGATGACAGCGGAGCGACCTACACCGCGCTGCGCTCGGAGGCCCGGCCCAGCGACTTTCTCACCGCGCCCACGCCATCGAGCAGCGATACCGTGATCCACACGCCGGGCGCGCCGGAGGTCATCCTCTCCAGCCAGCGCGCGTTCGTCATCGAGGGGCAGCGCGGCGGCAAGAAGGTCGGCCACTCAATCCCGCTTGCGCTGTGGACGTACATCAGTCGTGGCAATGTCACCCCGCACGGCTGGGCGACCGACATCGGCGCGCCGCTGACCGAGCCGCTGGCGATGAGCGCCACCCGCGATGGCGCGCGCCATCACCTGCTGGTCCAAGCGTTCCCGCAGACCGTGCTGATCGTTGACCTCGACCAGCCAGACGCCACCGGCGCGCCCACCATCGCCCCACAGCCCTCCGGGCTTGACTACCTGCACACCGCCGGCGGACCGGCCGTCCACGCCAGCCCCAAGCCGCAGCGCTGGCTGACCCAGGATGGCGCGCTGCGCACGTCGGCGGGCGGCGGCGCGGTCGCTATCGGCCTCAATACCAACAGCGCCGTCACGCTCAGCGGCCCGGCGCAGTGGCTCGCGGGCGACCTCTGGTACGCGATCACCTGGAAGACCCCCACGCGCAACGGCTCCGCCTGGGTAGACGCCAACGCGCTCACCGACGCGACGCCTACCACATTCGCGGTGAACGGCTTCGACATCCTCTCGCCCGATCTGGCGAAATACCTGGCGGCGCGCGGACGCAATACGGGCGTCATGGTCTACGACGTGACGCGCGGCGTCGCCTATGCCTACAACAGCGGCGGCCTCTTCATCATGGCTAGCTCGGCCAAGGTCGCGCTGATGGTCTCGTATCTGGAGCACATCGAGGGCCTGAAGCGCGGCCCCAACAGCTACGACCGCTCGCTGCTCACGGCGATGATCGAGCATTCCGACAACAACGCCGCCCAGGTGATCTACGACACGCTCGGCTATGGCGCCGGGCAGCGCTCCCACATGCGCGCCTGGGGCATCACCGACTATGTGGACAATCCGGCCGGCTGGGGCTGGGCCAAGTGGTCGCCCAACGACATGGCGCGGCTGCTCTCGCTGCTGCAGACGGGCAAGGTCCTCAACGACTCCGACCGCACGCTGGCCTTCTATCTGATGAGCCACATCGAGCGCGACCAGCAGTTCGGCGTCGGCGACAGCGCCCCAGACGACGCCCAGTTCTGGATGAAGAACGGCTGGGTCACCGGCCCCGACGGCGCGTGGAACGTCAATTCCTCCGGCATCGTCAAAGTTGGCTCCGAGACCTACATCGTCAGCGTCTACAACGGCGAGCTTGGCTCCTTCAGCCAGGGCCTGGACATTGTCAATCACGTCTGCGGCGCGATTGGC
>DASTKI010000135.1:0-11148 GCA_035716045.1 Ktedonobacterales bacterium
GACTGAAATAGGCGGCGCCATCAACGAAGTGGACGCGATTGGCGCGGGCGCAGGGAAGGTCCGCGAAGCCCGGCAGCGCGCGCAGTAGCGGCTCATCCTGGCGGGCGCGCTCCTCGGTGAAGCCGCAGGCGGCAATCACCATCACCTCCGGCTGGTTCTCGACGACGCGCTCCCATGCGACCTGCTCCGAGCGCGCGCCGAGCTTGCCGATGTGGTCCACGCCGCCCGCAATCTCGATTAGTTCCGGGTTCCAGTGGCCGCCGCAAAAGATCGGGTCCAGCCACTCGATGAAGGCGACGCGTGGGCGGGTTGTGGCCCTCGCCGCCGTCTCACGCACTCGCTCGATGCGCGCGCGCAAATCATTCACCAGCGCGGCGGCCTCCGCCTCGCGCCCCGCCGCGGCGCCTACCGTCTCGATATCGCGCAGCACGTCATCCAGCCGCTCCGGCTCCAGATTGATGACCTCAGGGCGGCGCGGCAGCGAGCGCACGGCCTCCAGCACCTCATCATAGGCGACGGCGCAGACCTCGCACAGCCGCTGGGTAACGATCAGCGTCGGGTCAATCTCGGCCAGCAGCGCGCGATCAATCGTGTAGAGGCTGTGGGCGTCGGCGACGAGCTGCTCACGCACGGCGGCGTCAATCTCACCGCTGCTGAGGTCTGGCGCGAGCAGGCTGCGCGTGATATGCGGCTTCGCCAGCGCGGCGGGGGGATAGTCGCACTCATGCGTCACCGCGCGCACCTCGTCATCCAAACCGAGCGCGAAGAGGATCTCCGTCGCGCTCGGCAGCAGCGAGACGATGCGCTGACTCGTATTCATCAGGGCTCGCTCCTCTCGTGCACAGGGCGGGAGGCCGCCGCTCCCGGCGGAGTCGCGCGGGCGAATGCGTCCGCTCCTTGGGGCGCGCCATGTCCGCGCCCGCGAAGGCGGACGTTGTGGCCATATGGCCCTGGAGGCGCGGTTTCAACCGCCCAGCGTGTCGGACCGCCCGCTCCGTTTCAGGCCAGCAGCGTGGGGCGCGCCCACTTCATGACACGGCGCGCGCGCTTGAGCAGGTCATCCGCTGTGTCGCCGCCGACCTCGTCATCGGCCATCTCGGCGTCCACCTTCTCCAGGAAGAAGCTGGGATGGTAGGGTGTGAGCGCGTCGAGATCGGCGCGGATATCCTCTGGCGCGCCGACCAGCTCGCCCAGTGTGCGCAGGTTGTGGTCGTAGGGCGCGCGAGAGTCGTGGTCCAGCGCGTAGAGCGCCTGAAGGGTCATCTCCGCCGCGTGGTTGGCGAGATCGGCGGCATTGTAGTGCAGCCCCGCGGCGTTTGACATGCCGGCGCTGGCGAGGTCCTGCGCCGCCTCAGCGTACATGCTCAGCGCTTCGTCCAGGCTCATAGGTTGGTCTCCGATGGGGGCGGGGCGCGGCGGGCGAGTAAACCCGCGCCTAAGGGCGTCCCGCCGCAAAAGGCCGCCTGCGCGGCCTGCTCTCCCCCGTATCTTAGCCCACGAAGGTGGGCTTCGCGGCCGGCAGGCCCTTAGACGCGGATTTATCCGCCGAGGCTTATCCGCCCGCGACCCACTTGTCCACCTAGGTATCCCGCCTACTTCGCGAGGTCTTCGGCCAGAATGGCGCGCAGGTCCGCGATTGGGACGCGGCGCTGCGCCATGCTGTCGCGCTCACGGATGGTCACGGCGTTGTCTTCGAGGCTATCGAAGTCCACCGTGACGCAGAACGGCGTGCCGATCTCGTCCTGGCGGCGGTAGCGCCTGCCGATGTTGCCGCCGGTATCATCGTACTGCGTCAGGCCGAGGGGGCGCACGCTGTCGTGGACCTTGTGCGCCAGCGTGACCAGGTCCTCTTTCTTGGAGAGCGGCATCACAGCCACTTTCACCGGCGCGAGGCGGTGGCTCAGCCGCAGCACCACGCGCGTCTCGCCGTTGACTTCCTCCTCGTCGTAAGCGTCGCAGAGGAAGGCCAGCGCCGAGCGGTCGGCGCCAACCGACGTCTCGATGATGTATGGGATAAAGCGGCGCTTCTCCAGGTCATCGTAGTACGACATGTCTTTGCCGCTAAACTCCGTATGGCGGCGCAGGTCCCAGTCGGTTCGGTCGTGGATGCCCTCGATCTCCTTGCTGCCGAAGGGAAATTCGTAATAGACATCCACCGCCGCGCGGGCGTAGTGCGCCAGCTCATCTTTGCCGTGGTCGTGCCAGCTCATGTGCTCCGGCTTCATGCCCAGGTCGAGATACCACTGGCGGCGCTGCTCTTTCCAGTAATTGAACCACTGCTCTTCCTGCTCGGGCGGGATGAAGTATTGCATCTCCATCTGCTCGAACTCGCGCATGCGGTAGGTGAAATTACCTGGGCTGATCTCGTTGCGGAACGCCTTGCCGATCTGCGCGATGCCGAAGGGCAGGCGCTTGCGCATCGAGGTCTGCGTGTTGAGGAAGTTGACGTAGATGCCCTGGGCCGTCTCTGGGCGCAGGTAGATCAGGTCGGCGTCCTCTTCGACCGGCCCCATGTAGGTCTTGAACATCAGGTTGAACGGGCGCGGCTCGGTCAGCGTGCCGCGCTCGCCGCAGTTGGGGCAGACGTCGAGGCTGCCAAGCTCCTCGATAACGTGGTCAGCGCGGAAGCGGCCCTTGCAGTTGCGGCAGTCCACCAGCGGATCGGTGAAGACCTCCTCGTGGCCCGACGCCTGCCAGACGCGGCGCGCCATCAGGATACTGGCGTCCAGGCCGACGACATCATCGCGCATGCGCGTCATCGCGTCCCACCACGCGCGCTTGACGTTGTTCTTCAGCTCCACGCCGAGTGGGCCGTAATCGAACACGGCGTTCAGTCCGCCGTAGATCTCGCTGCTGGGAAAGATGTATCCCCGCCGCTTGGCCATCGAGACGATGTCCTGCATGCGGTCCTTTTCTGCCGGCTTCTTGTCCATACCCTGCTCTTCTTTCCCAATCGCGACCCGATGGCGGCTGGCGCCTCGCACGGCCACACAGAAACGAGGCGGGGGAACGCCTCCCCTGCCTCGTGGGTCGCTGCGTCGCATGGCGCGTCATCGCTCCATCAGCCCATCTCAAGGCTCACGCCATTCTATCCGCGCGCCAGCCGGGGTGTCAAACGGTGTGGCCTGGGCATAGTTCACACCCAGCCTTCGGCGTAGCGTTCCCCGTGAGAGGAAGGCGCAGCCGAGGATGTGTGGCGGCAAGCGAGGGAACTCACGCCCAAAGCTAACAATCGGGCTCCCCGCTTCTCCACAGAGAGGGGCTGGGAGTGAGGTCAACCCAGCCCCACCAACGCATCGCGCAGCGCGGTGTACCTGTTAGGCAGCGGCGTAACATGCGGCGGGCGGTCGAGCGTGGCGCGCAGGCGGTCGGGGAGCGGGATGGGGCGACCAAGCGCCCGCTCGCAGATATCTGGGAACTTGGCGGGATGCGCGGTGGAGAGGATGACGCCGGTGTGCGGGGCGGAATGCACAGCGCGGTAGCGGGCGAGCGCGGCGTAGCCCACGGCGGTATGCGGGTCGGCGGTATAGCCATAGCGGTGATCGAGCGCGCGCATGGCCTCCAGGGTCTCCTCATCGCTGATGGTGTAGCCGGAGACATCGCGGGCCAGGGCGGCGCGGTCGTGGCCGTAGAGCGCGAGGATGCGGGCGAGGTTGCTCGGGTCGCCAACGTCCATCGCGCTGGAGAAGGTATGGAGCGAGGGATGCGGCGCTGGCTCCTGCCCCGCGAGATACGCGGTAAGGCCGCCGTTGGCGTTGGCGGCGGCGATGAAGCGCGCGGCGGGAAGGCCCATGCGCCTGGCGATCAGCCCGGCGGTGAGGTTACCGAGGTTCCCGCTGGGGACCGAGAAAACCAGCGGACGCGCGCGGTCCTCCAGCTGCGCCCAGGCCCAGGCGTAGTAGAACGTCTGCGGCAGCAGGCGGGTGATATTGATCGAGTTGGCGGAGGTCAAGGTCAGCCGCTGGCGCAAGCCGGGATCACGAAACGCCTCCTTCACCAGCCGCTGGCAGTCATCGAATGAGCCCTCCACCGCCAGCGCCGTGACGCTGGGTCCGCCGGTCGTCAGTTGGCGCTCCTGCAGCGGGCTGACGCGGCCGCTGGGGTAGAGCAGGACGACGCGCGCGCCGGGGACCTCGCCAAAGCCGCTGGCGACCGCGCTGCCGGTATCGCCCGATGTCGCCACCAGCACCGTCAGCGGGCGCTCTTCCCCGCGCTGCAGCCAGGCGAAGACTCGCGCCATGAACCGCGCGCCCACATCCTTGAAGGCCAGCGTCGGGCCGTGGAACAGCTCCAGCACGCGCGTCTCACCGTCCAGCGCGACCAGCGGAATGGCGAAATCGAGCGCGCCCGCGACCATCGCGCGCAGATCGTCATCAGGAATGTCGCCAGCGAGCAGGGCGCGGGCGAGCGTGAAGGCGACCTCGTGAAGCGCTGCGCCCGCGACGCCATCCCAGACCTCCCGCGGGAGCGCGGAGATGGCTTCGGGCATATAGAGGCCGCCATCGCTGGCCAGGCCAGAGAGCGCGGCCTCACGGAACGCGACCGGCGCGCCGCCGTTGACGCTCACATAGCGCATGCGCCAGCTACTCCTTCACTGCCGCCAGAATGGGGCGAGCTTCGAGGACGCGCGCGCCCGCACGGTTGATCGGCGAGACATAGACCGTGGCGCGTAGGCCTGCCCGCTCGAAGGCGGCGGCCATCGCCTTGCCAGCGGCCTCGGCGGCGGCGCGCGCGGTGGTCAGCGCGAACATCGAAGGCGCGGCGCCGGAGATGCCGCACCCCAGCGCGCCCGCCTCCAGCGCCGCCTGGCGCACATCGGCATAGCCGGGAATCAGCGGCGCGCGGACCGGCTCGACGATCACATCGCACAGCGAGCGCGCGATCAGCGCCTCATCGTCCAGGAATAGCCCAGCGACCAGTCCAGCGGCGGCGCCCCACTGCACCACCGCCTGCCGTAGCGGGACCATCTCCGGCAGCGCGGCGCGCGCGTCGCGAGTGCTCACGACCAGGTCGGGATGGACCAACGCGCACCACAGGCGGGCGGGCGCGGGCAGCGAGACGACATCCAGCGGATCGTAGCCGCGGATGAGGATGAAGCCTCCCAGCAACGCGGGCGCGACGTTGTCGGCGTGGGTCGTCTCGCCGCCGCAGGAGACGCGCTCGCCCTCTAGCGCGAATGGCAGGAGCTCGCGGCGGCTCAGCGGCTCCCCCAGCAGCGCATTGACCGCGACGACCGCCGCGACCGCGCTGGCCGCGCTGGAGCCTAGCCCGCTCCCCAGCGGCATTCGCTTGTGGACCTCCAGCGTGACGCCGTGCCGGGCGCCCAGACTCTCCAGCAGCGCGCGCGCGGCGACGCTGGCGGTGTTGGCGCCGCTGGCGCGCGGCAGCTTGCCGCCGTCGCCGGTGATGCGGGCGATGCCGACGCCGGGAGATTCCTTGTAGTGAGCGGTGACCTCATCGCCTGGCGCCTCGACCGCGAAGCCGAAGATGTCGAAGCCGCTGATGACGTTGGCGACGGTCGCTGGCGCGAACGCCCGCACGAAGGGCGCGCGGCTGGGGCGGCGAACCCGCGCGGGCTGGCTCATCACATCTCCTCCTTCGGGCTGAGTGCGCTCGGCGCGAGCGGGCTCCGCGCCACTCGCATGATATCAGCCAGGACACCCGCCGCCGTCACCTCGGCCCCCGCGCCCGGCCCCTGGACCACCAGCGGGCGTTCATGGTAGCGACGCGTGGTGAAGACGATCATGTTGTCGGCTCCGGAAAGTCGCGCGAAGGGGCTATCCAGTCCCAGCGCGCGCAGCTCGACGCTGGCCGCGCCACCCTCCAACCGGGCGATATAGCGCAGGGCCCGCCCCAAGCTAGCGGCCTCCGCGCGCTGGCGCTCCATGCGCTCGTCGTCGCGCGCCAGCGCGTCATAGAACGCCCCGACATCCGGCGCGCGCAGGCACTCCTCCGAGAGCAGCGGCTCGACAGACACATCGCCCAGCTCCAGCGGCAGACCGATCTCGCGCGCCAGAACCAGCAGCTTGCGCGCGACATCCACGCCGCCCAGGTCGTCGCGCGGGTCCGGCTCAGTATAGCCGCGCTTCTGGGCGTCGCGTACGAGCGCGCTGAACGGCTGCGCGCCATCGAAGCGATTGAAGAGATAGCTCAGCGTGCCGGACAGCACACCCTCGATCCGCTCGACCTCATCGCCTGTGGCCAGCAGGTCGCGCAGCGCGCTGATGACCGGCAGCGCCGCGCCAACCGTCGTCTCATACAGGTAGCGCGCGCCAGAGCGACTGGCAACCTGGCGGTCCCGCGCCGCCAGGGCGAGCGCTCCCGCAGGGCCGCGCTTGTTCGGTGTCACGACGCTGATCCCCGCGCGCAGGAGATCGCCATAGCGCGCGGGCAGGTCATCGCTCGCCGTGCAATCCACCAGCGTGACGTTGGGCAGGCGCGTGGCGAGAATGCGCCAGGTGAATGCGCCCAGATCGGCGGGCTGGCCCTGGCTGGCGAGGTCGTCGCGCGCCGATGCGGGCGCCAGGTCGGCGCCGTTCTCCCTCAGCAGCATGCGGGCGCTGGTGAGCAGGCCGCGTAGCCGCGCGCGTGGGCGGTCGCCATCCGGCGCGGCGGCTAGCTCAGCCATCTGGCGCAGCAGCGCGGAGCCGACGAGGCCCGCTCCGGCGAGGTAGATATTGACTTCGGGCCGGTGGGCGGTGAAGAAGGCGTCGTGAATGGCGTTGAGCGCGCGCGCCTCATCCTCGCGGGCGACGACCAGCGAGATATTCAGCTCGGATGAGCCTTGCGCGATGGCGATGACGTTGACGCCGCGCTGGCCCAATGCCGAGAAGAGCGCGCCCGCGATGCCGGGCCGCTGCCGCATGCTCTCACCGACGACGGCGATGATGGCGCAATCAGGCTGGATGATGACCGGGTCTACTTCGCCCGCGGCGATCTCCTCAGCGAACTCGGCCTCGATGGCCGCGATGGCCTCCGTGATCGAGCGCGGCTCGAGCGCGAGGCAGATCGAGTGCTCAGAGGACGCCTGCGTGACGAGGATAATGTTGATACGTTGTCGGGCCAGCGCGCCAAACAACCGCTGGGCGACGCCGGGGACGCCGATCATGCCGCTACCTTCCAGCCGCAGCAGCGTGATATCGCTGATCGCCGTCAGGCCGGTGATTGGGCGGTCGAGCGGCGGGCGTGTGGCGGCGATGCGTGTGTCCGGTCCATCAGGGTTGAATGTGTTCTTGACACGCAGGGGTATCGCCTTCGCCATCGCTGGCCGCATCGTAGGCGGGAAGATGACCTTCGCGCCGAAGTGCGCCAGTTCCATCGTCTCGGCGTAGGTCAGCGCGGGCAGCGTGAAGGCGTCGTGCACGGCGCGCGGGTCGGCGCTCATCACGCCGTCCACATCGGTCCAGATCTCGATCTCGTCCGCATTCAGCGCGGCGCCAAAGAGCGCGGCGGTATAGTCGGAGCCGCCGCGACCGAGCGTGGTGGTTTGGCCATCGGCCGTCGCGCCGATGAAGCCCGTCGCCACCGCCAGCGGCGGACCGCCCGGGCGCCCATCCGCGAGCGTCGCGTGCCAGTCCTGGATGCGCTGGTACGTGGCGGCGGTCTGGACGTGCGCCGCGCCGAAATGGTCATCGGTGAGGACGAGCGGCCGCGTGTCGAGGTAGATGGCGGCCAGTCCAGCGGCGCGCAGGCTGGCGGCGACGATCTGGGCGGAGAGACGCTCGCCAGCGCTCGTGATGGCGTCGGCTCGGGCGGGCGAGGCGTAGCTGGAGTCTTCGGTTTCACCCAACAGCGCCACGATCTCTGCCAATACGGCGCGAACACTATCGCGCGCGGCCTCGCGGACATCCAGCGGCAGAAGGTTCTCGACGGCGGCGAGGTGGCGGCGCTCCAGTGCGACCAGTTGGGGGCGGTACCCAGACCCTTGCGCGGCGAGGGAGGTCAGCGCGCACAACTCGTCGGTGACGCCCTGGAAGGCGGAGATAACGACCAGCATATCGCCGCCCGTCTCCTGATAGCGACGCTGGATGATCTCGCTCGCGGCGCGCACGCGCTCCGGCGACCCGACGGATGAGCCGCCGAACTTGAGTATCCGCATGTCATCCCCCAGCAACGAAAAAGAGAGCCGGCCCGTGTTGTTGGGCCGGCTCGGAAAAGGCGGAAGAAAGGACGCGCGCCGGCCTCACCCAGTAGTAGTGATCGTAGTCTGGGTAGTAATGCGCGCGATGAAGGCGATGCCGCTGATGGCGCTCATCCGTGTTCTCCCGCTTGGGTAACGATGCGCTGGCGTTACTCTAACGTGACGCGGCGAGGATGTCAATCGCCCCCCGGTCATGAGCCAGGGGCGGGCGCGACCGATCCAGATCACCGACCGCCGCGACGCGGCCCCACGTTTCAAACGGGTGGGCGGCAGAGGCAAGCGGAGGTCAGACGGCGCGGGCGAGGACGTTCATCAAGCGCTCGATGTCAGTCTGCGTGTTGTAGACGTGCGGCGAGACGCGAATAGACTGCCCGCGCATACTGACGTACACGTGCTCGGCAGCCAGCTTCGACGGCAGGTCCGGCGGCAGCGGGCGCGGCGAGCGGATACCAAGCAAGTGCCCGGCGCGCCGCTCCCCTGGGACAGGGTCAAGCCCCAGGCGCTTGGCCTCGCGCTCGATCTGCCCGCTCAGGTCGCGCACGGTCTCCTGGATGTTCTCGACGCCCCAGTCGAGCAGCTGGCGCAGCGCGGTGATGGCCATGGGCATTAAAGCGAAGTTGCTGCGCTCGCCCACGTCGTAGCGCCGCGCGCCCGCCTGATAGTCGTCGTGGTAGTCCACCAGCGAGGAGAAGTCTTCGCTGCCCGCGCGGGTAACCCAGTTGAACTCCAGCGGCTGGCCGGCGCGATGCTGGGGCGCGGCATAGAGGAAGCCGAGGCTATAGGGGCCGAGAAGCCATTTATAGGTTGCGGCGACGAGGAAATCGGGCTGGATCTGGGACACATCCAGCGGATAGGCCCCAGCGGATTGCGTGGCGTCCACCACCAGCGCCGCGCCAGCCGCGCGCGCCTGCTCGCCCACGCGCGCCAGCTCAATGAGTCCGCCATCAGTCCAGTGGCACTGCGGGACCGCCACCACCGCCGCCCGCTCGTCAATCGCCTCCAACACGGCCCGTGTCCAGTCAAGGTCGGGCGGGCGCGCGATGGTCACAATCTCGGCGCCGGCTCGCTCGCTCAGGCTCCGCCAGGGGTACACATTGGAGGGGAACTGCTCGGCCAGCAGCACGATGCGCTGTCTCGCCCGCACGGGCAGGTTCGCCGCCGCTACGCCGACGCCATAGCTCGCCGCCGGAACGATGGCCACGCCCTCCGCATCCGCGCCGATCAACTGACCGAAGAGCGCGCGCGCTGTCTCCGCCTCCGCGAAGAAGTCGCTGGGATGCAGACGCCAGGGCTGCGACTTGCGGGCGACGCCCGCCTCCCCAGCCTCGCGAACAGCGCGCAGGAGGGGCGACATATAGGCGCAGTTCAGGTAGGCGACCTCGTCGGGGATCTCGAACAGGCCGCGCTGGCTGCTCAATGGCATCATCGCCTCCTCTTCCATATCACTCATGATCACTCATGAGGGCGCATCGGGCAGCGACTTGTGTTGCCGATGAGCGGCTCTCACTATACTACGAAGTACGAGAGTGGAGCCGCGATACGATGAACATCCATGACGATCTGCCGATCGCCTGCGACCCCGCAACCGGACTGCTCCAACGACCCACTTTCCCACCATCACGCGAGGTGAGGGCATCTACCAGTGGGACGAGCGCGACGCCCGCTACCTCGACGCCATCGCCGGCGTGATGGTCAGCAACCTCGGCCAGGGCGCCGCCCGCGCGGATGGGGGTGTACCTCCAGGCGCGGCTGGAAGAGCTAAAGGATCGGTCGCCGATCGTAGGGGACGTGCGTGGGCGGGGGGTGCTCTGCGCGGTCGAGCTGGTGGCGGACAAAACGACCAAGCGCGCCTTTCCCTCTGAGATGTACGTCACCAACCGCCTGCGAGTCGTTGGATTGCGGCACGGCCTCATCCTCTACGCCCGGCGGCAAATACGGCGAATGGGCGGTGATCACGCCGCCGCCCATCATCACGCGCGCGCAGGTGGATGAACTGGTCGAGCGGTACGAGCGCGCGCTCAACGAGCTGACCGGCAAGCTGCGCGCGGAGGGCGTGTTGAAACAGGGTGTCATCTGATCCATCACAGCCCCTCACCCCACCACGGGCTGGCGCGCCCCACTGTTTCCATGTGCGGATCGGCGCAATAGCTGCGGAGAGAGAGGTCGCGCGCCGCGTCGCCACCTGTCTCTGGATAGACTCGCGGCGGCGCGCTGGCAATATCCCGATGCGCCGAGCCAGGCATAGCGACAGTGCATCCCGAGAGAAGATCCGCGCATGACCACGGGACCGATAGCGGGCGCTGAACAACAGTGAGCGCCCCGCGACCGCGCGATCTGGCGCGCGAACAGATCCCGGAAACATCCAAAGGAGCAGAGCAGATGGCGACCGATCCTGTATGCGGCATGGAGGTTGATCCCCAGCACGCCGCGGCGCAAATCACCTATCATGGGACGGCCTATTATTTCTGCTCGATAGGCTGCAAAGAGCAATTCGAGCGCTCGCCAGCGTCCTACCTCCAGCGGACGGCGGCGGGCGGGATGGCTCACCCAAGCGATGAGGGCAGCCGGCCGGAAGATATCGAAATTGACAGAGGGCATGGGCCTGCCTACACCCATGGAACCGACGTGATCGAGGGCCATGGCTCGGAAACGACCACCAGCGGCGCTGACGTCATAGAACGGGGCGAGCCTGGCGGTCTGGGCTAGTTTTCGGCGCCGCAACCCAGCGGTGATCTCAGCGACCGGCGCGCCTATGCTCACGGACGCTCGCCGCGCCGTCGCGCTCCTACACGCCCTTGGACATGCTCTCCGGACATAGCGACCGTGAGGGCGAGGCGCCATGCCACCGCGCACATCCGATATTCGTGGGCGCGTCATGGCGCCCGGCGCCGGGGCTGCCACGGCCCCACGCGGCGGCCGTTGTGGCCGCATGGCGCCTCAGGCGCGCATGTATTCGCCCGCTGGTGGCTCATGGAGCGGCGGCGCGCATCGCCCGCGTGGCGGTCAGG
>DASTKI010000136.1:0-32194 GCA_035716045.1 Ktedonobacterales bacterium
GCCGACACGGAGCTGATCTCGGCGATTCGCGTCGTCTACTCTGGGCGGTTCTACATGTCGCCTTCGGCGCAGACGATGATGGTGGGCGATTACCTGCTGCGGGTGCGCTCCGGCGAGGAGCGCGACAGCTACAGCGCGCTGACCGAGCGCGAGCGCGAGATCCTCAAGCTGGTGGCCGAGGGTCTGACCAACAACCAGATCGCCGAGCGGCTCTACATCAGCCCCAAGACTGTGGACACGCACCGCACGCACATCATGGACAAGCTCAACCTGCACAGCCGCGCCGAGCTGGTCAAATACGCCATGCGCCGCGGCCTACTGGAGGACTGACCCGGCATGGACGCAGGGAACGAAGGCGAAGGCGCGGACGGGATTGACTGGGCGTACTGGGAACGGCTGCTGCGCGAGCGCGGGACGGTGATTGACCGCCCGCGCGGCTCGGCGCATCCGCGCTATCCCGGCATGATCTATCCGCTGGTTTATGGCTACATCCCCGGCACGGTCGGAGGCGACGGCGCCGAGGTGGACGTGTTCGCCGGAACGGCGCCTACCGGCCTACAGGCGGCGTTGCTCACGACGGATGCGCTCAAAGGCGACCGCGAACTCAAGCTGTTGTGGAACATGACCAGCGAGGACATGGCGATAGCGCGCGCCTTCCTCGACCAGGGCGCGATGCGCGCGGAGTTGCGCCTGCGTGAGCCGTATCTCCCACAGAAGGATCAGCATAGCGCAAGCGAATGACGACTTCGAGCGCTACCTGGCGGCGGCGGATGAGCCGTTCGCGGGCTGGGATTTCTCGTGGCTGACGCGAACGGAGCGCATGGCGTCAGAGCCGCTGCCATGGAGCTACGCCAGCGAGGTTCTACCCTACCTCTGGCGCGCGCGCTGGATGGCCGATCTGGGCACGGGCGGCGGAGAATTCCTGGCATGCCTGAGCCCGCTGCCACCAACGACATACGCCACTGAGGGCTACCCGCCGAATGTCGCCGTCGCCCGCGCGCGGTTGGAGGCGCTAGGTGTCCAGGTCTATGAGACCGACGAAACCGAGGCGCTGCCCTTCGCCGATGGCGCGCTCGACCTGATCATTGACCGGCACGAATCGTATCGCCCTGAGGAGGTCTACCGCGCGTTGCGCCTCGGCGGCCACTTCATTACCCAGCAGGTCGGCGGCGCGAACGAGAAAGCGATCAACGACTGGCTCGGTATCCCGTTCGACGTTCCCTGGGCGACATGGAGCCTGGAGACGGCGGCGCAGGGCCTGGAATCGGCGGGCTTCGCGATCCTCACGCGACGCGAAGCCACCGCGCCGACGCGGTTCTACGACATCGGCGCGGTGGTGTATTACCTCAAGGCCATCCCCTGGCAGATCCCCGACTTCAGCGTGGAGCGCTATCGCGACGCGCTACTGCGGCTGCATGAGCGCATCCAGGCGGATGGGTATCTGGAGATGCAGAGCGCCCGCTTCCTCATCGTCGCCCGCAAGCCTGAATAGACTTCACATTCGCTCGCGCGGCGCCCGGGACCATCGGGTGGTGTATACTGGCTGGCAGCCTGCGAGAGGCGCTCGACAGGCGTTCGCGACAAATGCGGAGAGCCAGCATGAGTGACGCGGTATATCACCCGAAAGATGACAACGACTTCCAGGCCTGGCAGCATGAGCACCCCGATGGGTACGTCATCAACGCGCCGAAGATGGGCGACGGAGCGATGATGTGGCATCAATCACAGTGCATGCACATGTATGGCGACTATGAAGACTTCGGCAGTTACATGCACAAGATCAAGGCGTGCGCGACCAATCCCGGGGAGCTTGCGCGCTGGGCGAAGCAGCGCCCCAATCCTCTGAGCTATTGCCAGACATGCGAGGCGAAGTGGGCGAAGCGTGAGTGAGTGCGAGGCCATGTTAGCTGGAGTTGGGCGCGCCGCTCAGGGCCACTAAGGCCCTGAGCGGCGCGTGAGGACATGACGGGATGCGCTATGGCCGGTCGAGGAGGCCCAGGATCGTCGTGACACGGCGCTCCTCGAAGTTGCGCGCCTGAACGCGCAGCATCTCGTCGAAATCGCCGCCCTGCGCGAGCCGCAGCCCGATCGGAATCCCCGCGGATCCCGCCGCGTCCAGGCGCGCCAGGCTCTCCCTGAACCACGCGGTTGACGCGTCATATTGATCTTCCCAGATGCGCTCGTGGAACCCCACCTCGCGCAGCAGCGTGCGGGCTTTCTCGGGAGCGATGAGGTGATTGATTGTCTCGTCGCGCGCCCAGGGAACGGGGAAGTAGATGGGCTGCACGGGACCAGCCATGTGGTCATGGAAGATGAAGCGCCCACCGGGACGCAGCACACGAAAGACTTCCTGATACAGCCGGCGCTTGTCGGGAATGTTCATCGAGGCATGCTGTGTCCAGACGACATCGAAGCTCTGATCGCGGAAAGGCATGGCCTGCGCGTCGCCCTGTTGAAATGTCACACGGTCGCTCAGCCCCACGCGCGCGGTGAGCGCCGCTCCCGTGCGGCAAAACGTCTCATTCAGGTCGAGCACGGTCACATGACAGCCGCTGCGGCTCGCTAGGATGCGCGCTGGCCCGCCCAGCCCTCCGCCAACGTCGAGCGCCATCTCATCCGGCTGGACCGCCGCCAGCGCTACGAGCTCGAGTGTCGCCTTGAGGCCACCGGAATGGAGTTGATCCGCGGGGGCGAGGTCCTCGGGCGTGAGCGTGTCAGGGTCCTTGCCCATGGCGCGCAGCCCGTCGAGGATGCGGGCTTCGAGGTTGTCGAAGGCGTAGCGCGCGTTCACGTCGCGCGCGTGGCTCTGGTCACTCATGCGTCTCTCTATCCCTCTCGCACAGCCGCGAATCTCAGCGATGGGCTGGGATGGCGGTGCGCCTCGCGTATTGTGAGACAGATTGCGCCAGCGCGCAAGACGGGAATTAGACGGTTCTATACAGGTTCTATACAGATGATACGGATGACCTCGAGTGGAGAATTTATTGGCATACCTCTTGCAAACTATTAAATGCCTCTACGTTGGCATTGGCGCCAGCGTGGTGTGGCAAAGCGCCAATGGGCGCCAGGCCCATTGGGGGAAAGAAATGAGAGGTATGAGCATATGTGGAGCATCCTCATATGGATCATAATCGGCGGCCTCGCCGGCTGGCTGGCGAGCGTGCTAGTACGCGGCGGCGGCATGGGCGTCCTGATGGACGTCATCGTCGGGATCATCGGCGCGTTCATCGGTGGCCTGATCGTCCAGTTGTTCGGTGGGACCGGATTCACGGGCTTTAACCTGTGGAGCTTCATCGTCGCCTTGATCGGCGCGGTAGTGCTTCTGCTGGTCGTCCGGCTCTTTACCGGCTCGCGAGGGCGCACGGTGTAGCGTCCACACTACCAGCCGCGAGTCATCTCACTGGCAGGGCGCCGCTTCCCGCGGCGTCCTGCCAGCCGTCTCCGGCGCGGCTCCAGGCGAGGATCGCCCCTTCACGGATGCCGCGCCGCGAAACCCACAGCTCGTCCAGGCCCACAAGACTCAGCCCGGTGTAGAGCGTCACCGCGCCGGAGAAGAGCAGCCGCGCGCGGCCCTCGCGCAGGCGGTAGCGCTTCGTCAACTCCTCCTCAGTCGAGCGCAGCGTCAAGCGGATGAGCGCGTCCAGAGTCGAGAGCGACAGCGCGCGGCGGCGTCCGCCCATGGCGGGCGCGGCGCCTTTGACGACGCGCAGATCGGCGTGCTTGCGGAAGGCGCGCCCGGCGACGGTAGCCAGCGTGGTCGCCGTGCCGCCGCAGACCGTCACATCCACGACGGGGCCAGGTGGTCGTAGCCGCGCCAGCTCGTCGCGCACGCCCTCCCAGGACGCGATCAGCTCAGCGAAGGTGGGCGGGTCGCTCGGCGCCCAGCGCTTGCGCGTCACACCCGCGCCCATGGGCAGCGAGGCGCGCCAGGCGATGCGCTCGCGCTCGCCGACGATCAGCTCCAGGCTGCCGCCGCCCAGGTCAATCACGCCGCGCAGGCCCGCGATGCTGGCGTCCTCGCTCGTCGCGCCCCAATAGGCCAGGGCCGCCTCCTGCTCGCCGGTGATGGTGATCAGCCGCAGGCCGGTCTCCTCCTCGACTCGTCGCAGGAACGCCTCAGCGTTAGCGGCGCGGCGCACGCCTTCGGTGGCGATCCCCAGCACCGTCTCGGCCCCATGCTCGCGCGCGATGACGAGCTGCCGGCGAATGGCGGCTATGGCCCGCTGCGCACGCTCGGGACCGATGGCGCCTATCTCGGTCACATCGGCGCCCAGCCGTGCGAGGTCCGCATTGTCGGCGAGCGGGCGCAGATCGAGGCCGCTGGCGTCTGGCGTGGCGACTGTGAGGTGGATGGTATTGCTCCCGGCGTCAATCGCCGCGACCGGCTTCCCTGTCTTCGTGTCCAGCAGACACGCCCTCTCACCTGCTCACGCCGGGTTACCGATCCTGGCGCCTGTATTCACAGCGCCTTGATGATGGCATATCGTCACGCCGCGCGCAACCGGCGCCACCTCCCTTGACGCCACGCATGAGCGCGCGATACGCTGCCAATTGAGAAAGCGTGCCAAAGGATGGGCGCGCCACGAGAGACGATGCGATCATGCGCGGCCCTGAACGTAGCCGCGCTCTGGAGGGCCGATGCCGGAGACCACCGAGCCACACGATGAGGCGCCGACGCGCGACGCTGAGGCCACAGCCGCCACTCAGGCGCCCGCGCGTCCAAATGCCGTCGAGGGTCTGGTGGTGGCGCTGGCCCCCGATTACTTCGAGGTCTACGCGGGCGGCGCGGTGTATCTCTGCCGCGCGCGCGGGCGGCTGCGCAAGACTCGCCCGGCGCCAGCCTCGTCCGTCGCGCGCATCGGCTCACCGGTGGCCGGGTCGGAGCGACCCGTTCGCATCGCTACCGGCGATTGCGTGCTGATCACGATTCTTGGCCCTGCCGAGGGTGTGATCGAGGAAGTCCTGCCCCGGCGCAACGCGCTGAGCCGCACGCGCAGTGAGGTCGAGGCCGAGCATGTGATGATGGCGAACGTGGACCTGGCCGCGCTGGTCTTCGCCGTGCGCGAGCCTGAGCCGCGCCTGGATCTGCTAGACCGCTATCTGGCGCTCTGCGAGCATGCGCGGATTCCCGCGCTGATCCTCTTCAACAAGAGCGATCTGGGGGTGGACGAGACGATTGCGGGCCACGTATCGCTCTACACCAGCATCGGCTATCCCGTCCTGCTGACCAGCGCGCGCGACGGCTCCGGGCTGGACGAGCTGCGCGCATGGCTGGCTGGCCGCACGTCGCTGCTCACCGGCCCGTCTGGCGTCGGCAAATCATCGCTGATGAACGCGCTGCTGCCGGAGGCCGGACAGCGGACAGGCGAGGTCAGCGAGGCCACTGGCCAGGGGCGGCACACCACCACCGGGGCGCGGCTGCTGCCACTGCCAGAGGGCGGCTGGCTGGCCGATACCGCGGGAATCCGCGAGCTAGCGCTATGGAACGCGCCGCCGGATGCGCTGCCGGGCCTGTTCGTCGAGCTGCGGCCCGCCGCGGATGACTGCGAGTATGAGGATTGCTCGCACGCGGACGGCGAAGAGGGCTGCGCGCTGCGCGCCGCGCTGGCCGAGGGACGCATCACCCCCGCGCGCTGGGACAGCTTCCAGCGGCTGCTCGAAGAGGCGCGCGAGCGTGAGCGTCCCATCCGGCGCGCGCCCGCGCGCCGCTGACCGCGCCTCACCGCATCGCGGCATCGCGCCGCGCGCTCAGTCGCCGTGAATGCCGCTCGGCGACCGGCGGCCCGCCGAGAGCACACCCGCCACGCCGCGAATGCCACGCAGCACCGCGTCCAGGTCCTCGGGGCGGCGAATCTCCACGACGGCGTTGATGATCGCCTTGCGCGTGCGGCGGTTGGTGGAGACATCCACCTTCACCATGTTCAGCTTGGAGTCGGAGATGACGCCGGTCACATCGCGCAGCAACCCTTGCCGGTCGGTTCCCTCCACTGTGATCGGCGCGCGGAAGACTTCCTGCCCGTCGAGTGTGGCCCATGAGACGGCGATGCCACGCTCTGGGCTCTGCTTCATCAGCCGTTGCAGGTTGGGGCAGTCTTCGCGGTGGATGACCACGCCGCGCCCGCGCGAGATGTAGCCACGCAGCGGGTCGCCGGGCAGCGGGTTGCAGCAGCTCGCAAGCTGGGTCAGGATGCCCGCCAGCCCTTCGACGCTCACCTCGATATGCCCCTCGCGTGCGGGGGCGGCTGGCGCGGCCTCCTGCGGGGTGGCTTCCTCTGGCGCGGCCAGCTTCAGCCGCTCGCGCGCTTTGACCACCACGACGTTCGGGCGCAGCTTGTCAGAACCGACCTGCGCCAGCATTGTCTCCTGATCGGGCAGCTTCAGCTGGTCCACAATCCAGCGAATGTCTTCCTCGGTCAGGTCCTCCCATCCCTTACGCACTCCGGCGGCGCGCAGGTCGCGGTCCAGCCGCTCGCGCCCGACCTGAATGTCAATGTCGCGCTCGTGCGCTTTCAGGTATTGCTGGATGCGCGCGCGCGCCAGCTTGGTGCGCACGATGCGCAGCCAGTCGCGGGTGGGATGGGCATCGTTGCGCTTGATGAGCTCGACGATGTCGCCGTTCTTTAGTTCATAGTCCAGCGGGACGAGCTTGCGCACCGTGCGCCCGGAGCCGTCGTCCTGCGTGATGCGCACGCCGCCAATGTGGTTGCCCAGGTCGGTATGGACGCGGTAGGCGAAATCCAGCGGCGTTGAGCCGGGCGGCAGCTCTTTCACATCGCCGCGCGGGGTGAGCACGAAGATCTGCTCCTGCAACGCGGCGGATGGCGCGGCAGGCAGCGCGCCATCGCGAGCGCCCGCCGGCTCTTTCAGCTCCTGCCGCCACTCCATCACCTGCTGCATCCAGGTCTGGAGCGATCTGGCGTCAGCGCGCGCGGTGTCACCGGCCTCCTTGTAATACCAGTGCATCGCGACGCCATACTCCGCCGTCTCATGCATCGCGCGCGTGCGAATCTGGATCTCGGCCAGCCGGTCATCCAGGCAGAAGACGGTGGTATGCAGCGACTTGTAGCCATTGGCCTTCGGGTTGGCGATGAAGTCTTTGATGCGGCCATCCACCGGGCGCCACAGATCGTGGACGTGGCCCAGCGCGCGATAGCAGTCCGCCTCGCTTGGGGTGATGATGCGGAAGGCCAGGATGTCGTAGAGATGCGAGAGGTCACGGTCGCCCGCGCGCATCACCTTGCGGTAGATGCTGTAGAGGTGCTTCACCCGGCCCGATACGTCGGCGCGGATGCCGATCTTGCGCATTTCGACCCGCAGCGCCTCGCAGACGCGATCCACATACGAGCGCCGCTCGGAGGTCTCTTCGGCCACCGCCCCGGCCAGCCAGTGGTACTCCTCCGGATCGAGGATGGCGAAGGCCAGGTCTTCTAGCTCGCCATCCACGCGGCCCATGCCCAGGCGCCCCGCCAGTGGGGCGTAGAGCGCGCGAGTCTCCTCCGCTAGCGCGCGGATATCGTCTAGCCCCGCGCCGTCCGGCTCGCCCACGATATCCATGCCCGCTCGCAGCCGCTCGGCGTTGCTGGCAGCGCGGCGCATGCGCCGCAGGTGGTCGGCGATCTTGACCACCACGACGCGCGGATCCTCGGCCACAGCCAGGAACATCTTGCGCAGCGCGTCCTCATCCTGCTGGCGTTGCCGCTCGCGGCTCCGCGTGCGGCCGCGCGCGGCCTGCTCACCCTCGGCGGACGCCCGCGCGGAGCGTCGCAGCGCGGCGCGCGGACGCTGGAGCGCGTCGAAGCGCTCGATGCTGCTGATCAGGTTGAGCGCGCGAGCGCCCACCTCACCAGGCAACGCCCGCTGGATGTCCGCCGCGCTGAGCGCGCCGCGCTCCACCGCTGGCGTCAAGAGCACGGCGTCGAGTGTAGTTGGGTCTATGCGCAGGCTGTCGGCGAGGATGATCGCCGTCTCAGCGGCGTTGGCGAGCTGGCGGGTGATGCTCTCGCGCTCGGCGTCAGGCGCGCTGGCGAGCGCCTCGCGCGCGAGCAGGAAGGCCGCGCGTGTCTGTGAGGCGTTCCCTGCGCTGAGATAGGTGATCGCCGCGTCCAGCTCGTGGGCGCGCTGGTCGAGCGATACCGCGCCGTCGTGACCCACGCCGGTGGGCGCGGGGCGCGGCAGCCTCTCCTCTGGCTGTTCTCGCGCCTGTGTCATACGTCACTCCCATCGCAACCCCGACGCCGGTCGCGCTCGACCCGGGTGACGCCCGGCAGCGCGCGCAGGCGCCGCATGATCTCATCAGCGCGGCGTTCCGGCCCAGCGCCCACGATGATGCTGATCGCCGCCTTCGACTGGCCCCGATTGGCCGATGCCGCTCCTTGCAGGATGTCGAGGCCCATATCCGCCACCGCCGCCGATACATCGTACATCAGTCCAGCATAGTCGAGGCCGTAGATCGTGAGACAGATAGCATAGTCCAGCGGCGGGACCTGCGACCAGCTCAGCGGTACTGGCATGGCGTTGGGTTGTCCCTCCTCGCGCCGCCGCTTCACCGCCGCCCGCAGCGTGCGGCAGCAGGCGCGATGCGCTGTCACCAGCCGCCCGCGACCCGCCAGTCCCTCGATGGCGTCGCCCACCACGGGATAGCAGCAGCGCGCGAGGTGGATGATCGCGCGCTTGCCCGACGGCAGCCGCAGCAGCTCGGGCTGGTCAGGCTCGGTCTCAGCGCTCGGCTCCTCATTCACCACGCGCTCACTGGCTGTGCCCGCTGGCATGCGACGCAGCGACCGCTTGATGCGCTCCTGGGCATAGCGGGTGCGCGCGATGGTCAACCATTCGGGCCGGGGCTGGCTGGTCGGATCGCGCAGGATGGTCACGACATCACCTGTTCGCAGTGTATACGAAAGCGGGACCCGCATGGATACTGGCTCATCGCCGCGCGAGGTCTGCACCCAGGCGCTGATCGCGGTGTCGCCGATGTTGGTATGGATGCGATAGGCGAGGTCGAGCGCGGTGGACCCGGCGGGCATCTCGCGCGCGTCCCCCTTGGGCGTGAAGACGAATACCTGGTCGGCGAACATCTCGCGGCGCACCGTCTCGACGAACTCTGTCGCGCTTAGGTTCAGCTCGCCGTGCCAGTTGGCGATCAGACCGACCCACGACGCCGTGCGCTTGAGCCACTGCGCCGGGTCTATCTCGCCCGCCTGGCCCCGCGCCGCGCGCTCCAGCCATTGCGCGGCGACGCCGTGCTGCGCCTCTACATGCATGTGATGAGTGCGGATATGGAGCTGGGCCAGCCGCTCATCGAGCGCGAAGACGGTGGTGTGCAGCGACTGGTAGCCGTTGGTCTTTGGCACGGCGATGTAGTCGTGAACGCTGTCGGCGTGGGGACGCCACAGGCGGTGGATGAGGCCAATCGCGAGGTAGCAGTCTTCGGTCGTGTTCAGCAGCGTGCGGAATGCGAACACGTCATGCAGCGCGCTGATGTCGAGCTGGCTCTGGCGCGCGTCGCGGTAGGCGCTCCACGCGCGCTTCATGCGCCAGTTGACGGCGGCCTGGACACCGTTGGCGGCCAGCTCCCGCTGGATCGTGACGCAAACGGCGTCGGCCCAGGCGGCGCGCTCGCGCTCCACTTCCTCCAATCGCCGTGCGACGCGAGCGAACTCTTCGGGATAGAGATACTTGAAGGCGAGGTCTTCGAGCTCGATCTTGAAGAGGTAGAGGCCAATGCGACCGGCGAGAGGAGCGAAGATGTCGAGGGTTTCGCGCGCCTTGATCTGACGACTGCTGAGCGGCATCACTTCCATCGTACGCAGGTTGTGGAGGCGGTCGGCGAGCTTGAGCAGCACGACGCGCGGGTCGTGGAGCATGGCGCCAAACAGCTTGCGCGTCGTCTCCACCTGCTGGCGGATCTTGAGCTCGCGTTTGGCCGCGCCGTCCTGGGTGGTGAGCGGACCGCTAATGCCGCCGCGTCCTGGCGTTGATTCCTGGGCTTCGACCACGTTGAACTTCGTCACGCCGTCAACCAGCTCTGCGATGGCGACGCCGAAATCGCGCTCCACATCCTCGCGCGTAATGGAGGTATCCTCGACTACATCGTGCAGCAGCGCGGCGGCGATGCCCTGGGCGTCCAGCGCCAGCTCGGCGAGAATCGCCGCGACGGCCAGCGGATGCTCGATATAGGGCTCGCCGGCCTGGCGCAGGGTTCCTTCGTGCGCGGCGGCGGCTACCTGGTAGGAGCGGTAGACCAGCTTCAGATCGTCGTGGGTGAGGTATTTGGCGCAGAGCTGGAGCAGGCCATGCAGGGACGCCGGATCATCCGCTCGGGCGATCCTGCTGAGATCGGGAGCCGCGAGTGCGCTTGCGCGCCTCGCGCGCCGCCGTGGTGGATCTGGCCTTGCCGGCGCCCGCATAGATGGACCTCCCGCGCCTCCGTCGCTCGCGGTGAGCGAGGGCTGGCGCTGTGTCCGCGTCATGCGGATGAAGCCTTGTCGCGCCTTGTCGCGCCCATTATCCGCGGTGGCGCAGCGTGAGACGGAATACGTCGCGCCCAGGCGGAATGGCCGTGACTACGCGAAGCGCGCAGTCGGCGCCATGCCGTCCGCGCGCTCCGTTGTCGTCATTGACACTGAGTGTGTAGCGTATAGTATCGCCCGTAGAGCCGCGCCCGTCAAGCGACCCAGACGAACGGCCTCCGCTCGCTACAGGCGCCAGCGGTCGTGGCCAGCGGTCATGACACGTCAGGGTAGGCCGAGCAGCTCGACCAGATGCGAAGTCGAATAGTTCTCGATGCGCGGCGTGACCACGCGCAGCTCGACGCCGACGTCGCGCATCGCATCGCGCTTGCGCTCTAGATAGGGGTCGTCGGCGGTGACGGCGATATAGCGCGCGCCGAGCGGCTGGAGCAGATGGGCGTAAAACTCGGGGTCTATGCGCTCGCCCTCGATCAGGAAGACCTCATCCACCACACGCAGGGCTGCGAGCAGCGCCAGGCGGTCGTCTTCGGTCTGGATCGGGCGGTTCGGCCCCTTCCAGCGGCGCACGCGCTCGTCGCTCTCCACACCGACGATTAGCTGGTCGCCGAGCCGCCGCGCGGCCTCAAGAAAACGCAGATGGCCGATGTGCAGCAGGTCGAACACCCCCGTCACGACCACAAGCCGGCTCGCGGCGGTCTCTTCGCCCACAGCCCATATCCCTCCAGCGCAGTCAGGAACGACTACGGAACACGCTCGCAACATCTCGGCGTCAGCGCGCTTGCGCGCCTCGCCAGTCGCGCCGCACACCAATGCGCGGGCGCATCATATTATAGCGCGCCCGCTCATTCAGCGGCCTGGGCGCCGTAAGCTACCTGGCGGATAAGTCCGCGGCTAAGGGCCTGGCGGCCGCGAAGCCCGCCTGCGCGGGCTCTTATTTGGCGAAGATGCTCAGCGGCAGGAAGGCGGTGACGATCCAGTTTGGCGCGTCCACGATCTCCGAGATCTTCAGGTCAACCGCGACGCTGCACAGCATGTACGCTTCCTCGCGGCTGAGGCCGTAGTGGGTCTGGAGATGGGCGATCATGTGGCGGATGGCCTTGTGCGCCGCCTCGCGCAGATCGGGCGCGATGCCGTCAGCGGCGTACCACTGGCCGGTGTTGGTGCGCTGCGTGAGCGGGCCAGCGGTGATGAACTGCGGCTCGTCTACCTTCAGGTCTTTGCGGACGGTGAGGCGCACCGTGGCGCGCATCGGCGTCTCGATGGCCGTGCCGCAGACTTCGCCGTCGCCCTGCGCGGCGTGGCCGTCGCCCATCGAGTAGAGCGCGCCGGGGACCTCGACCGGCAGGTAGAGCGTCGCGCCGCGCGTCAGGTGCTTGGTGTCCATGTTGCCGCCGTGGCGGTAGGGCGGGATGGTGGAGTGCGGGCCAGCGGCGGCGGGCGCGAGGCCGATCTCGCCGCAGAAGGGGTCTAGCGGGATGCGGATACCGGCCTTGAACTCGCCCCAGCCATCCGTGAGACTCCAGACCTTGATGGCTGGCTCTGGGAACTCATCGGCGAGCAAGCCAAAGCCGGGAATGATGGCCGTCCAGCCCCAGTTGGCGGGCTGCAGGTCGAGCAACTCGATCTGCAAGGTATCGCCCGGCTCCGCGCCCTCGACGTAGATCGGGCCGTTCACCTGGTCCACGCGGGCGAAGTCGAGCGCGCCGATGGACTCCACCGTGGAGTCCGGGCCAAGCTGCCCGCCTGATGCGTCGAGCAGATCGAACTCGATCACGCCGCCCGACGGAACGCTCGCGATAGGCGCGATGCTGTTGTCCCATGCGAACTGGTACTGCTCCCGCGCCACATGGATGCTCGTCGCGATCCGCTCCATAACCGACTTTGCCCTTTCCCTTGCGCCAGCATGGCTATGAATCCCTGGCCGCGCCTGAAATCGTTGCGCACAGGATACGACATACGAGCGAATGAGGCGGGAAACACGCCTATCACATATTCCGATACGCCGCATCGCCACAGCGGATGGCTGGCTGGTTATACTGCGGATGAGGCGCGTAGGCGCTGCCGCGAATGGCCTGCATGGTGGGCTATACTACGCGGGAAGGCGAGCGGTTCCCACACAATCGAGAGGAGCGGCGACATGGCGGCGCGCGATGGCTCGCATGGATCGCATGGTTCACATGACGCGTTGGTTGAGGAGCAGATCACCTACTATCGCGCACGCGCGAACGAGTACGATGAATGGTTCTTGCGGCAGGGTCGCTACGATCACGGCGCGGAGGAGAACACGCGCTGGCATGCGGAGGTCGCGGAGGTCGCGGGCGCGCTGGATGACTTCCTGCGCGAGCGACCTATCGGCAGCATGCTGGAGATCGCGGCGGGCACGGGCCTGTGGACGCAGCGCCTCGCCCCATTCGCCCAACGGCTGACCGCGCTCGACGCCGCGCCGGAGGCGCTGGCGATCAACTGCGAGCGGCTGGGCGCGCTGGCGGAGCGCGTCACCTACGCCACCGCAGACATCTTCTCCTGGTCCCCGGCCGAGCGCTACGACGCCATCTTCTTCAGCTTCTGGCTCTCGCACGTCCCGCCGGAGCGGTTCGATGGCTTCTGGGCGCGCGTCCGCGAGTGGCTGGCGCCGGGCGGGCGGGTGTTTCTGGTGGACTCCAGTTATGAGCCGGCTTCGACCGCGCGCGATCACCTGCTCGAAGGGGCTGAGGCGACGACCGTAGAGCGCATCCTGAACGATGGCCAGCGGTTCCGCATCGTCAAGGTGTTCTATACACCTGAAAAGCTGGGCGGCGAGCTGGCGCGGCTGGGGTGGGGGGCTGACCTGCGCGCCACGCCGCGCTATTTTCTCTACGGGAGCGCGACGCCGCGCTCGCCGGGCGCTTGAAGCCTCGCCGCTGGGCGTCCACCGCAACAACCGCATAGCGAGTATGCTGGGCAAGCCGTCATCAACGGGGATGACACGCCACTGTGGCGCGCTCCCCCTGAAGATAACGTTCATCAACCGTCACGCAGAGGAGCGCAGACCATGACCGCATCGCAACCCACCCACGATACCTTTGGCGCGCGGGCGACGCTGGAGGCGCAGGGCGGCCCTGTCGCCATCTACCGCCTGGACACCCTCGCCCGCGCGCTGGGCGTGAGCTTCGAGCGCCTGCCCTTCACCCTGCGCGTGCTCATCGAGAACGCGCTGCGCCAGCACGACCTCAGCCCTGATCTGGTGAGCCAGCGGGATGTGGAGGCGCTGGCGAAGTGGCGGCCAGGTGCGAAGCCCGCGCCCGGCGAGCCGGAGGAGCTGCCATTCCTGCCCGCGCGCGTTATCATGCAGGACTTCACGGGCGTCCCGGCGGTCGTGGACCTGGCGGCGATGCGCGATGCGGTGAAGGAGATGGGCGGCGACCCCAACGGCGTCAACCCGCTGGTGCCCGCGGATCTGGTGATTGACCACTCCGTTCAGGTGGACGCCTTCGGCACGACGATGGCCTTTGGCATCAACGTCGCCCGCGAATATGAGCGCAACGGCGAGCGCTACGCGCTGCTCCGCTGGGCGCAGCAAGCGTTCAAGGACTTCAGCGTCGTGCCGCCTGGCTCAGGCATCGTCCATCAGGTCAACCTGGAGTATCTAGGGAAGGTCGTGCAGACGCGCGATGGCGTCGCGTTCCCTGATACGCTGGTCGGCACCGACTCGCATACGACGATGATCAACGGGCTGGGCGTGCTGGGCTGGGGCGTCGGCGGCATCGAGGCCGAGGCGGTAATGCTGGGGCAGCCACTCTACCTGCTGACGCCGGAGGTGGTTGGCGTGCGCCTCTCTGGCGCGCTGCCCGAGGGCGCCACAGCGACCGATCTAGTGCTGATGGTGACGCAGATGCTGCGCAAGCACGGCGTGGTGGGCCGCTTCGTCGAGTTCGCCGGGACGGGCCTGAGTTCACTCAGTCTGGCCGACCGCGCGACGATCTCCAACATGTCGCCAGAGTTCGGCGCGACGGCGACGCTCTTCCCGGTGGACGACGAGACGCTGCGCTACATGCGGCTGACGGGCCGCGACGCCGCGCTGGTGGATCTGGTGGAGCGCTACTGCAAGGCGCAGGGCCTGTTCCGCACCGATGAGATGCCCACACCGGAGTTCAACGAACTGCTGCAGCTCGACCTCGGCACGGTCGAGCCGAGCATGGCTGGGCCGCGCCGCCCGCAGGACCGCGTCGCGCTCAGCGGCGTGAAGCAGAACTTCCGCACGGCATATACGGAGCGCTTCGAGGGCGGCGACGGAGGGACGGCGGTAGCGGTGAAGCCGCCGGTCGTCATGGTCAAGTTGAATAGCGGTGAAGAGGAGCCGCTGACCCACGGCTCAGTGGCCATCGCAGCGATCACTAGCTGCACCAACACCTCCAATCCCTCGGTGATGATCGGCGCGGGCCTGCTAGCCAAGCGCGCCGTCGAGCGCGGGCTGAAAGTATCGCCGACCGTCAAGACCAGCCTCGCCCCCGGCTCCCGCGCCGTCTCCGACTATCTGGACGCCGCCGGGCTGACCCCCTTCCTAGAGGCGCTGGGCTTTCAGGTCGTCGGCTACGGTTGCACGACTTGCATCGGCAACAGCGGTCCCTTGCCAGAAGAGGTGGGCAAGGCAGTCACAGAGAATGACCTGGTGGTCGCGGCGGTGCTGAGCGGCAACCGCAACTTCGAGGGGCGCATCCATCCACAGGTGCGCGCCAGCTACCTGGCCTCGCCGCCGCTGGTGGTAGCCTTCGCGCTGGCCGGCACGGTGGATATTGACCTGACCAACGACCCCATCGGCGAAGACCCCAACGGCCAGCCGGTCTACCTGCGTGACATCTGGCCCGCCCCGCAGGAGGTGAGCGAGACGCTGGCGCGGGTGGTCAAGCCGGAGATCTTCACTTCCGAGTACGGCCACATTTTCGATGGCGACGAACGCTGGCAAGCGCTGCCAGTGCCGGAGGCGGGCAGCCCGCTCTTCGCGTGGGACGAGAACTCAACCTATGTGCGCAAGCCGCCGTTCTTCGAAGGCCTGGAGGCTGAGCCCGCGCCGCACGGGAACATCTCCGGAGCGCGCGCGCTGGTTTCGGTAGGCGACTCGATTACCACCGATCACATCTCACCCGCTGGGTCGTTCCCCGCCAGCAGCCCCGCCGGGCAGTACCTCACCGAGCATGGCGTCGGCGTGCGCGACTTCAATAGCTATGGCTCGCGGCGCGGCAACCATGAGGTCATGATGCGCGGCACGTTCGCCAACATCCGCCTGCGCAACATGCTCACTCCCGGCAAGGAGGGCTACTGGACCACCTACCTGCCCACCGGCGAGGAGATGACGATCTTCGACGCCTCGATGCGCTACCAGCGCGAGGGCACGCCGCTGATCGTCCTGGCCGGCAAGGAGTACGGCTCCGGCAGCTCGCGCGACTGGGCGGCGAAGGGTCCGCTACTGCTGGGCATCCAGGCCACCATCGCCGAGAGCTACGAGCGCATCCACCGCTCCAATTTGGTCGGCATGGGCATCCTGCCGCTGCAGTTCAAGCCCGGCGAGAGCCGCGAGAGCCTGGGCCTGACGGGCCGCGAGACGTTCGAGATCGAGGGGATTGACGGCGGCCCGAAGCCGCGCCAGGAGATCACCATCCACGCCACCGGCGAGGATGGCTCGGTCAAGACCTTCCAGGTCATCGCGCGGCTCGATAGTCCGATTGACATCACGTACTACCGCAACGGCGGCATCTTGCAGACTGTCCTGCGCCGCCTCGCGCGCGCGGGCAAGCAGGCGTAGAAGCAGCGGATGGCGCTTCTCGATGGAATGAGACGCCCATACTCCTTTAGTTGGGAGTTATGGGCGTCTCGCTGACATCGAAGGGGCAGGACGATGGACGTAGGGTGGCGCCCCTCTATCGGAGGGCGCCGATCACGCTTGGGTCGCGAGCGAGCCGTCAGGCTGCAGGAGGGGTAGCTCCAGCCAGAAGGTGGTCCCATCTCCTGGACTGCTCCTCACTCCGACCCGCCCGCCGAGGCGCTCGATGATGGTTCGGGTGATGTAGAGCCCAAGCCCCAGGCCGACTCCCGAACCGCTCTGCACGACGACATCTGGCGCCCGGTAGAACCGCTCCCAGAGACGCTCTTGGGCCGCGGCTGGGATGCTTGAGCCCTCATTTTGCACGCACAAGCAGACCATGCGCTCGTGAGCGTCCAGGCGGACCCGCACCGGCGCGCGCTCTGGCGAGTATTTGAGCGCATTCGTCAGGTAATTAGTAGCCGCCTGCCCGATCCGGTCCGCGTCTCCCTCGACGATCATGGGCGCGTCACCGGACCCCACATCTGTGGTTATCTCGCGCCCTGGGTGGAGCAGGCGCTGCTCCTCAACGGCTTCTCGTACCACGGCGACCACATCGCAAGGGACCATGCGCAATTCGAGATGCCCCGCATGCATGCGTGACACGTCCAGCAGGTCGTTCACCAGTCGCTCCTGCCGAGCGATCTGGCGGTTGATTTGGGTCATGAGCGCCAGTAACTTGGTCAATCGCTCTGGCTTGACCATGCCGACTGGATCGCCTTCTGGCGTGGCAAGCCATTGATGGAGCCATCGGTCACCCATCTGCGCGCTGAGCTTGGCGCTCGTCAGTGGCGTGCGGAGCTCGTGGCTCACGATGCCCAGGAACTCATCCATGCGCCGGTTGATTTCCTCCAGCGCCAGAACCGTCGCCCGCGCCTCCTCACGCTCGCGCAGGAGACGCTCCTGTTCCACCAGGCTGCCTACCAGTCGCGCTGTCGCCATCGCCAGTTCGAAGTCCTGGGGAGTTAGATCCACCCTTTCCGCGACCTCCATGACGACCAGACACATGCGCTTAGCCTCCAGTCGCAGCGACGCCAGCATGGCCCCACCGCGCCAAAAAGCTTGCTGGCCGGGGATAGAGAGTGGCTCTCTTTCTACACGGATGGCGGATAGCTCCTCAGCATACAGGCGCTCTGTATCAAATGGCGGCGCGAAATCGCTCAAACGCGCGTGGCGCATCGCCATCCACCAGCGTTGTTCCTCCGCTGGCGCGAGACCGACTACCGCGACTGGCTCGATCGCCTCACGGTCTTCGGCGATCAGCATGACGCTCGCGTACTGACCGCCGAAGAGGTGTTGCGTCAGCATCAGGACCTGTTGTATCGCCGAGCGCTCACGTGTGCGCTCCCAGGATTCCGCGGGCCCCGCGGGAGTCGAAGACGGTGCGAGAATCGTCTCTGGGGGAGGCGGAGGCGCCACCAGCGTTTCGGCCATCGCCAGCAGCGTCGTCAAGGCGGCGTGTGTCCGGCGCTCGAGCTTCCGGCGCTCGGTAATATCCAGCACAACGACGACGCCGCCATCCACCACGCCCTGCGCGTTATGAATGGGGGCGGCGGAGTAGAGGACGCTCTTGCGCTCGCCGGTCATGGCGGCGATTTCGATCTCTTCGTTGAGGACGCTCAAACTGTTGCGCATGGCGCGGAACAAGCCCCACTCCCGCACGGCGATGGGAGAGCCGTCCGGAAGCCAGCCCTGATAGGCGTGGCTCTCATCCTCAGTGGGAGGGGAAGTGGGTGATATCCCCCACACGGTCTGGAACGCGCGATTCATGAGCGCGAACTGACCACCGGCCTCAGCGATGGCGACTCCAACAGGGAGGACATCCAGCGTCGTCTGTAAGCGAGCGTTCAACTGGCGTGCAACCGCACGCTCATCGTCCGCCTGCTGGCGCGCCTGCTCGACCCGGCTGGCGAGGATGGAGACGCTTACGCCCACAATCAAGTTCACAGCCACACCGATCACCGACTCGGGCTGGCCCAACTCCCAGGTCATGTATGGAGTAAGCGTGAAATAATAGAGGAACACGGTTCCCACGACGGTGCCGAACAGGCTGGGGCCAGCGCCAAAGGCGAAGGCGAGGAACATGATAATCAACTGCGGCAAGGAGCCCACGAATGCGAATTTCGGGAATTCCTGCAGCAGCGACCAGGTGGCGACGGCCGAGAGGAACATGAGCGCGCCCGCGATCAGGTAGCCGGTGATGGGATGGCGCCACCGGGCGGGGAGCCATGTGGGCAGGAAGGTATGGACTCCCAGCCACTGCCATCCAGCCCGCCCTACGCGAAGGAGTCCCCGCCTCATGGCAGACTCTATCGCTTGCATGCGCGTGGCGAGCGCTGGCTTGGATGACGCCATATGACTTGACTTTCTGCTCCTGCCCATTTGTCTCGAATATCTGCGACGCCCCTGGCATAGAATTCCGCTCTGAATCCACGTGGACCTGGAGAAGGAGGAAAGCCCACACGCCGCACACATCGCTGGCTTCCCTCAGATATCAGGCGCGAGTGGAACAAACCCACGCCAGGGATCAGCAGCGAGCGACAGGCTCATCCCCCAGACAAGCGAATGGTGTGGTCAGAGCCCTGAGTTCCCTTGTTCATACAACATATCGTCAACATAGCATATATTGTCGCTTCCAGTGGCTTGCGACGCATAGGGTCTTGGGGTACGCAATAAGTAGGTATTTCTCTACCTTGTGCCGCACGCATGATTAGCGCAGGTGGCTTGCCAGCTCACGGCGCCCAATAGACGCCCGCTGGCGGCGTGTTGATGATTGGGTCACGCATTCCGGGGCGTCACGCCGCCCGCCCGCTCGCGCGCCGTTGCGGTGGGGGGCGAGCTATGCTATGATAGGGTCGCTGAACTAGATGATTGACATCCGAAACGGGAGACGCGGCCTCACTCCATCGCAGGACCCATTGGAGCTGGAGGCGCGGAGCGACGCCGGGCCGCCTATGACTTTGCCTGAGCATGGGCGCCTCCGCATCAGGCCCGGCGATGACGAGACGGACGGAGATCACGTCCAGCGCGCTGACGAGCGCGAGCCACCCGCCACCGTGGAGCGCTACACCGCGCCCGCGCCTGTGACCGCGCACGCCAGCGATCGCACATTGCATCACGCTATGCCGCCGCGCGTGTGAGGATCGGGATTCGCTTGGTCTCACTGCCGCGCGGATACTGGCCCAGCCGCCCGCTTTACGCATGCCGACACCGAGCACGCCGGAATGGACATGCGACAGAGGCGCCAGCGGCGAGCCGCAATCGTACACCGTACTGAGCCGTGAGCGAGCGTTTCGCGCCATATGAGATGGTGGGCGCTCCGCGGACACATCCACCATCCTTGAAGGAGGTAAGCGTACCCAGCTCCGGCGCGTGACGCGCGAGAAGACGCGCTATCTGGCTAGAGCGGCGGGACGCGGCTACACGCATGGCTTTGGAGAAAGACGTCAAGACCGAGATCGTCACCGAGCATCAGACGCACGAGGGCGACACCGGCTCGCCTGAAGTGCAGGTCGCCCTGCTCACCAAGCGCATCCAGGATCTGACTGGGCACCTAATCGCCAACAAGCATGATTTCCATTCTCGCCGTGGCCTCATGAAGATGGTCGGCCAGCGGCGCCGCATGCTCAAATATCTCAACCGCAAGGACCCGGAGCGCTACAAGGCGCTGATCGCGAAGCTGGGCCTGCGCCGGTAAGCTGGCGCGTGATCCGGCGAACCCCGCGGGCGACGTGGCGGCGACCGTGGGGACTGCTCCTGGCGCATGCGCGCGTTCGGCCTTGATGAGGAAGCGCCGGATGGCAGACGCCCGGATACCGACAACAGCGCTCGCGGAGGCGGGCGATCTGGAATGGCTGTGGCGTATGGGCGTCACAGCGCGCGCCCGGTGAGGCGCGAAGCTCAGGCATACTCGCATGGACGCCCCCCTGGTGCGGCGAAACCGCCGCCAGGGGACGTTCGGAGGTAGTCATGGCAATTCAGACCAGTGAAACGACCATTGGTGGTCGTGTCTTCAGTATCGAAACAGGGCGCGTGGCCGAGCAAGCTGGCGGCGCCGTGATCGTCCGCTATGGCGATACGGTCGTGCTGGGCACGGCCACAGGCTCCGCCAACCCGCGCGAGGGTATAGATTTCTTCCCGCTCACCGTAGACGTTGAAGAGCGGATGTATGCTGTCGGCAAGATCCCTGGCGGTTTCATCAAGCGCGAGGGGCGCCCGACCGAGCACTCGATTCTCGCCTCGCGCCTGACCGACCGCCCGATTCGCCCGCTCTTTCCCAAGGGCTATCGCAACGACGTGCATGTCGTGATCACCGTGCTCTCCGCCGACCGCGAGAACGACCCAGATGTGATCGGCATCACCGCCGCCTCCGCCGCGCTCACCCTCTCTGACATCCCCTTCGCCGGTCCGGTTGGCGCCGTGCGCGTGGGCTATGTCAACGACCAGATTGTGATCAATCCAACCGAGTCCGAGCTGGTTGGCAGCCTGCTTGACCTGACAGTCGCGGGTACGACTGACGCCGTCGTGATGGTCGAGGCGGGCGCTAAAGAGTTGCCCGAAGAGACGATCATTGAGGCGATTCGCAAGGGGCATGAGGCGATCCAGCTGCTGATCAAGGCGCAGCTCGACCTCCAACAGAAGGCGGGCAAGCCCAAGCGCTCCTTCACGGCCACCGAGCCCGACGCCGAGTTGGTGAAGGCCGTGCATGACTATGTGGCGCCGCGCTTCGCCGCTGCCGTCAACAAGACCATCAAAGCCGAGCGCGAGGCCGCCCTGGCTGAAGTGCAGGTCGGCATGATGACCGAGCTGGGCGCGAAGTATCCTGACCGCCAGAAGGAGATCAGCGGCTTCTACGACAGCGAGCTGAAGAAGTTCGTGCGCGGGCAGATTCTTGACAAAGACCTGCGCCCCGATGGCCGCGGCCCGACTGACATCCGCCCGATCAGCTGTGAGGTGGGCTTGCTGCCGCGCACGCACGGCTCGGCGCTCTTCACGCGCGGGCAGACGCAGGCGCTCAGCATCGTAACGCTCGGCTCGCCAGGCGAGAGCCAGACTATCGAAGGCCTGAACGTTGATGAGAGCAAGCGCTACATCCACCACTACAATTTCCCCTCGTTCAGCACCGGCGAGACGCGCTCCTCGCGTGGGCCGGGCCGCCGCGAGATTGGCCATGGCGCGCTGGCTGAGCGCGCGTTGCTCGCGGTAATCCCTGAACAGAGCATCTTCCCCTATACCATCCGCGTGGTCTCTGAGATTCTGAGTTCCAACGGCTCGACTTCGATGGCGTCGGTCTGCGGCAGCACGCTGTCGCTAATGGACGCAGGTGTGCCAATCGCGGCGCCGGTGGCCGGCGTGGCGATGGGCCTCATCACCGAGTCTGGCGACGCGATCACGGGCAAGTACAAGGTGCTCACCGACATCCAGGGCCTCGAAGACGCCATGGGCGACATGGACTTCAAGGTCGCGGGCACGGCGGACGGCATCACTGCCCTGCAGATGGACATCAAGGTGAAGGGCCTGACGACCGAGGTGCTGGTCCAGGCGCTGGAGCAGGCGCGCGAAGCCCGCATGTTCATCATGGACAAGATGCTTCAGGCGCTGCCGGAGCCGCGCGAGGAGCTTTCGCCCTACGCGCCGCGCATCCAGAGCATCAAGATCAATCCGGAGAAGATCGGCGTCGTCATTGGCCCAGGCGGCAAGACCATCCGTCGCATTCAGGACGAGACTGGCGCGAAGATTGACATTGACGAAGACGGCATCGTCCACATCGCCTCGACCAGTCCCGAGGGCATGGAGCGCGCGGTGAACGCTGTGCGCGCCCTGACCGAGGAGGTGGAGCTTGGCAAGATCTACACCGGCGTCGTCCGCCGCCTGGTGGATTTCGGCGCCTTTGTCGAGATCCTGCCCGGCAAGGAAGGGCTCGTCCGCACTTCGAACCTCGCCGACTACTTCGTAAGCCGGCCAGAGGAGGTCGTGCAGGTGGGCGACGAGATCACCGTCATGGTGATCGAGGTAGACCAGCAGGGCCGCGTGAACCTCTCGCGGCGCGCGGCCCTCAGCGGCGAGATGCCATCGGCTGAGGAGCTGGAAGCCGAGCGGGCGCAGCGCGGCCCCGGCCGTGGCGGCCCAGGTGGGCGCGGCGGCCCGGGCGGCGGGCGTGGCGGCTACTCCGGCGGCTACCCCGACCGCGGACGTGGCCCTGGCGGCCCTGGCGGTCCTGGCGGCGGTGGGCGCGGCCCCTCCGGCGGGCGTCCCCCACAGGGTGGTGGTGGCCCGCGCAGCTACGGCCGCGCATAGGCGAAGAACCCCCATTCTGAGCGAATCCATCGGGCGCCGGGAAGTATTTCCCGGCGCCCGATGGCTGTTAGCGGTATTCCGGTATCGCGCGGCGCTGACGTCGTACCTGGCATGCGGGCCGCCTGGCGCTATCATTTCAACAGGATAGGGCGAGAGACGCCTGTTCCACGGCGACACCATCAACCAGGAGAAGCGCCACATGTCAACTCAATCCCCGCAGAGCATGCATTTCGAGGCGGAGGCGACGCTGGACGCCCGCCCCGAGACGGTCTGGGACATCTTGACCGACTATCGCGAGGGACACCCCAATATCACTCCGCCGCAAGCGTTCAGCGACTTTCAGGTGGAGTCCGGCGGCAAAGGCGCCGGGACGGTGATGCGGTTCACCTTTCGCATCGCTGGGACGAAGCGCCACATGCGCCAGATCGTAAGCGCGCCAGAGCCTGGGCGCGTCCTCGTGGAGTCGGACATTGACGGCCCGACACGCACCGCCTTCACCCTGACGCCGGTGGATGGCGGTCGCCAGACGCGCGTCCTCATCACGACCGATCAGGCCGCCAGCCGTGGCGTTGCGGGCGCGATCGAGCGCCTGCTGTCGCCGCTCGTTGCGCCGACGATGCGGCGGCTGTATTGGGAGGAGCTGAGCAGGCTGGAGGCGCTGGCCCGGCGCTGGCCTCAGGTCGCCTCCCCATCCGCCCAGTAGCAGCGTCCGCTTGTAGCGGGCGGTGGAGTGTGATACCCGCCGCCCGCTAGCTATTTTTCGCCAGCCGGGCGCCAAAGCGCCATCATGCGCTATTATGAAGCGGGCGCGGCGCTTCCGGCAGGAAGGCGAGCGCGCGGAATAAACAAGCAGCAAGCGAGTTCGGCTGAAATACGTGACTGGAGGGCGCGCGATGGCGGCGACGGCAAAGGAGATTCTGGACCAGATCGCGGCGGAGGTACGCGTCTGCACGAAGTGCGATCTCTACAAAGGGACGAAGAATGGCGTGCCAGGTGAGGGTAGCCCGGAGGCGGAGGTCTTGTTCATTGGCGAGGGGCCGGGATTCCACGAGGACCGGCAGGGCCGCCCGTTCGTCGGGCCCGCGGGGCAGTTCTTGAACGAGCTGCTCGCCAGCATCGGGCTTGACCGCTCCAGCGTCTTCATCGCGAACGTCGTCAAGCACCGCCCGCCAGAGAATCGCGACCCCATGCCGAATGAAATCGCCGCCTGCTCCGACTATCTCACACGCCAGATCGCGGCGATCAACCCGAAGGTGATCGTCACGCTGGGGCGCTTCTCCATGGCGCGCTTCTTCCCCGGCGCCAAGATCAGCGCGATTCATGGGAAGGCCAAGCTGATTGACGGGCGCATCGTCGTGGCGATGTATCACCCTGCGGCGGCGCTGCATCAGCAGACCCTGCGCCAGACGGTCGAGGAAGACTTCCGCCAGGCGATCCCAGCCGCGCTAGCGGAGGCGCGCCGCCTGGCCGCTGAAGGCAAGCTGGCCGCGAAGCCGTCCACATCATCTGGTGAAGATGAGGACAAGGACAACCAGCCACCGCAGCAACTCTCGCTCTTCTAGCGCGTGAGCGGCTAGCCTATCGTGCCCGTGGTAGTGGGCGCGCGACGGCTGTCGAGAATCACCAGCGCCGCGCCGATGAAGAAGAACACCGACGCGAAGATCGCCCACCAGCCGACGAGCCAGAAGAAGGCGACGCCCGCGATCAGCATGAGAATCGCCGCCAGCACCGGCGATCCAATCGAGAGCAGCGACCCGACGAAGCCAATCAGCGTCACGAGCAAGCCCCACCAGAAGTGGGATGAGTCATTGGTGATGCCGGTCACTCGCCCCAACACGTGGAAGAACGAGTAGAGAAAGTCCACGATCACCGCCACGACGCTGGCGAGGATGCCTGAAATCATGCCAAGCGTCCGCATAGTATGCCCGCTCCTTCCCATCGCGCAGCCGCGGGCCGCGCCTCCCCTAAGGCAAGCGCGTGGCCATGCGTGGCTGTGTATGCGATGAAGCGATGCAAGCCCGGCGCCGGACAAATCATTGCCACCGGCGCCGGGCTTATATGTGGGGAGCGCGGATCACTTGTTCTGAATTGCGTGATTGAGCGATGTGATCCCCAGTACGGCATGCACCAGAGAAGGCAGCACGCCCAGGCTCATCCCGAGCAGGGTATCTTTGGTGACAAGCCCACCCAAGGCTGTGCCGCTTACGAGGTTGATGTGGAATCCGGCGGCGATGCCGACCGCGCCGGCGATGACAAAGATTACGCCAATGATGAAGTCATACCAGCGCGACAGGCCACCACCAGCGATCCACTTCGCGCCCAGCAGCATACCCAGCAGGCCGCTGACCGCCAGCCAGGTGGATTCGGGATCGAAGCCCTTGCTACCAACATAGTGGATGAGGCCTGAGATAACGCCAAAGAAGATGAACCAGAGGAAATAGTGCGTGTCGCGATGTCGCATCGGTCGTACTCTCCCTTTCGGATGTAGGCCGCGAGCGCCGCTTGTTTGGGCATAGTATATAACGGAACAAGAGGCGTTCGGGCTCATAGCGAGGAAGCGCGCAAAGACGCGACGCCCCAGATACGGGACGCCGCGTCTTTGCGCGCTCAGGAAGACCCACGGTCACGCTTTGGGCGCGACTCCCGGCGTATACCAGGAGAGCGTGACGGTCGCCGTGCAGCCATTGGGAACGAAGATATAGCCAGCGTACATGGCGCGGTTCGCCAGGTCACTGGTGGTGTTCGTCGGGCCGCCAGGGGCGTCCACCGGCCACTGATTGTAGCCGTCAGAGCCGAACACATCGGGTGCGCGCGACCCAGGGGCGTAGTCGCCGGAAGGGCAGACCATCTCATCGTTCGGGTACGGATTCCCAGAGCAGGCGGGCAGCGTCTTGTACTTGGACGGCGCTTTGCCAGCCGAGGCCGGCCAGCACATTGGCGTTCCCGAATCGAAGCCGTCGCCATCGAGCAGCTTGGAATGCGGTGGAACGTAGATGCGCAGGTAGTTCCGGTAGGTCAGGTAGCCCCACACCTGAGTGTAGGTGTAGTTCCCGTGGAAGGTCAGCGTCAGATGGTGCGTCGCGCCGCCCTTTTTGTCGAGTGTGACGTCGTCCTTCTGCGTGACCGTGATGAAGGTCGTCGCCTTCGAGACGCTGACATTGGATTGCACGAGCAGATAGCCGTCCACGCCGGGCGCGGTATTCACCGCGCCGTCGAGCGAGTACTTGCTGAGCAGCGCCTGGGCGGCCGGATCCGTAAAGTAGACCTCCAGGTTCTTGGAGCGCATGTCGGTGAGCATCTGTGTCGCCAGCGGCGCCATCATGCTCAGTGGGAGCGCCTTGACGCGCTCCAGCAGGAGTTGGCCGACGAGCTGGGTGAATGATTTGCGCCCGCCACCCGAGAGCTTCTTCTCCTTCGCGATCGCCGCTGGGTCCTGCTGATAGTAGTGCAGCTTGACTTCCAGATTCGTCGCCGTAATCGTCTCGTTGTAGAGTGGCACCTTGATGGGCCCCGTCACGCGCAACACGTCCTCGATCACCAGCGGTGAGATGTCAATCAACCCGTCCATCTTCTGCCCGCTCTCATGCTGGTACACGCTGAGCACCAGGCGCGCGTTGGTCGGGAAGTCGGCGGAGAGGTTGGAGTCGCGCAGGCCCCAGTTGGCGAACGGCCACCAGGTGTTGTAGGGCGCGGGCGGGCGGCGACCAAAGATCCAGCCATTCGAGAGGCAGCCGGTCAGGTAGTCCAGGCAGTTGACGTCCTGCAACGCCAGCGGCCCCATCTTGCCACCGGTCAGCGTCAGCGCGGCGTACTGCCCGGTGAAGCCACCGGAGGCGCGTAGCTCGCCCCGGTCCAACGTCTGCACCAGGAAGTGGCGCGTCTTATCGGCGCCGATGATCCAGCCGAAGGTTGTCAGTAGCGGGACGGCCTCGTCAGCGAGGGTCTTCACCTGTGGCAGCAGAGGCATGAATTGGGCGAAGAGCGCCTTCTGCCGCGCGTTCAGCGGCAGCGTGTCCACATTCACGGTCTTGAGCTGCGCAACGATATCATTCACCTTCGCGCTCACGACCGTCAGGCCGTTCACCAGCGCGCTGATATCGGCCTGTGTGATGAGCTGCTTCTTGCTGGACAGCAGCGAGGACGCCCCATGTAGCCGCAGGAGTAGCGGCGTAGCGGCGTCGAGCATCACGACACCCGCGCTGGCCGCGTCTACCCCGACGCGCGCGAGCGCGCGCACGTCGGCCAGACTCGTCGCGCCAGCAGGGAGCACGGCGGCCAGCGACAGCACCCAGTCAGGATGCGCCAGCCGCGCGCCAAGTGTATTGAAGTCGTTTTCAGCGGCCAGCAGGTCTTTGCGGGCGAGTGCGATATGCGCCTGATCGGGCAGGCGACTAGTCAGTCCACCGGAACTCGTGGAGCTGGTCCCAGCGGTAGCCGTCGCCGCGGGTGTCGCGGTGGCTGTAGCTGCCGGGGCGGTAGCTGTGGGGGTAGCCGCTGGCTTGGGCGCGCCGCCCACCGCGAAGTAGGTGTTTTCGCCCACCGTCGTCTTCCATGTGGCGGGTTTCTTCCCTTCGGAGGCGACGCCTTTCGCGGGGCGCACCGTCACCTCGAGTGGATAATAGGTTCCGCTCTGGCGTTGGGCGAGATAGGTATAGACGGGGTTGATGACATCCGGGCCAGGCGCCGCCAGTAGCGCCTGAATCTCGGCTAGCGTACTCGATCCAGGAAGAGAGGTTCCGTCGCCGTTGAGCAGGCCGCCTGAGCTATCTCCGGACTGCCCGAGCAGGTCGGCCTTGACGGCGGTCAGATGGGCGAGGCCATCTTCACCCAGCGCTTTCAAGCTCTGATACTCATTGAGAGCTGAGCTGATGGCCAGGACGCTGGGCAGCGCCAGGGTCAGCAGCAGGGCTAGTGAGACGAGCAGCGCGATGCGGCGGCGGCTCCATTCTCTAAGAGCAGGTCGCCGCTTGATTCGCGCCCAGACGTTACTGATAGGCCCAGACCATATGAGCGCCCGCGCCCGGAGCGCGCGAAGGGTTGGCTCATCGCCGAGATCGCTAGGCGACGCGTCCACGCCGAGTGGCGTCGTCCGCGCCGGATCTAAACCATCTTGGACTGAATCCGATGTCGTGTCCGGCTTCGCATATGAGCCAGAGTCCGCCAGTCCTAACCCTCCATGTCCTTCACCATCCATGAGTTGTCCCTAGTCCCCCCTGAGGCGCCATCACACGTGCCGCCGCCACAGTCCGTCCAGATGAGGAAAAGCGCCAATCACTTTCCCTCACCTGTGTAGACGCGCGACAGAGCGACTTTGTTCGCCGCTCGCCACTCTGGCTTGACTCTCCGCCGCGGATGAATTGTAGCGACAGGCGAAGCGCCTCGGCCCGCGAGATCACTTGAGGCATAGATTCTGCCCGCTCAGATCGTCAAAGCAACCGCCTTGCGCATCCAGGATCACCACATTCTTGATGTTGGAGAACTGCTTCAGGGTGGTGGTAATCTCGGATCTGATGTAAGAACCAGAAAGATCGCCTGGCAGGCTGGTCGCGCGACAGAATTGCAGCGTCGCGTAGCCAGTGGCAGGCGTCGCGCCCTTGTGGTCGAGCGTGATCTTGAAGTCGGCTCCGCCGCAGTTCGATGAGCCGCTCAGCTTCCCGTGAATCTCGCTCCAATAGCCGGAGCCCGACTCGGCTGCTGTTGGCCCGGCGATGAGTTGGTTGATGGCGTAGGTCGCTACGCCCAGCGTGGGTGAGTAGCGGTCCACCGGGAAGACCTTCGATGGATCGTTGAGCGAATCGGGCTTCTTCGAGAAGTAGACGAGCACGTGATACGGCCCGCCGGTCGTGGCCGTTGGCGCCACGGTTCGGGTCGCCGTAGGAGCCGCCATCGTCGCGGTGGCCGTGGGTGACGGGCCAACCGTGGGCGACCCACAGGCCGCTAGCGCCAGCAGCGCGACCACCATCCCGACGCCAGGCGCCACGCGCGAGCGGAATGAGCGAGATCCCGTGCGCGGCGCCAACGAGAGCGAATTCCACCAATGAGTCCGCATACCGTTTCCCCTCTGTGCCTCCAGCGCCCCCGTATGCGGCGCGGAGAGTTCGATCAGCGCAAGCATATCCAATGAAGCGGCGCGCGGCTATCGCGTGCGTCACAGTTTGCGAGCGCTGAGTCACGATTGTATACTTATGAACGAGTTTGCGCCCTGCTCGCTGGCCAGCGCAACACCCGTTCTACCGACTGGCGCCTTGAAAGATCGAAGGAGGCGACATCATGAAGGACCGATTCGTACGCGGCGCCTCCTCGCCCTACATGCCGATTCTCCACTCCGCCTGGCGAGACGCCGCCCACTAGCGCGCCACGCGCTGGCTCCTGACGACTCGATACGCCTTAGCCGAGCTATACGCCCGCGCGCCGCGAATCGCTCCTCACATCATCGAAGCGCCGCCGCTCGACCACGTTGATGAGGAGCTTGCGAGTCTATGCGACTGCCTGACCCTGTTCCAGCGCCCGCTGAGGCGCTCGCCGCCATTCGCGTCCGGAATGGTCTGCCCGACGCTCTGGCGCGACAGCTTCCCTCGTTCGGCATCACCAACACGATCTATCTCCTGGGCGAGGAGGTGGTCCTGCGGGTCCCTCGCGATCGCCCGCGATTCATCCAGACGGCGTATCACGAGGCAATCGCCGCGCCAATCGCCTATGCGATCGGCCTACGCACGCCCAGATTACTAGCTTTTGACGACGCGCGTGACCTGCTCCCAGTCCCCTACACACTCTATGAGCGCGCGCCGGGCCTGGCGCTGGGCGCGGCATGCGACGACCCGGCGCTAGCGGCGGAGGCGTGGCGTGCGCTAGGACGTGAGCTGGCGCGGTTGCATATGACTACCGAGCGTCGCGGGCGGGCGGCGGAGCTGGAGCTGGACGATCCGCCTGACCCGCGCGAGTGGGCGGAGCGTTTGGCGCGCGAGGGCTATATCACCGCGACGGAAGCGCGCTGGCTCGATGGCTGGCTGGAGCGGCTGGCCCCAGCGGCGCTGGCGGATGTCACGCCGCGCCTCCTGCACGCCGACACGCAGGCCACCAACATCATGGTTCAGCCGGAGACGCTCTCGTTCGTCGCGTTGATTGACTGGGGCGACGCGCGCTGGGGTGACCCGGCGCGTGACTTCATTGGTATGCCGCCGCGCGCCGCTCCCTGGGCGGTCCAGAGCTACCGCGAGGCGTGCCCCAGCTGCGCGCTGGATGGGCTGGAGGCGCGCGTCATGTGGCACAACCTCGCGCTGGCGCTGCGGCAGTTGCCGCGTGGCCCAGCGCCTGAGCAGTCATGGGCCGAGCGGCCCGCGACGCGCCTGCTGGACCTGCTGCGCTTCATCCATGAAGGCCCCGCGACCGATGACGACGCCTGGCGGGCGACATTTCAACCCCGGGCGCGCGGATAGAAGGCGGCTCAGCCAGTGTAGTAGTAGATCAGGTAGCCCTCAACGGTCGCGGAGGCATAGCCCGCGCAGCGCGGCGCGCCTGAGCGCACGCAAGCCGCGACCTGCTGGGGAACGCTAGCGTCTACGTCGAGCGCGCGCATGTTGAAGACCCACGCGGGGTGCGCCGACTCGGCTACGGCGCGCACGGCGGGCGGATAGCGGTTGAAGCCTGGTGTGAAGGCGTCATGCTCGCTGACCACAGAGCAGTTGAGGCGCTCTTGCGACGCCAGAATCAGCCGCCCGCAGGTCCAGTAGCCGGTGTAGAAGCTCGTCGCGCGATGCGTCTGGAGGAACGCCACCAGCCGCGCGTCACGGGCGCTGATTGGGTCGCCATACATCGTGGTGTCGCCCGCCAGCGCGGCGCAGTGCGCGGCGCCCGCCCCACTGAGCCCCAGAATGAGCGCCAGCAGCGCCGTTCCCGTCACGGCGCGCCACCCTGGCGTGGGGTGCGCGCGCCCCGCGCGCCACACCGACGCCAGCGCGCCATAGAGCGGCGCGACGACCAGCGGCGCGGCGATATAGACGCCGATCAGGTAGCGGTTGGTGAAGGTCGGGAAGGTGTATGACGCCGCGCTCGCCATGTATTGCAGGAGGGTCAGGGCGCTGCCTGTAACCAGCATGAACCTTCCCCACCAGCGCGCATCGGGCGTCGGCAGGGCGAGCAGCCGGCCCTGCCACCGTGGGAATGGCGCCCTCATCGCATGCGCCAGGGCGCGTCGCGCGTCCCGGGCCAGCGGCAGCGCCGAGGCCAGCCAGAGGCCCACTGCGACGAGCGTGAACGGCGCCGAGATGGCCACGGCGCGCGCGGCCTGCGAGACTGTGACCACGCTCCTCTGCGCCGGCCAGATGGCGCATCCGTGGCACACCAGCTCGCTGCCCAGCGCGTTGGGCAGCCCCACCAGCGCGGTCGCGCCGATCTGTTTGGCAAGCTGCTTGCCTAGCGCGCCCACCGCGCCAACCCACGAGTTGGAGCCAGGCGTCCCAGCGATGTGGGCGACATTCTGGAGTGTCGCGCCGCCACTGGCGATGTTGGCGCTCAGCAGCGGCGCCGCGCCCACGACCGCCATACCAGCCAAAACAGCTACATCGAGCGCCAGCCACCCGAAGGCGGGCCAAGCGCGGCGCTTCCTACGCGCGGCGTACAGCGCGCGTACCGCGGTATAGCCCAGCGCGAGCGCGGCGGCGAAGACATACGGCAGGAAGAGGAAATCGCCCCATAGTCCCAGCCCAACCGCCAGCCCGAGACCCGCGTCGAGCGCCAGCCGCGCGCCGGGCTTCCAGCCGCCACGGAGCCGCAGGACGGATAGCCAGACTACCAGCGCGCCGAACAGCAGCGTATCCTGCGCGCCCGCGCCCGCCTGGAGCTCATGCTTGAGCGCGTAATCTGAGCCGAGGGCGAGCAGCGCCAGCGTGAACAGCGCGATGCCGGGGTTGAAGATGCGCCGCGCGAGGGCGTACATGACCAGCAGGAAGAGCATGGTCTGGAGGAGCGTCGCCAGGCGCAGCGCCAGCGGGTCGCCGTTGAGGAGTGCGAAGAATGGGGCCGCGAGATAGGCCTGGAGAGCGCCAATATAGTTCTGGCCATAGGAGAAGATGGGGCGCGCGCCGCTGCGCCAAATATCCACGCTCATCAGCCCGATGGTCGCTTCGTCGCTGTTGAGATATGGCCAGCCGTGGGCGGCCAGCCCCAGGCGCAGCGCGAAGGCGAGCAGGAAGAGCCCGGCGGCGATCAGCGCCTCGCGCCCACGCGCGAGCCAGGCCAAGCGAGGCGACCGTTGCGGAGGATGGCCGCCGCCAGGTGTTGTGGCGCATGTATCCGTGGTCGTATTAGCCGTCATGGCGTGATGCTCCAAACAGGTTGGGGCCGGGCGTTACTTGCCCAATGCGAGCGCTATCAGCGCGGGCGGGCGCTCTGCCGAGCGGGCGCGGTCGCGGGCGGCCACGGCGGCGGAGACGTCGGCTCCCGTTCAGCCTGGAAGCGCGCCAGGGTCTCGTGCGTCAGTGGCAGGTCCTTTGCGGTCGCCCACTCCCAGAATGGCACGTACTGTGTGCGCGCGGTGCGATGCTCCAGCATCATCAGCTCAGAGGCAAGGCTGCCATCCTCCAGGTAGCCGCTC
>DASTKI010000137.1:0-63841 GCA_035716045.1 Ktedonobacterales bacterium
TGGCCCTGGTGAGGGCGGACTCGTGCCGGCGACGGGCGCGGTAGCGGCGCTGATCCATGAAGCGACGGGTATGCGTCCCTACTATGTCGGCAAGCCCAATCCACTGATGTTCCGCTCAGCGCTGCGCACGCTCGGCGGCCACTCCGAAACCTCGGTGATGATAGGCGACCGCATGGACACAGATATTATCGCTGGGACCGAGGCGGGCATGGAGACAACACTCGTGCTCACCGGCGTCACCACGCGCGAGATGGTCCCCCACTTCCCCTACCGCCCCACGCGCATCGTCGAGTCGGTGGCGGAGATCGAGGTGTGAGCCAGATTGGGCGGGCTCACTGGCTGGCGCGCGAGTCCTCCCAAAATGCGGGGTCGGCGGTTTGGACTTCGAGTTCCCGGCCCAGGTCATCGTAGTCATAGATGTGGACCCAGTTGGTCGTGAATGCTTGGCCCTGCTCGGTCTGGAGGCTTAGGGTCAGCACGTCGCGTTCCTGGCTGTAGCGCCGTAGCATCTCCCTGTCACCTTTCGCGTCCATGAACAGATGGAAGATCGTCCGCACGGATTCATAGGCTGGCAGTGGCTCGAACGCTCCGAAGGCGATGGCCATCCCTCTATCCGCCTTCTGGAGGCGCGATGCCCCGATTGCTTGTCCCCGATACATTACCTTATACATGCTTGCTTCTTCTTGTTAGACGGGGTATATGGACTTGGAACTAGCGTAGACGTATGACACGCCCATGTGGCCTGCCGACGCTATTGTATGGGACGTAGCGGAGGTCATGGCGCCGCATCCTGGCGGCTACCGTCCCGCGAGGAGGGATGATTTGGGGTGACTGACGGGTCTCGAACCCGCAACCTCCAGAGCCACAATCTGGCGCTCTGCCAATTGAGCTACAGCCACCATGCGCGCGTTAGTTATCGCATACGCACTGGGCAGTATAGCGCGCGGCGGGTATGGATGTCAACGCGCCGCGCGCTCTTGCCGCTCGTTTGGCTCACTTGCTACGGAGTCGGGGAGCCTTGGGTGGAGGCCGGGATGCTGGCGTAGCCGGTCAGCTCGACGTAGCCTTCCCCCGACAGCGGCTTGCCCGCCTGCTGGCCTTTGATCGCGACGGCGCCCTCCCAGTAGGCGAGCCCGGTCGAGCGGGCGGTGACCAGTTCTTGATCTTTGAGCAGCGGAGTGAGGGTCAGCGTTATGCCCTCCGTGGGTAGCGCGACTGTCCAGCCGGAGGGATAGACGCCGCCTGTGACGGGGCTGGTCCATGTTCCGGTGGCCTGGATCTGGATGGCGCTCGATGGAATCTCGCTGGCTGCGCCGTCCGGCCCGACGGCTGTGCCGAAAGCCCCGATGGGGCGCTTCTGCGCGTCGCGGATGATGTAGAGCATGTATTCGGTGTGGTTGGAGAGCTGGATGCTGTACCAGTCCCAGCCAGAGTCCGCCAGCGAGAGGAAGTCGCCCCACTGGTGGTCCATCCACGCCTGGCCGGTCACCTGGACCGCCGAGCCATGGTCGGTCACGGCGCCGTGAGCGGCCATCAGTGGGCGGGAGTAGTAGTACGAGTATCCGGCAGGGCCATAGGTGATGACGCCGTTCTTGTTATGCAGGACGGCGTGCGGCAGCTCATCCGCGAGCGACACCTGGAGGCTGTAGCCGTCCATCGTCGCGGAGAGCGTGTCGTGGCCGCCGAGTCCGCGCATCGTCCAGCCTCCGAGCGCGAGGTTGAAGCCATTCGTTGAGCCGGGGGCCGGGATAGCGGATAGCGACCCGAAGCCCGCGCGCTCGGCAAAGTGGAACTGACCAGCGGTGATGTCGCTGATCGCGAAGTGCGCGGCGTAATAGGGCGGGAGCTGGCCGCGCAATGTCTGGAAGAAGGTCAGCTCGAAGCCATAAGTGTGCGCCTTGCCCTGCGTGTCAGCGCCCTGCAGGTGGCCCGTGTAGTACCACCACTCGGTGAGGTTCAGATGCGGCGCTTCGTCCTGCGGGAAGGCGACGGGCGGCAGCGGCGGCTGCGTGGGCGCGGCGGCGGGGACCTGCGGCAGCGAGCCGCCGCTCTGGATCGTGCCTGGCGCGCCGCAGGCCGCCAGCAGCGCCGCCAGTGCGACGAGCGCGATAAGCGCAAGCGTGCGATGGGTTGGCTTGTTCATGGCGCTCCGCCCGGCGCGGCGTGTATCGTGGCTCATCGCGCGCCTCCGCCCGGCAACGCCACGTCTTCAGGGAGATGCGTTTCACGCGCCGCCACGCTCTCAGGAGTCTTAGCGCTAGAGGCGGGCAGCAGGCGGTCGAGCCACCTGGGCCACCACCAGTTCAGCTCACCTAAGAGGCGCATCGTCGCGGGGGCCAGCAGCCCGCGCACGAGCGTGGCGTCGAGCAGGACCGCCAGCGCCATACCGACGCCGAGCGCCTTGACGATCACCATATCGGCGGAGACGAACGCCGCGCTGACGATGATGACGACCGCCGCCGCGCTGGTGATGATGCCGCCGCTGCGCTCTAGGCCAAGCGCCACGCTCTTGGTGTTGTCATGGGTCTGCTCATGGGCCTCGCGGATGCGCGAGAGCAGGAAGACTTCGTAGTCCATCGAGAGCCCAAAGAGCGCGCAGAACATCAGGATTGGCGAGCTCGCCTCGACGTAGCCGAGCGGCGTGAAGTTGAGCAGTCCGCTGAGGTGGCCTTCCTGGAAGATGTAGACCAGCGCGCCGTAGCTGGCGACGATCGAAAGCATGTTCATGATCAATGCCTTGAGCGGCAGGACGAGCGAGCGGAAGAGCAGCGCCAGTGCGACGTAGGTAATCAGCGCGACTAGCAGCAGCGCCCAGGGGAACGCGCCATAGAGCGTATTGACGTAGTCAATGATCCCAGCGGTCCCACCATCCACCAGCACATGTAGGCCCGCTGGCGGCGGCGTTCCCCGGATGGCCTGAACCAGCGATTCAGAGCGAGTGTCCAGCATACCATACTTGCTGTAGACCTGGACCATGGTGATGTGGTCGCCAACCATCGCGCTGAGCGTGCGGGTAATGTAGGGATCGGCGATGATCGTCGGGTTGGCGTACATCAATTGGTATTGCGCCAGCGTCAGGCGCGGATCGAGCGAGACGATGCTGCTGACGCGCGCGACCCGCGCGTCAGCCTCGATGCGCCGCACGTACTGGTCCAGCGCGGTGAGGGTGGCGGGCGCGAGCGGGCTATCCTGCGTCTCCACCGCCAGCACGATGGGCGTCGTCTCGCTCTGTGCGAATTGCGTCTGGAGGACGTCGAACGCCGCCCGCGACTTGACCGACTGCGGAAGGATGCTGGCGTCGGGTGCGGCCAGGCGCGCGTTCAGGAAGGGGATGCCGAGCAATAGCAGGAAGGTGAGCGTGGGGATGAGGGTGATGACGGGGCGGCGCATGACCCACAGAGAGAGGCGATGCCAGAAGCCATGCTCCTCACTGTAGGCCGGGCGCGCCGCGGCGCGCCCGAAGCGGGGCAGGCGCACGGGCAGCCAGTTGACGCGCTCGCCCAGCACGGCCAGCATCGCCGGCAGCAGCGTGACCGCCGCCATGATCGAGAAGGCGACGGTCAGCATACCACCCAGGCCGACCGAGCGCAGCATGTTGATTGGGAAGATCACCAGCCCCAGCAGCCCGATCGAGACGGTCAGGCCAGAGAAGAAGACCGCGCGCCCAGCGGTGGCCATTGTCGTCGCCAGCGCATCCGGCGCCGCCCGCCCATGCCGCAGCTCCTCACGGAAGCGGCTGACCATGAAGAGCGAGTAGTCCACGCCCAGGCCAAGGCCGAAGAGCGTTGTGATGTTGAGCGCGAAGATCGAGATGGGCGTATGCAGCGCGATCTCATAGAGTAGGGCGAGCGCGACGACGACGCTAGCGCCGCCGACGATAGCGGGCAGCGCGGCGGCAACCACCGAGCGGAACACCAGCAGAAGCGCCAGCAGCGCGAAGGGGAAGGCCAATAGCTCGGCCCGGCGCAGGTCGGCCTCGCTCACCCGCTGGATGTCATTATAGAAGACCGGACCGCCGCCGATCGTGACGGACAGGTCGGGCTGTTGCGTGGCCACCCGCGCCTGGAGCTCGGGCAGCACGCTGGGCGCGCTGTCGGGCCGGGGCTGGAGAAAGACGGTGGTGAACGCGGTATGCCGGTCGCGCGAGACCTGCGACGGGTCTACGGTGAACGGGATGACCTGCGTGACCTCCGGCCAGCCGTTCAGCTTCGCGGTCGCGGCGGTCGCCTGGGCGATGAAGCGCGGATCATCGGCGGTGAGGGTCTTGCTGGAATAGATCACCAGCACGTTGGTAAAGCTGGTATGAAGGCCGGACTGGAGCGCGTCTATCGCCTGCTGAGACTCCATGCCGGAGCTGGAGAAGCCTCCGGGAGAGAGCGCTTCGGCGATGCGCGGGGCGAAGGGGAGACCCGCGAGAGCCGCCAGCAGCCAGGCGCCGATGACCCAATAGCGCAGGCGAATCATCACCTGCCCGAGCCGGTAGAACATGCGAGAGGCCTTCCGCCCCATGCGCAGCGCTCACTGCCCGCCGTTCCAGCTTGCCGTGACGCGCCGCCCAGGGGTATGATGGGCGGGTCCCCACTGTGAGCCGCTCTGCGCAACGACCCGCACTGGAGACCCAATCGTCTTTGTATACCCTTTGCACATAAATTGCAAGGCGGCGAGCGCTATGTGTACCATGGCATCATAGCGTCCACGCGCCAGCCAATTCATGTTCAAATCATAACGCATGCTGGCCCTCCCTGTCCTATATGGATGTGTGCGGTGACGCCAGCGAGGTGGAGCGGGAGCGGATCGTCGTGGCGGAAGAGTCCAAAGCCATCAGCGTCAACCGGCAGGCGTACCACGACTATTTCGTGGATGAGACGTTCGAGGCCGGGATGGCGCTGGTGGGCACGGAAGTCAAGTCCATCCGGGCGGGGCATGTCAACCTGCGCGGCGCCTATGCGCGGGTGAAGGATGGCGAGGTTTGGATCGAGGGAATGAACATCGCCCGGTACGAGCAAGGGTTGATTCACCACGATCCCCTGCGGCCCCGCAAACTGCTGCTGCACCGCCGCGAGATTGACCGGCTGGTGGGCAAAGTCCAGGCGAAAGGCCTGACGTTGATTCCGCTGCGTCTGTATTTCAGTCACAACCGCGTCAAGGTGCTGCTGGGCCTGTGCCGCGGCAAGAAGCAGTACGACAAGCGGGACACGATCCGCGAGCGCGAGGCGGAGCGCGAGGCGGAGCGCGCAGTCAAGCAGCGGCTGCGCGGATAGACGCCGCCAGGCGCGAGATCATAGGAGACTGGCGAACTGCTCGACGAAGGCGTAGTAGTTGGTCTGCTCGCGCGTGGTGGTGTAGATCGCGAACAGGACGTGCTGGAAATAGCGACCATACAGGCCATCCGGACGCAGCAGGTCATGAAAGACGCTGGCGACGATCGCGGGATCGTTCTGGAAGACCCCGCAGCCCCACGCGCCGAGCGTCAGCGCGTCGCAGCCCCAATGCGCGGCCAATGCGAGGACCTTGCTGGCGCGCTCGGCGAGAGTCAGCGCGATTTGCGTGCGGTTGTGTGGCTCGTTCCGCATTACCGCTCCGGCGTTGGGCGCGGCGCTGGTGATGAAATCAACGGCAAAGGGCCGCGGCAGCCAGTTTCCCTCGTCATCGCGTATGACGGGACAATATGGGCTGTAGATCATGCGGTCCGAATAGAGGCTGGTGTCCTGCGCGCGATGGAACGCGTAATACGTGGGGCATTTGAGCAGACTGAAATAGAGTCCAGAGCTGCGAGCGAGGCTCTCTTCTTGGGCACGCGCGCCGCCGAGGAAGCCGCCGCCGGGGCGCCGGGCTGAGGCGAAGTTCAGAACGCCGATTCGCTGGTAGCGCCCACTCGCCACCAGCCGCGCCGAACCCTGGAGTGTCGTCTCACGCTCCACGGCGAATGTGGTCGCTGCGCTCTCCTGGCGCGCCAACACCTGATCGCGGATGCGCGCCATTTCATCTGGGTCATACTCCTGCGTCGCGTCGAGACAAGCCGCAAGCGGCGCGGCAAGATCCACGCGCGCGCCATCGGCGTTTGTGTAGTACCCCAGTTTGAACGCCGCGAGCGTTTCCTCGGCGATGTCTACGTGATCCATACGCTACACACCTCTTATCTATAATGCCCCTCGATTATACGCTTCCAGCATGCTCTGTGACGCATGTCTGTACCGTGCTGGACATGTGTCACATGCGTTGAACAGGTCTGTCTCTGCCGTGCTGGCCATCTCCGGCGATGCGAACGTTCGCTTGCTTCTCCTCCCCCCGTCATCAAGCGTCCGATCGCCCTACCATGTTGATGAACTCGTTACTATTGACATATGTCATAATATTGGCTATATCAATAATATTGAGAAAGGAGAGATAACCATGACCCATGATGAACAAGTGGAACAGGCCCATACGCTCTTGCGCAGCTTCGTGCAGGCCATGTTGACTCGCCTGGCGCAGGACTGGACCGATCGCGGGCTCAGCATGGCCCAAATTCGCTTGCTCCTGGCCCTGGCCCACATCGCTCCCGCAACCATTGGGCAGCTTGCCGATCATTTGCACATCGGTCAATCGGCGGCCAGCCTGCTGGTTGATCGCTTGGTGCAGGCCCATCTGGCCGTACGAGCCGATGATCCGGCTGATCGCCGCCGGGCGCTGGTGCGCCTGACTCCAGCAGGCGAGGCGTCGCTAGGGCGTCAGCGCGTGGGACAACAGCGTATGCGCGCCATCTTGAGTGGCATGGACGACGCCCACCTGGCGATGTTCATCGAGACATTCGCTGCCATCCTCTCCCTGGCGGAGAGCGAAGGCCTCTTCGCGGAGGACTCCCATGACTGATGACGATCTCACTGCCAAGGAAGCCCCATTGGGTGGCGCGCCTCGCCCGCGCGGCTGGATAATCCTCATGATTGTCGCTGGCCTGTTGTTGGCCCTCACGCTCTCCTCGCTCGACGCGACGATTGTTGGCACAGCGTTGCCCACAATCGCTGGCGACCTGCATGGCTTTGCGCAGTATTCCTGGGTGGTGACGGCCTATCTGCTGACCTCGACCACGGTGGTTCCCATCGTGGGGAAGCTGTCCGACCAGTTTGGGCGCAAAGGCTTCTTGCTGGCCGGTATCACGCTCTTCTTGCTGGGATCAGCCCTCTCCGGCGTCGCCCAAACAATGACACAGCTCATTCTGTTTCGCGGGCTGCAAGGGCTAGGCGCTGGCTTGATGCAAACGCTCGCCTTTACGCTGGTCGCCGATCTGTTCCCCCCAGCGGAGCGCGGTCGCTGGCAAGGCGTTTTTGTCTGTGTCCTTTCCCTGGCGCTGATCGTCGGGCCAGCCATTGGCGGAGCGATTACCGATCATACGACCTGGCGTTGGGTCTTCTACGTCAATCTCCCGATTGGCGTCCTAGCGCTGCTGGTCCTGATGGCCTGGTTGCCTGCCACAATCTCGGTCCGCAGCAGCGCCTATCGTGGCTGGGCCGCTGTGCGCCGCATTGATTTCGCTGGCGCGTTGACCGCGGCTGCCGCTACGGTCTGTCTCCTGCTGGCTCTGACCTGGGGCGGAACCGCCTCTCCCTGGGAGTCGCCCCAGGCGGTTGGTCTGCTCATAGCCGCCGGAGTCCTCTATCTGGCATTCCTTCTTATCGAGCGCGTTGTGCGGGAGCCGCTGCTACCACTTGATCTCTTCCGCAATCAGGTGTTCGCAGCCAGCGCGCTGCTCGCGCTGGCTGGCGGGATGGTCATCTACGCGATGATCTTCTACCTGCCTTTGTTTCTGCAAGGCGTGCTGGGGCAGACCGCGACCAATTCCGGCGCGAGACTCGCGCCTCTGTTCATCCCAGTCGCCATCAGCGCGGTCATTGGTGGCCAGGTGATTACGAAGGTTGGGCGATATCACGCCTTGGCGGTGATAGGTGCGTTGATCCTGCTGTCTGGGATCTTCTTGCTTACCCGTATGAACACGACGACCGCGCTCTGGACGGTCACCCTGGACATGATCGTTGTGGGTCTGGGCATAGGCGTGCTCCAGCCGATTTACACGGTGGCCGGACAAAACGCCATCCCGATTGAGCGTTTGGGGGCCGGGACGGGGGCGATGAACTATCTGCGTGCGATGGGATCGCTGGTAGGCACGGCTGCGCTGGGCGCAATCGTCGTCCATTCGGCCACCAGCGGACGGTCCATCCAACTGCCGCTTGCCGCGCGCCAAGCGCTGGCTACCAGCATTGAGCAGGCGTTCCTGGTTACCTTGGGAGTGGGTGTCGCTATGCTCATCATCACACTCTTTCTCAAAAATGTCCGCCTGCGCAAACGGGGCGAAGGGCTGCCTGCCAGTGGCGCCGAAGGGAAACCCGCTGCGCGGCAGCGGGCGGCACGAACCTCCTGATGTGGCGCGTAGAGGGAATCTATTGAGCGCATAGCGCGGCGCGTGGCGGGCGGATATACTCCAACTCCGACACGCGCCGTGGCATCTCCGACCGCTAGGCCTCCGCGGTGGCCTGGCCGGTAACCTGGCCGGCGGCGGCCGCCTTCTCCATGATAGCGCGGGCCTCGTCCAGTGTCACATCTTCCGAGGGGAAGATGAGGTCGGAGGCGACGAGTTCCTCCACTGGAACCTTCGCGCCATTCTTGCGGACGTAGCCGAGCAACTCACTGAGCGTTGCCGAGAACGCCTGCTCGTCGTTATTGGTGAGCGCCTGCATCAGCTGGTCATCGAGCTTATCCACCTCAGCGATGGCGTCGTCGCTCAGGCGGTACTGGTCGTCCATGTGGATGCGTACGATCATGGTCTTCGCTCCCTTCCTGCCCACATCCCTTGTAGACCACTGCGTGGATTGCGCCGAGACTCGCGCTATTGCTGCGGGGTCTCAGTAGGCGCCGCGTTCGGCGGTGGCAGCTGCGCCTGATCCTGGCCGGCTGGGAGCTGCATCTGCGCCTTGAGCGCCGCCAGCTCGTCGTCCACCGCCGACTTGGTCTTCATCGCCGCGATCTGCCGTTCGATGGGATCGCTCGGCGCCCCGATCTCCTGGAGCGTACCCTGCCCCATCAGCTCATCCATCGCATTGGCGCGGGCCTGCATCTGCAAGACCTTGTCCTGCGCGCGCTCGACTGCCAGGTTGACATCCGACATCTCCTCGGAGATGCCCGTCACCGACTCCTGGATGCGCACCTGGGCCTGCGCGGCGCTGTACTGGGTCTTGACCATCTCCTTCTGCGTGCGGAAGGCCTCGACCTTGGCTGAGAGGCGCTGCTCCATGTCAACGAACTTCTGCTGCTGCGCCTTCAACTGCTCGATCTGGCCGTCGAAGGTCGCCATCTGCGTCTGCACATCCTGCCTGCGCTGCAGCGCGGCGCGCGCCAGCTCCTCGTTGCCGCCCTGTAACGCCTGCCGCGCGGCGTCATCGTAGGTCGCCATCTTCGCGGTCAACTGCGCCTTCTGGAGCTCCAGGCGCTTCTCGCTGGTTACCACATCGGCAATGCTTTTGCGCAGGTTCTGGAGTTGCTCGAGCTGTTTCTGGTAGGAGTAATCGAGCGTCATGCCAGGGTCTTCAGCCCGGTCGAGAATCGCGCTGAAGAGCGACTTGACATAGGTTGTGAAACGTGAGAGCACACCCACGGCCATGCCTCCTCGTAAAGCCTGTTCGTGCCTGTTCCTCGCGCCAAGGCGCCTACCCTGGCGTTCAGCGCGCGTTCACGCGCCGTACGGTCGGCGCTACTGCCGGATGATTGCCAGCAGTTCAGCGCGACGCCGCTCCATCTCTTCCTGCGTGTCCGCCTCCACATTCAGCCGTAGCAGCGGCTCCGTGTTGGACGGGCGCACGTTGGCCCACCAGGTGGGAAACGCGATGGTCACGCCATCCAGGTGGTCGATCTTGGCGCCCTGGGCCGCGTATGTGCGCTCGATAGTCTCAAGGCGCCCTCGCTGGTCGTGTGTCTCGCTATTGACCTCCCCGCTGCGGAATCGGGAATCCACCTCCGCGACCAACTGCGAAACTGTCTTGCCGCTGAGACTCACCAGCTCCAGCACGATCAGGAACGCGATCAGGCCGGAGTCAGCGTACCAGTTGTCGCGGAAGTAGAAGTGCCCAGAGTGCTCGCCACCGAAGATCGCGTTCTCCTCGCGCATCTGCGCCTTGATGAAGGAGTGGCCAACCCGCGTGCGCACAGCGCGGCCTCCATCCCGCTCGATCAACTCTGGTACGGACCGCGAGCAAATCAGGTTGTAGAGAATCGTCGCTCCCTTATGCTTCTGCAGCAGACTATGCGCGACCAGGGCGGTGACCATATCGCCGCCAAGCAGCCGCCCATGCTCATCAATCAGGAACATGCGGTCGGCGTCGCCGTCGAATGCCACACCCATGTCGCAGCCGCGTTCTGGCACGATGCGGCGGAGGTCCTCGGTGTTCTCCGGCTCGATGGGGCTGGCGGGGTGGTTCGGAAACGTGCCGTCCAGCTCGAAGTAGAGCGGGATCAGCTCGCAGGGCAGTTTCGCGAAGACGCGCGGTAGCATCATGCCCGCCATGCCATTGCCCGCATCCACCGCGACCGTGAAGGGCTTGACGTTGGCGACATCAATGAAGGAGAGGCAGTGCTCGACGTAGGCGTCGCTGACATCGCGCGCCGTGACCTCGCCCTTACGCGTGGGCTCGGCGAACTGGCCTGAGACGGCGATGTCGCGGATAGCGAAGCCGCCGGTCTCAGAGCTGATGGCGACGGCATTTGCCCGGCACATCTTGATGCCGTTGTACTGCTTGGGATTGTGCGACGCGGTGATCATGGCTCCGGCGGGGTAGCTATATTTGCCGACCGCGAAATAGAGCTCGTCGGTCGTCGTCAGGCCCAAGTCTATCGCATCGGCGCCTTGATCGGTAATCCCCTGGATGAACGCCTGGGCGAGCGCGGGCGAGCTGAGGCGCATGTCGCGCCCGACCGCGATTGGGCTGACGCCGAGATATTGCGCGAACGCCCGTCCAATGCGGTAAGCGACGTCCTCATTCAGGTCGGTGGGATAGACGCCGCGCACGTCATATGCGCCGAAGATGCGTGGATTGACCCCCGACGTGCTCGCCATAGATCTGTGTCCTTTCCGCGCGGCCACGCGCCCTGCCAAACGCCATTACACGCTCGCAAGGTGGCCCTGAGAGACAGCGCGCCAATGTCATGGCACGCGGAGGGAACGTATCCCCTCCCCTGTCCACATGGTATGCGATATTTGGCGGCGATCTTCAACCTGCGCGAGGCTAACCCGCAAGGCTGCGGCCATTCATGGCCGGAACGCGGGATGGAGCCAGGGCGCGGCCATGAATGGCCGGAGCATAGGATAGAGCTACAGTCGCGGCCATGAATGGCCGGCGCACGAGGCGAGCGGAAAACGCCATTTATGGCGCCGTCCCCGTGCCCCGGCCTTTCAAGGCCGGGAGGGGGCAGGCGGCTAGCTGAAAATGGGGAAGAGCAGCAGCCCCCGCGCCAGGATCTCGCCGAGGAAAATGAAGGAGACGCAGAGGTATAACATGCCTGTCGCGGACTGGAACGAGCGCCCGCGCGTCAGGTAGAGCGCCACACCCGCCAGAACGAGCGGGGCGAGGAAGCCCAGGATGTACTCCAACGCCACCAGCGCGGTATTGGTGATCGGCGCTTCGCGGGGAGTCGTGGCCGGCTGGCCGTTCTGCCCGCTCTGGCCCTGTCCCGTGGTGGCTGTCGGTGTGCTGACGGAGACGCCGCCAGCGCCAGGCTGGATGACCGTGCCTGGCCCGATGGCGACCTTCTGCACGGTGGCGTGGATGGTGGCGGGGCCGATGAACGGCAGGATCACGAACTCCAGCGCCAGCGCGGCGATGGTGAGCGTGGTCACGAACTCCAGCGGCTTGCCGGAAGCGGTGGGGGTGTTGAGATACCAGTGGCCGAGCAGCATGGCGGTCATGACACCGCCCAGCGCCAGCGCGCCACAGATGACCGCGAGCACGACCAGCGCGCCATCCAGCCGGCTGGCGGCCAGCGCGCGGTACGCCATTCCGACGGCGAACAGGTCCGCCAGGGCTACCAGCGACACGAGTCCGCCCAAGGCGAAGCGCGCCAGCCGCAAGCGCACGCTGGCCGGTGTGGCGTCAGCCGCCGCGGCCTTCCCTTTCGCGCCCTTGCGCGGAGAGCGGTCGAGCCAGAGCAGCACGTTCCATGGCAGCATCAGTAGCAGGAGCGCGAGCGTTAGCGGGCCCTGCGCGCCCAGCCACCATTCATCGAGGCCATAGCCGCGGACGATCTGCGGCGTGGCGAAGGCGTTCATCGCGCCGAGGGTGAGCAGGGCGAAGACGATGTAGAGAGCGCCCTGGAAGAGAATGAAGCCCCGACTGCTGTCGCCACGCACGTCGAGCAGCCACAGACTGATGAACGAGCCAGCTGTAAGCTCCAGCATCACCAGGAACAACGCCAGTGGGAGGACCTGCATATCGCTTCCGCCGCCTTTATCGTGTGACTCGTGTGGACCCAGTTGGATCGTGCGACACGGCGCGCCGCAATGGGCGCATACGGCGATTATACCGCAGAGATCCGCTCCCGCCCTACTCCTCTATGCCGCCCATCTGTCAGGGGGCCGTGTTATCGCCTGCCTGCCGTCCCGTAATAGCATGTGAGAGCGATCAGGCGAGGATGTGGCGAAGGCGGATTGACCGAACGTGAAGGAGTGGGATGGACGATGACGGACAGCGCGCCCCAACCGAATCTGTCTGACGACGCCCAGCGGCAGCGCCGCCTGGAGGCTCTGCGTGACCTTGCGCACGGAGCGGACGCAAGCCAAACCAGCGCACCACCAGCGGCGGTTGCCACCGGGGTAATGGTCGCTCTGAAGCCCATGCCCCGACGCGGGCGGCGTATCGCGCTGGTGGGAGCGGTGGCGGCGCTGGCGCTGATCGGGGTGGTGGGCCTGTTCGCCCGTGGCGCGCTCACTGCGCGATCGTCGGATCATATCGGACCCTCGACGCTAAGGTCGCGTGTCATCACGCTGCCGGCCAGCGCGTCACTCTATTGCCCCTCAACTCCGGCATGGTCCCCTGATGGCAAGTATATTGCCGTGATGGCGCAGACACTTGAGCCAGGAGACCAGGGCCATTGTCCCTTCTATGGCGATATCGTGAGCGCGAATCTCCTGCAGGAGTACTCCTTTTCATTCCCCGGCTGGAGCACTGTCGTGGTGGTGATAGACGCCTCGACAGGCGCGATTCTCCGCCGCATTCTCGTTCCTGACCCAGACCCCGCGCTGTGCGCTGACGCCTCCCACTGCTCGATTGGCCTAGCGATGCCGACATCGCTTTCGTGGAGTCCTGACGGCGCATCCATCGCGGTATATACCGATCAGGATATTGATTACTACACATCATCTGGTCAGGAATTCAATCAGCATCGCGCTGTCCTAGACATCATGCGCGCGGATGGGTCAGGCCTGCGCACACTGGTGGCGCGAGGCCGTGACCAGGCTACGACGAACGACATCAAGACCGCCAACCTCTACAGCCCTCCACTCTTCGAATGGGATCTGAGTGACGGCGCTGGCAGCTTTACCGACATGCGCGAGGCCGCTGGCGAGTTCACGGTGTCGTACGCGCCCGCCTATCAGCTATCGGCGGACGGGAAGATTTCCGCGCTGACGGCGCATACGCCCAACACTGCCTCACCCTGGCGACACGGCGCGCTCCAGCTCGATAGCAATGTGCACAATCCCGATCCCAATGTTCAGCTTGTGGGAAGTCAGTGGGCATGGTCATCTGACGGGCGTTATGTCATCCCGAATCTGGTGACGGACGCCTACCTCAATGTGCCGCAGGTTACCTATAATCCCGGCGCTGTTATGATGCAGGGGATGTATCAGCCGCCGTTCGTGGCGCCGCCAAATGTCGCGGCAAGTGCGGCTGTGCGTGATGTAGTCTGGGCGCGCGCGGGAATCTACCTGGCGCTGGACCCGTATGGCAAGCGCCTGGCGTCGTTCGCATGCCAGCAAGATGGAGATACAGGGTTGTTAACCGTGCGCGCTAGCGGAGCCGCTCAGCCGGTCGCCATTTCAGTCTACAGTTTCCCCTTGGTTGGGACTTCACTGGCCTGCCCGGGTGACGTCACTCCTATTGTCTGGTCGCCTGATGGATCGCGCATCGCGATGTCTGACATCCAGGATGGGCAGATCGTCATGTGGCAGGCGCCGTCCGCGCAGGTGTGATACACCAGAGATACACGGCGCGATGTCAGCGCTGGGCGGGAAATGGCGGTAACAGAGAGGATGGCGCGATGCGGCTGGCGCGAGTGGTGAATGAGACGACCGGCGAGACGCTCGCTACTCACGCCGAGGTCGCGGAGTCGTTCTACGATCGCTTGATGGGCCTGCAAGGGCGCGCTGGATTGCCCAAAGGAGCGGGGATGGTGCTGGCGCCGACCAGCAGCATTCACATGTTCTTCATGCGCTTCCCGATTGACGCGGTATTTCTGGATAGCGCGTGGCGCGTCATGAAGGTTGGCCGGAGGCTGCGGCCCTGGACGATTGGCCCGTTCGCTCCGGGCGCGCTCTACTGCGTCGAGCTGCCGGCGGGCGTGGCTGAGCGAACCAAACCAGGCCATACAGTCACACTGCGCTCAATCGAGTGAGACGCGCGATGGGGCGCCAGCGTGAAGTGGCGCCAGCGTGAAATTGCGCTAGCGTGACAGGGCGCCGCATCCCGTGCGCTTGGAGCGGCGCCCTGTCAGTGTATGATCAAGAGGCGAGCCTAGAAGTCGCGTCGCTCGTGGCGCTTCGCCTTGCCCTGCTTGGGCTTGCGGCGACCGCCACCCCACTCGTCTTCTTCTTCGTCCTCTTCGAACCCCTCGTCGAAGGGCGCCGCATCTTCGCTGACGGCTTCCTCTTCGCCGCCTACCACATCGAGGCTAATGTCGGGCGCCTCAGCGCCTAATCCGGCGGAGATGTCCGGCGCTTCGTCCTCGTCCATCGCGGCGGAGCTCTTCATCAACATATCAATGTTCGCCAGATCGGCGAGCGATGTGAGCGTCGGGCGGACCTCAGGCTTCTTCTCCGCGGGCTTAGGGGTCTTAGGCTTGGGCTCGGGTTTGGGCGCCATGGCGAGGATCTCAGCTTCCAGATCCCCTTCGTCCTCCTCGGCGGCCGCCGGGGCTTCTGGTAGCGCGGGGCTCTGTTTGCCCATCGCGACATCAATCCAGAACTGTGAATAGTAGTGCGGTCGGTCGGAGTCTTGCCGGTTGTCTGGTCGGATCTTGGAAACCATCGTTCAACCTTCTTGCCTGCGCCAAAAGTGTGGCGCGTCCCATGTCGCGGCCCGCGCGGTCCCTGAAGCGGGCGCTCGCTGTGTCTCGTGGCGCGTTGCGTTGGGTGGTGTGTTCGGTGTATGGCGTGTCTCACCGTGAGAGGCGCCTCAAGCGATTGTATGGGCGCCCCGCGTACCCTGTCAAGCGGATTCGGACAGATTTCCGCAATGCGTCTCGTCGCCTGCCAGGACTGGTTCAGGAGCGTGTGCTGACACCTCCGGTGAGCAGGCCCCAGGCGCCCCGTATGTACTCGACCGCGGAGAAGATCGTCCAGACCACCGCCAGCAGCAGGACGACATCTGAGATCGCCAGCAGATAGTCCGGGACGCTCTGTGGCATGCCGCCTGTGCTAAGACCCAGCGGGAAAGCGGTGTGGCCGCCCAGCCCCAGCGCCAGCAGGATGCCGCCCATCGCCGTCAGGGTGAGCAACGTCTTCTGCTTGCCCCAGCGGCCCGCGGGAATCACAACACCCTGGGCCGCTGCCAGCGAGCGCAAACCAGAGACGATGAACTCGCGCGTGATGATGACAATGGTGATCCACGCGGGCACGATGGCGACCTGCGTAAAGGCGACCAGCGCCGCCGCCACGTAGACCTTATCGGCGGTCAGGTCGAGGAACACGCCGAGGTTAGAGACTAGCTTGTAGCGGCGTGCGATGCGCCCGTCCAGGGTGTCGGTGATGGAGCCGAGGACAAAGAGCGCCGTCGCCCACAAGTAGGCCGCAGGCGTATTGATGAGGATCAGCACGACCAGTGGCACAGTGACGAGCAGGCGGGCCAGGCTGAGGATGTTGGGCACGTTCCGCACAGGGGAGTCCTCCCGCGCTATCGTCGCAGGCCGCACTGGCCGCGATCGAGGCGCTCCATCGCCCGCAGTGTAGGCCATGCGCGGCCTGGGCCGCAAGGGCAATTTCGCCGCTCGATTGCGACGATGTGGCACAATGCGCGTTGGACCCCGCTGGCTGGGCTGTTTCAGGCTGGCATCTCGCAAGCGGGGTGGAGCATAGAGGCGCTTCCAGCGCACTGATGGGTAGACTGTGACAGTCCGTGTTCGACAAGAGCAATATAAATCCTGAGGCGGCGCCCAGCGCGACGCTGGCGGCTCCGTATGACACGCTGTACGCCGATGAGGCGCTGCTTGCGATCAATAAGCCGCCTGGCCTCGTCGTCCACCCGACCTACAAACATCCCGACGGCACACTGACCGACGCGATCTTCGCCTGGAGCGAGGCGATTGGCGCGTCACGGCCCTGGCTGCTTCACCGGCTCGACAAAGACACCTCTGGTGTGACGCTCTTCGCCCGCACGGAAGAGGCGCGCCGCGCCCTCGCCCGCCAGTTCGCCCAACGCATGACCCACAAGCGGTATCTCGCGCTCACGATCTGGCCCGATGGCCTGCCGCTCGGCGGGGAGGTTGACGCGCCGCTCTGGCGCGACCCGCTCGACCGGCGGCGCGTCATTATCACCGAGGAGCCACCCGGTCAGGCGTCGCGCACACGCTACCGCGCGCTCGCCCGCTCGGCGCATCCCCGCAGCGGAGTGGGCATGGAGGCGGCTGGATATGCGCTCGTTCTGGCCGAACCGGTGACCGGGCGCACGCACCAGATTCGCGCGCACCTCACCTCGCTGGGCGCGCCCCTGGTGGGCGACGCGATGTACCTGCCAGAGGGCAGCCCGGTGGCCACCGTGGCGCCGCGCGCCATGCTCCACGCATGGTCGCTTACTATCCGCTGGCCGCTGGATGGCCCGCCGCGCACGATCATTGCGCCGCCACCTGACGATTTCCTCGCCACCGCGCGAGCGCTCGGTTTCGCGCTGGAGCTTGACGCGCTCGACGCGCTCACAGGCGGCTTCGGTGAATCATAGACCAGGCTGCCGGACACAAGTGTCTGTTCCGTGGCACAATAGGAGCGATGCTGGCGAGACTGGCGCGCCTCATTCGTTGGCGCGCTACCGCGCCCAGATCCGGCGCGCCGTATGATGGCGCGCGTCGTTCCACTCCGCTCAGGAGGACTCATGCGACTCGAATCGCTCGACCAGATCACCCAGGACTATCGCCATATCTATCTGCAGCCCCATTTCGATGACGCGGCGCTCTCCTGTGGCGGCGCGATCAAGCAGCAGACGGCGACAGGCCAGCGAACGCTGGTGATTACCGTCTTCGGTGGGATGCCGCCCCAGGATATGAGCGCCAGCGAGTTCGCGCTCGCCACGCATGCCAAGATGTCGCTGCCCGCCAGCCCTGCCAGCGCGGTTTCCGTGCGCCGCGAGGAGGATGAGGCGGCCATGAGGCTGCTGGGCGCCGATACGCTCTGGCTCGACTATCTCGACGCCATCTATCGTGGCAGCCCGGCCTTTTATCAGACCAACGACGCGATCTTCGGGACGGTGTCGCAGGGCGACACGCAGCTCGATGAGGAGCTTGGCGCGCTGATCGCGGGCATCTCTGAGCGGGCGCCGCTGGGGGCGATCTACGCTCCGCTGGGCGTGGGCCATCACGTGGACCACCAGTTGGTCTGCTCGGCCGCCGACCGGCTGGCCCAGCGCAAGCTGAATGTCAAGTTCTTCGAAGACTTCCCCTATGTCACCCGCTCCGGCGCGCTCGAAGAGCGCCAGCGCGAGCTCGCTATCCCGATGGAGGTCGAGCTTGCGGAGATCTCTGGCCAGATTCGTGACAAGGAGGAGGCGATTGCGCTCTACCGCAGCCAGGTCCCACAGCTCTTCGGCTCGGAAGAGGCGATGAGGCAGGCGCTGCGCGAGTATAGCGGCTCGCTGCGCCGCGCTTACCCGGGAATCCTCATCGAGCGCTACTGGCGCTGGTAGCCCGCCGCTCCACGCCGCGTGGCTCACGCGCGCCGGTGGGCCCGGCGATGAGCCGCGCGGCCCACTGGAAGGCGAGGTACCTCCAGAACCATTGCGCCAGGACCAGCGCGCGGTTGCGGAAGCCGATGAGATAGCTGATATGCACGCCTGCCCATACAAACCAGGCGATCAGACCACTGAGCCGCAGAGGCCCTACCAGGCCGACGGCGTAGGTGCGGCCAATGGTCGCGAGGTAGCCACGGTCAAAGTAGTGGAACGGGGCGATGGGCGCGCTGGCGCCGCCCGCCGCGATCCGCGTGCGCAGCGCGCGAGCGACGTAGCGCCCCTGCTGCATGGCCACCGGCGCGACGCCAGGAAACGGGCGCCCGTCCTTGCCGAGGGCTGAGGCGGTGTCGCCAATGATATAGATCTCTGAGTGGCCTGGGACGGTCAGGTCGGGTTTGACCTGCGCCCTCCCCGCTCGGTCGGTGGGCGCGCCGACCCAGGCCGCCGCGGATGACGCCCGTACGCCCGCCGCCCAGATGACGGTGCCTGCTTCCGTCCATTCGTCGCCAATCAGCGCGCCGGTCTCATTGACATCCTTCACCGCCACGCCCTGTCGCACCTCCACGCCCATCCGCTCTAGCGCCTGCTTTGCTTTGCGCGCCAGCTCCTCTGGGAACTGCGGCAGCAGCCGCGGCCCCGCCTCGACGAGGATGACGCGCGTCTGGGTCGTATCTATGGCGCGGAAGTCGCGGCGGATGGCTTTGCGTGCGAGCTCGGCGATGGCTCCGGCCAGCTCGACCCCGGTGGGGCCGCCGCCGACCACGATGAACGTCATGAGCGTGCGCGCCCGCTCGGGGGATGGCTCAAGCTCGGCGGTCTCGAAGGCAAGCAGGATACGCCGGCGAATGCGAGTCGCGTCAACGTTGTCTTTGAGCCCTGGCGCCCATTCGGCCCACTGTTCGTGGCCGAAATAGCTCTCCCTGGCGCCCGTCGCCAGCACGAGATAGTCATAGGGGACGGCGTGCTCGCGGCCTTCATTAGGATCGCGGGCGATGACGACGCGCCGCTTGGGATCTACGCTGGTCACCTCAGCCAGCAGCGTGCGGATGTTGCGTTTGTGGCGAAGGACGCCGCGAATCGGCGCGCTGATGTCGGCAGGTGAGAGCTCAGCTGTCGCTACCTGATAGAGCAGCGGCTGGAAGACGAAGTGGTTGCTGTGGTCAATCACCGTCACGTCGGCGGGCGCGCCACCGAGGGCTTGCGCCGCGGTCAGGCCGCCGAATCCAGCTCCGACGATGACGATGCGTGGGCGGCGTGATCCTCGTTTGAGGCTCTGGTCAGGCCGCTGGTCAATGGGCGTGATAGTCGCCATGGTATCTACCTCCCGTCACACGAAACAGCCGTGCGCGTCTGCCTTCCGCGTCTGCCTTCCACATCTGCCTTCCACATCTGCCTTCCACATTCAGAGCATACGGCTGCGCGCGTGAACCGACAACGGGTCGAACGCCACGTGCGCCCTTCATGGTCGCCTAGTCGTCTGAATCAGAGAAGGGAAGGGCAGGCGCCCATACTGCAAGGCATGCGACTTGCTACGCCCTCATTCAGACAGCCCCGGTCACGCAGTGAAGATATGGTGGCGGAAAGAATGCCACCAGATGAGGATGGAGAGGAGCGGATTCAGCAATGTTTCGTTTCCTGATGGGTATCACCTTTGGAGCCGCCCTGGCGTACTTCCTGGACGCTGAGCGCGGAGCCACGCGCCGCGCGCAAGCCAACACCTGGCTGCGCCAGTACGTGAATGCGGATAGCATCGAGCAAGCTCGCCAGACGACGATGAGTCAGGCGCGCAATCTCGGTCAGCAACTCAGCCAGCAGGCAGGCGCGGTGAGCGGACGGGTCAACCAGTACCGGTCGTCGCGGCGGGGCGCCGCGGCGCAAGAGACTCTGCCGGAAGTCGAGCGTGCTGTCAACAGCGCGACGGCTGGCACGAACGCCTAGCCCAGGAACGCCGCCGCGATGCGACGCCGCCCCGGCGCAGCATGGTCTGCGCCGGGGCGGCTCGCGAGTGGATGGCCTCAGCGACTCTCTCTTACCCGCTCAGCCCGGTAGTCTTCCAGCTCCTCCAGGGTGATATTCAGCCGTTCCGCCGCTCGGGCGAGGTTGTGATCGCTGGCGCGCAGCGCGGCGGTAATGGCTTCCCGCCGGAGCCTCGTCATCATGTCCTCGAGCGTCGCGCCTGCCCGCAGCGCCTCGTCAACATCCACGACGGCGCGCGACGATGAGGCGCCGAAGCTGATGTGGTTCCGCGTGATGATCTCGCCCTGGCTCAGAGCCACTGCGCGCTGGATAACGTTCTCCAGCTCGCGCACGTTACCAGGCCAATCGTGCGTCATCAGCTTGTCGGCGGCTTCCTGGGTGATGCGCGCCGGGGCAGAGCGTGGCGAGTAGCGATGCTTGTCGAGGAAGTGGCTGACCAGCAGCGGGACATCACGCATCCGCTCGCGCAGCGGCGGGATGTGGATCTCGACGACATAGAGGCGGTAGTAGAGATCTTCCCGGAAGCGGCCCTCGTCTACCGCCTGACGCAAATTGCGGTTGGTGGCGGCCATCACGCGCACGTCTACTTTGACCGGCTCCGTGCCGCCGACGCGCTCGAATTGCTGGTCCTGCAGCACGCGCAGCAGCTTCGCCTGGAGATGCAGGCTCATCTCGCCGATCTCGTCCAGCAAGATGGCGCCGCGATGGGCGACCTCGAAATAGCCTTTGTGCTGGGTCATAGCGCCGGTGAACGAGCCCTTCTCGTGGCCAAAGAGCAGGCTTTCGAGTAGTGATTCCGGCTGGGCGGCGCAATTGATCTTGATCAGCGGGCCGTTGCGCCGGTCGGAGCGGGCGTGAATCTCTTCGGCGATCATCTCCTTACCCACGCCGGTTTCGCCCGTGATCACGATCGTCGCGGAGGTCTTCGCGACCAGTCCAACCATCTTGAAGACGTCGATCATCTGGGGCGTGACGCCGATGATCCGCTCCGAGCGATCAACGCTCACGTTCAGTAGCTGGGCTACATTCTCGCCGCGCTTGAGCTGAGCGTACTCGTACTCATGGCGAATGGTTTCCGCGACGCTATCCACATCGTCGAACGGCTTGCCCAGGTAGTTCGCCGCGCCGCCCTGGATTGCCTGCGCGGCCATCTCGCCGTTCGCGACGCCCGTCATCATGATGACGGGCGCCTCAACGCCCTTGTCCTTGAGTTGGCGCAAGACGCTCAGCCCGTCCACATCCATGCGATAGTCGAGCAAGATCACATCAGGCCGCTCATCGCCTGTCGCGCTCGCTCGCGCGACAGTTTCAGCGCCGCTTCCCGCCTCGGTGATTGTAAATCCGCTCTCTTCAAGGGAGTCGCGCAACTCCGCGCGCAGGTCGCGATCATCGTCAGCGATGAGCACTCGTGGAGTGTACCCGTTCGATCCACCTGCCTCGCCACTATACGCCGACCTCATCTCTGACCCCTTCCCTGACGTAGGACGCCCCGCCTGACCCCCACGCACATCGCCTCCACGCCCGATGGCGCGCGGCATCCCCCTCTTCTATGAGGGAGTTGGCTCGTCATCGGATCGGCGGTTTCCTTGTCAAGCACCCTGCGCGGCGTCAGCGTGACGCCTCTTATTCGGTTATCATATCACTAGACAAGGTGATTGTATATCCCAATATGGGTCGCTTCGCAAGCGAGGGCAGGCCGATAATACCTACGCCAGATGGCGTATCATGCGACCGGGGAAGCTGAATCAATCGGCAATCGCAGGGTAAAGATGGCGCCTTGCGCACGGGCCTCTTTGCGATTGCGAATCAGTAGCTCACCCCCATGCGCCTCAGCGATGCCGCGGGTGATGAACAGGCCCAGCCCGCTGCCAGAGACATCTCGCGCATGCGCCTCGAGCCGGATGAACGGCTCCATGATGCGGCGCATCTGGTCTTCGGGGATGCCCGCGCCGTAATCGCCAACGCTGATGAGTGCATTCGTAGGCTCGCGCCAGACGCGCGCTTCGATGGCCCCATCGGGCGCGGAGTATTTCACGGCGTTGTCGAGCAGGTTGCGTACGGCCTGCTGCACGCGGTCGCCGTCCACGTGGGCGATGATAGGCTCGTCTGGGCGCTCGAACGTGAACATGCGCTCCTTGAGGGTCGCCCGGAACTCCGCCACCAGATCGGTCACCAACTGGATGACATCGCGCGGTTCGACGCGCAACGTGAACTGGCCAGATGTGAGACGGGTCGCCGTTTGCAGGTCGCCAACCAGACGGTTCAGGCGCTGGGCGTTCTCGACGATGCTATCCATGAACTCGTCGCGCTTGGCAGCGTCGAGCGTGGGACGCTTGGCGATCTGGGCGTAGTTGATGATGGGGTTGAGCGGCCCGCGCATTTCATGCGCGACCATCTGCACGAAGCGCTGATGCTGCTCTTGCGTGTCGCGCAGGCGCTGATTGGCGCTCTCCAGCTCGTCCACCTTGCTTTGGAGCTCCGCTGTGGCTTCCGCGACCTGTTGGCGTAACGTCACATTAACCTGCGTCAGCTCAGCTTGCGCGGCTTCCAGCTCAGCCACATGTTGGGCCAGCTCGCGCTGGAGTTGGCGCCGCTCCATCGCGCTGCGCGTTGTGATGCTCAACTCCTCGGCGTCCACTGGCTTCATGAGGTAGTGGTACGCGCCTGCTCGCAGCGCCAGCAGCGCGGAATCGAGCGTGGCATAGGTGGCCAGCGCGATGCGCGTCGCGCCTGGCGCCAAACGTGCGGCTTGCTCCAGCGCGGTTTCCTTGCCTACAATAAGCTGCGTGTCGGCGAGGATGAGATCAAATGAGCATTCGCTGAGCAGGCGTGATGCCGTCTCTCCGCCGGACGCCAGGGTCACCTGGAGGCCGTCGCGCCGTAGGAGCGCTCCCAGCGTCCGAAGGGTCGTGGTATCGGCGTCGGCGATCAACGCGTGGGGAGGCTGGCCTGGCCAGAGGATTCTTGCTGGTCCTCCACTGGCGCGTCGCGATGAGCCTGATGGCATCGGAGCCTCGCTTGGACCGCGGACGTTTGCGCCGCGGCTTCAGGTAAGACTGTCATTAGGAGGACGCGCCACCATGCGCGCCCCTGCTCCCTATATACAGTGTCCCATATTCTTGTGCGGCGCCGATATGGACTAGTACCAACGCCGTCTGGTTATGCGCGTTCATGACGCATCATCAGTTCACCGCTCCCCGTGCTATAATCGGGAGTTGGCGGCTACGTCGCGCCGTAACAGGCGAGCCGCAATGGAGCGGCGAGCCGTGAAGTGACGTGCGGCTGGCGCGGGCGTTCGCTCGTTCGGCGCGCTCTATATCATCCGAGGCAGGAGACAGACCTACATGGACTTCACGCTCAACGATGAGCAGACGATGATACGCGACATGTGCCGTGAATTCGCCGACGAGGAGATCAAGCCGCGCGCCGAAGAGATGGACCGCACGGCTGAGTTTCCCTATGAGATCGTGCGCAAGATGGGCAGCCTGGGGCTGCTAGGGCTTCCTTTCCCTGAAGATGAGGGTGGCGCGGGCGCGGACTTTCTCTCGTACTGTGTCGCCCTTGAAGAGATCGGGCGTGGCGACGCGTCTGTTGGAATCACGATGGAGGCGCACACCTCACTTGGTGCGACTCCATTTCACCTGTTTGGCTCAGAGGAGCAGAAGCGGCGCTACCTCATCCCACTGGCGCGCGGCGAGCAGTTGTGGGCGTTCGGCCTGACCGAGCCGAATGCGGGGTCGGACTCTGGCGGCACGGAGACGCACGCCGAGCGTGAGGGCGATCAGTGGCGCATCAACGGCTCGAAGGCGTTTATCACCAACGCCGGGACAGAGATGAGCGCGGGCGTGACCATCACCGCCGTTACGGGCCGCCAGGCCGACGGCCACAAGCAGATCACCAACTTCATCGTGCCACGCGGGACGCCGGGCTACGAGATGGGCGCCGCCTATCACAAGATGGGCTGGCGCGCCTCGGATACACGACCACTGACGTTCCAGGACTGCCTCGTGCCTGATGAGCAGCGGCTTGGCGCGCAGGGCGACGGCTTCCGCCAGTTCATGACGATTCTCGACGGGGGGCGCGTGGCCATCGCGGCGCTCAACGTCGGCCTGGCGCAGGCCTGTTTCGATGAGTCGCTGAAGTACACGCGCGAGCGCAAGCAGTTTGGCCGGCCCATCTCCGCATTCCAGGCGATCCAGTTCAAACTAGCCGACATGGCTATGGAGATCGAGTTGTCGCGTTTAATGTACTATAAGGCTGCCTGGCTGCATATGCAGGGGCTGCCGTATGGACGGGAAGCGTCGATGGCGAAACTCTTCTCGTCCGAGGCGGCCAAGCGCTGCGCCGATCAGGCGGTGCAGATTCACGGCGGCTATGGCTTTATGGATGAGTATCCCGTTTCGCGTTACTGGCGCAACGTCAAGGTGCATGAGATCGGCGAAGGCACGAGCGAAGTGCAGCGGATGCTGATCGCCAAGAGCCTGCTGCGTTCATGATCGGCGGCAGCGGCGCCTGACGCGCCAGTGTTAGCCTTGTGGGGTGGCGTATGCGGACCATCACGCGAACTGGTGTGACGTTGAGCGTCATTGCCGCGCTTGTCCTCTATGGTGTCCAGCTCGTCGCCGCGTTGGGCGCGGCGGTGGGGGTCGTCATCGCGGGCGCGTTGGCGGGACTGGCGGTCGCCAAATGGCTAGAGCGCGACTGGTACGGCCGCCAGATCGAAGCTGGCGCGCGCGCGGGCGCCATCGCCTGTGGAGTGGGCGGCCTCAGCGCGCTGCTTTACCTGCTAGGACAAGGTCCGCGCACGCTGCCTGAGCTGGCGGCGCGCTCCCACCTGCCCGGCCTCGATCTCGCGCCGCTGGTGGTGGCGCTTGGTCCACTTGGCTGGGCAGGTGTGGATGCCGTCGTCATGTTTGGCGCGATCCTGTCGGGTGTGATCGTCTCGGCGCTGATCGCGCAGATCATCGGATGGAGCAAAAGCGGAAGGGCGGTTCGCGTGGTGACGCAGGCCCGGCTCGCCGCCCAGGCGCTCCAGCGTACGGATGCGCGCGGCGCCGCGACCGCGGGCCCGCGCTCCATCGCTTCCGGCGCCCAACTCTACGCGACCGGCGCTCCCGTCATGGCGCCGGCCCGCGAGGCGAGCGAGTGGGAAGGTCTTGGCTTGCCTGCCGCCGCATCTCCGGCTCCGCAGCGCTCATGGCGCGCTACCGCCAAGGAGGCTGCCCCACCCCCGCGTCCCCCTATCCGTCGTCCGTCCGACGCGCGCGCTACCGGCGAGGCGCTGACCGAGGAGGCGCGCATCGCGCTCTCCAACTGGGAAGACGAGCTGGACGAGTATGACAAGCTCGATGAGGACAGCGAGGCGACTCGGAAGACCCGCGCGCCTAACCCTTCGGCTTTCCTCACTACGCCTCCGCCTGAGAAGCCACGGAAGCGCAAGCGCCAGGACACCGGCGACTGGCTCTGCTGACGCTCACAGCGCCTCATGAGGGCTAACGCTGGTATATCCATGTTCATCCTACGCGATGCGCAGGCGGCACGGCGCGTCGTCGTGGCGCCTGCCTGGTTTATACGCTTCGCGCACGCTCGCTGGCGCCGCAGGCGGTCAGGCTACGGGCTCGCGCTGGGATTGGCTTGTGGCGTGCCCGATGTGCGTGAGCCGAAGGGTATCAGATCGAGATTAATCCACTGACTCTGGTAATATGTCTCCATGTGCATGACCGGCGCGATGGCCCAGGGGGTGGCGCGGTTGGCGCCCACCACAGGTGAGGGTTCCTGATAGTAGAGCATGTAGCCTGAGACGCGCACAACCTGCCCGACGATGCGGCGCATGGTGTAGTCTGTCCAGCCGGGGCGGGTGGCTTTCATAGACGGGGTGACGAGCGCGACCATCGCGGTATTGAGCGCGTCGCCCGCCCCTGTGCTGATCCAGATCACCCAGTCGCGGTTCGCCGCTGACTCGCAGTTGGCTGGGTCTGGCCCTAGATGACGCGTCGCCACGACCCACCCCGTCGTCCGCACGGCCGCTCCCTCGTAGAGCTGGATACGGCTCGCCTCGTCGGTGGTCCAGGCGCTGCGCGGCTTGTTCTCAACCTGTGGTGTGGTTGGAATGGTCATGAGCGTCGCGATGTCAGTCTGCCGGTAGCCATTGGGCGGGGAATCGTCAGTGCGGTTGAGCAGCGCATTCAGCGCGGGATCGCCGCCTTGACCCTGTGGCGGGCAGTTCTGGAATGTCGTCGCGATGGGCGTGGCGCGTGGCAGGTTGGGGGGGAAGTAGTTGGTGTTGGATCCGCCAACGGTGTTGAGAACGCCGCAGCCGGAGAGCGTCACCGCGAGTGTCGAGCCGAGCGCGAGCAAGATGATGGGAGCGAAGAACCGCTGTCGCATGTGTGAGCGCCTGACTTTCGGGGTTTCCGCTATGAGGTCGGTATGAGACTGGGGCGCCGCGCGGAGCGCGCCTGCCCTGGCCGCGCTGGCGACGCCAACCCGGCGCTACCGACAATGCCACAGGTAGCGCCAGGCGTCAACTATCTGGCCGCCTGCGCGCCTGGTTTACTGGACCTGTCTGAGGCGGATCGCCACGCTCACTGGCGTTGGGGCGTCTGCTGTCGTGACTCGGTGAGCACGCCGGCCGGCCAGAGCTCCACATGGTCCTCTGCGACGTGGACCCGCGCCCGCCCGCCAAAGGGGATCGCGTCCAGCGCGGCGCGGGGAATCTGCAGCCGCCCGACGCCGTCAATGATGACGGTCTCTTCGGTGGTTTCGGCGTGGCGAACTTCAGTGCTCGTGCGCCCATCTCGGATGGCGACCGAGCGGTCCATCGCTTCGGCGACATGCGTGTCATGGGTCACGACGATGGTGGTCAGGCCCAGTTCCGTATTGAGCCGCTTGAGCAGGTTGAGCACCTCAGCCGCGGTAACACTGTCGAGCTCGCCCGTCGGCTCGTCGGCGAGTAGCAGAGGAGGCTCGTTCGCCAGCGCGACAGCTAGCGCGCCGCGCTGCTGCTCGCCGCCAGAGAGCCGCTCCGGCTTATGGTCCAGCCGGTCGCCCAGCCCGACGAGGCTGAGCAGCTCTGTGGCGCGGCTGCGCCGCCGCGCGGCTGGATAGCCAGCCAGCATCATCGGCGTGATCACGTTGTCGAGCAGCGTCAGGTCGCTGAGCAAATTGCGGCTCGTCTGCTGCCACACATGGCCGACGATGCGCCGCCGATAGAGCAGTCGCTCGCGGCGCGTCAGCCGGGTGAGGTCTACGCCCGCCACTTCGCAGCGGCCCGCGCTTGGTTCATCCAGACCGCCAAGGATATTGAGCAGCGTGCTTTTGCCAGCGCCAGACGGGCCGACGAGCGCGAGCATCTCGCCGCGTGGCACGTGCAAGTCGAGTCCCTGGAGCGCGACGACTTCCAGATCGTTCGCCTTGTAGATTTTTACCAGATTATGGCTTTCGACCAGTGATTCCGCCACGGTATCGTCCTCTCTCAACTCTCTCTATTTCAGAATCGGTGGCGCCTGCCTAATCTTCGCCTAGCCGCAGCGCCTTGCCCAGGCCCACGGTCGCCGCGTAGCGCGCCGCGATGAGCAGGGCGGCGATGAAGGCGAGTAGCAGCGAGCCATAGAAGAGCGCCAGTGCGCCAGGACTCGTGACCAGCACATAGGGAGGTGTTCCAAGCAAGGATACATCCACCGGCCGGTCACTAAACTGGAGGAAGGGTAGCGTGGCAGTCACGAGCAAGGCGCCGAGGGCCGTTCCACCAACGAGGCCAAATAGATAGACGACCGTCTGCTCGCTCAGCAGCGTCTTGATCAGCTGGTTGTTATCCACTCCGAGCGTGCGCAGGACGGCGAACTGTGTCGCTCGCTGGCGCGCCGCCAGCCCGGATTGCACGAGCGCTCCCAGTATCGCCAGAGCCGCCGCCATGATCGCGCCAACCAGCAGCAGGCCGCGCATACCGGAGCCGACGGGATTGGCCTCAGCGACGGATAGCGCGTCGCGCAGGTTGGCGGAGTCTTTGATATCGAGAAGCGAACTTTGCTGCGCCATGTACTTCTTGAGGGTGGCTTCGTGCGCCGCGGAGCCATCCGTGCGCAGCCAGAACTCATTCGGGCCAAGCGGTTGCGACGGGGTCGCGTTGCCGAAGGAGACTGCGCGGGCAAAGTCGGCGAAGTTGATGATCGCGAAGCCCGCCGGATATTTGTTGGGATAGAGCGTCGGGAAGTCGCGCACGATTGCGCCCACGACAAAACTGGACGCGTCGAAGAAGCTTTCGTCGAGCGCCAGAGAGAAGCGGTCACCCACCTTCAACGCGTACTGCTGAGCGAAGCTCTGGCTGACCACTGCCCAGATGGGCGCCCCAGCGCCGGAGGTTGGGGTCGAGTGCGACTCCAATCCAGATATCAGCGCGCTGAACGATTGGTCGGCGTAATCGGAGCGCCACGATGTCTCGCTCACGGCTTGCGCGAAGGTCGCGGGGTCTATTGTGAGCAGCTCGATCGAAGCTGAGCCCTGGTCGGGCGTGGTGGTGGCGGCGGTGCGGTAGACCGGCGCCACCACTTGAACGCCGGGCTGGCTGTGATAGGCGGCTATGATGCGCTTAGCCACGGCGGATGGCTCGGGGAAGTTCTGAGTGATACGCATGTCGGCGCCGGTGGCGTATGAGGCGCTGTCGCGCACATTTCGCTGGAGCGAGGCGTTGAACGAGATGGCGAAGATCCCCAGGCCAACCGCCAGCGTCAGCAGGAGCGTCATACGGAGATATTTCGCCGGTGTGCGCTCCACCTGGGCAAAGGCCAGCATCGCGCTGAGCCCACGACCGCGTGAGGCCAGCCGCTCTCCGAATGAGGCCGCGAGCGGCGCGACGCGCAGAATGAGGAGCGCGCCACCCAGCAGCAGGAGCGCCGGGGTAAGCAGAAGCAGCGGGCTGGACGCGCCGCCCGGTAGTTGGGCGCGGACGGTGGTGTCGCCGAACTGCCCTAGCTCCAGGTAGCCAACCGCGCAGAGCGCGACCAGCACCAGATCGAGATAATAGCGCGCCCAGAATGGCTGACGCGACTGCCGTCCCTGCTCGCGTCGGAACGCCAACACGTCCAGCCGGGCCATTTGCAGGGCCGAGACGACGATGGCGCCCAGGCCTAGCAGCGCGCCAATTAGCGCAGGCGCCGCCACCGTGGAGGGCGTAGCCAGCTGCGCGAGATAGGATGGACTGACGAGCAGCCCATTCAGCGTGCTGGCAGGAACGAACGCCTTTACAAGCGAGATCGCGAGCGCGGCGGCCAGAATCGCTCCCAGGACCGCCGAGATGACGCCGAGAATCACTCCCTGTATGATGAAGACGCCAAGCAGTTGCGTACCACTGGCGCCACGGCTCTTCAGTGTCGCGATTTCCTGGCTCTGTCCCTCGATCAGCAGACCTGCCATCGCGAAGACGAACAGCAGCGCCAGACCGACCACCTGCGAGACGATCATATAGAGCGGGAGCGCCAGCAGGCTTTGCTGCCCCTGGAGGCCGCTGATGATTTTGTCGAGCTGACTGATGACGCCCACGCCTGTAATATCTGGCGAAGCGCGAAGGGCGCCACTGAGCTGCGAGCGGAATAGCGCCAGGTTGCTCCGGGCGCTGCTCATGTTCCCGCTGTTGATCGCCGCTGGGGTGGTGTAGAAGATCCAGTTTTGCGTCAGCCCCAGCTGTGGCAGAGGCTCGAGCACGCGATAGAAGTCATTCTGGGTGACGAGGACGGGGTAAATCTTGGGCGCTGTGGCTGTGCCGCCAGCGGTGAAGGTGACGTCATTCCAGAATGGGTCGTTGGCATTCTTGGGCTCCCATATGCCAACCACCTTGCCGAGCACCTGATTCTGGTGCGAGCCGAACTGCCACAGCGTGATGGGTGAACCGATCTTGAGGTTGTAGTCCCCCGCGAATTCGGTGGTAACGATCATCTGAATTGAGGCGTCGGAGCTGCTCTGTGGCGGGCCGCCCGCGAGGAAGCGCATATATGGCAGAGCGCGGCTATAGTCCCACTCCTGTAGCGTCGCCTGTGGGGACTTGACGGGGCTGAAGCTGTAGGAGCCCGCACCGCGCAGGATCAGCGCGTCACTGACGGCGAACGCGGTGGGCGCGCCGCTGGTGAAGTCGCCGAGGTACCGCTGCGCGATCCCCGGCACGCGCGATTGGGCGGCAGTCCGGGCGGATTCCGAGACAGCGCTATTGATGTAGACCTGCACATTGCGGTCGGCAGGGTCGCCGGTATTGATCGCCTGCTGGAGCTGCGTGTCAATGATGAGCGCATTGAAAAGCGGCACGGCGCATATGAGCGTCACCGCGACCAGCATGCCTAGTCCAACTGCCGCCAATAGCGTCCGGCCGTGCGACAGGCGCGCGATGGCGAGTCGCACCGAGGAGAATACGCTCGCTCGCCCGCCGCGCCATGGGTTTCCCGGCGCCCGGCCTCCGCGTCCCGCACGTCCCCTGATGGCCGCTACGCGAGGCTGGGTCTGCTGGTTCGCCTCTTCCAGACGCATGGATGGGTCCTCCTAAAAGGTATGCGCCGGCGTCATGCGGCGGCGCGAAAGTACGCTGATGAGTGCGCTGAAATGCTCTGCCAGATACCCCCTGATGCTGGGTGAGGAGAATGGGGTTACCTGAGACTCGTCACCTACAGATTACGACGCGGGGCTGCCAGTGAACATGACGGGGGAACGGCGTGAGTTTTACCGTCTGCGCGGCGTCCAGGCGCCAGGGCAGGACGCGCTGCGTCCAGCTTTCCGCCCCTCCCATCACAGTATGACGTGCGATGACGATTTCTCACCACACGGGCTACTGGCTATTGGAGGCGGCGCTAGGCGGCGCTAGGCGGCGCCGGGGCAGTCTGGCGGCTTGGCACAGCTTTCCGCTTCCGCTTTGCCGCGCGGCGCTGTATGGCTTCAGTAGTGCGACGGACTACGCTGATTCCCCACCAGACTGGGAGTGACATGGCGCTCCCACCGGGCTTGTCGTATTCGCCGCGCCCGCACTGCCCGCGCCCAAGCTCAATGTCGAACGCAGGCGCGCAGTCAGCAGGTGGTCTATAGGTATCCATCTAGCAACGAGGAGCTACGCGTGCGCGCTTTCGAGAAGACTGCTTTCGAGAAGACTGGTGACGTCGCTGACGTCGCGCGGGCCAACCGGGCCACCGCTGGCTCCGCCCGCTCTGGCGCCCTGCCCTATACGCCCAATCCGCTCGACATCCTCGACCGCCTGGATATGAGCGACGAGCCACCGGGTGGCGACACTGGTCCAGATGGCGACGACTTTGGTCGCCCTCGCCGAGCCATTTGGCTCGGTGTGGACACTCCGTTGCGGGTCGGCCACGGCTGATGCGTCGCGCATCGAGCTGGCCGTTCTGGTGAGCGCGAGGAGCGGATAACGCGCCGCCCGGGAGTGGGGAGGCCACTCCCAGCGGCGCGTTATCTTTTTGGTCCTGACAGGCCGCGCTCAGGCGTTGGCGCTCTCGCGGATCTTCCACGCCTGCTTGAGCACCTCGAGCGCCCGCTGAGATTGGCCGCGCGCCTCCAGGAAGCTGGAGAAGGCGGCGTACGCGTCGCCGAGATGCTGTCGCGCGCCGGTCTTCTCGAGCAGCGCGATGGCTTGCTCGAAGCTGGCCTCGGCCTCCTTCGCCTTGCTCTGGGCGTCCTGCACCTGCGCCATCGCCAACTGCGATTCGGCCAGCAGGATGTCGTCATTGACGGACTGTGCCAGATCAAGCGCTTTCTGGGCGGCCGCTTTAGCTTCTGGCAGGCGCTTCTGGCTGACGTAGACTGCCGCCAGGCTGCGCTGAACCTCAGCTTGCCCGCGCGTGTCATGCTGGCGCTCAGTCATCGCCTGCGCATCGCTGAGGAAGCTGAGCGCCTCATCGATCTGGTTGGACTGGGCTGTCGCACGGCCGAGGCGTGTGTAGGCGCGCGCGGCAAGCCGGTTATTTTGCGCCTGCTCGTAGGTGGCGATGGCGCGCAGCGCGTAGAGCTTGGCCTGCCGCGCGTCACCTTGCGCGCCGTAGGCGACGCTCAATCCAAACAGCGCGTCGCCAAGCCGCTCTGGATTGTTGAGATCGTTGGAGAGCTCAACCGCCTCGCGCAGATAGCCAATCGCGTCACCAGGCTGGTTCAGTATCCAGTAAGTGGTGCCCAGATTGTTGAGGATGTTCATCCTGAAGGCAAGATCTCGGATGATGCCTTGCTGCACGGAGTCATGGGCCAGACGGAATTGCTCCAACGCGAGCTGCGTCTTGCGCGCCAGCAAATACGCGCTACCCAACTCGTTGCGCAGCCGCGTTCGCATCTCCTCATCACCCGTGCGTTCGGCGATCGCAAGCCCTTCCATGGCCTCTTTCCGGGCCTCCTCTGGCTGGTCGAGCTCGATGTAGCAGTAGGCCAGCAGACGGCGCAACTCCGTCGCGGGGTATCCAGTCAGGTGGGTGGTATTGACCGACCGCAGGGTATCCAGCGCATCCTGGCTCTTGCCTTGATGGATCTGGATTTGGGCTGTGCGCAGCTTCGCCTCGGCTTCTTCCTGACGCCGCTCGGCGATGGTCTCGCGCCCGCCCGTCGTGGCCATCTCGGAGAGGCGCTCATCACTCACCAACTCGGCCAGTGGGACTTCGAGGCGCTCGGACAGTTGTTCGAGCGCCCCGAGACTTGGCCTTATCTGGCCTCGCTCGACGGCGCTAATATAGGACACGCTAAACTGCTCGCCCGCTACTTCGGATTGAGTCATGTTCAACCGCAAACGGGCCTCACGAAGTCGCTTGCCCATTTTCTGTGCGGGCGTTGGCTCCAGAGCTGGAGCCTCCTTTGGCGCTCTGCCGGCAGGTGGCATGTGGTTGCTCGCCTCTTTCATCCAATGTGTCGAGTGTCCGCTGTTACGTCGGAAACGTTGGCTGAAATCGCTTGCTCACACGCGCGAGGCGCGCCCGCTTGGTTCAATGGAGGGATTGTTTTATCCAACACCTGTATGGCGGAAGAGGCCGTGGAATCACAAAGCCAGTCAGCGTGTCGGAGGATGCTCGTCGTATCCCCCTGAGGGCTTCGACTGACTTTCTGAATCCCGGATGTCTCCTCCACCCAAATAATGATGTTAGTTGAGAGCCAATCCGAACCATCCATGGGATGCTGGCAAGCGGTTTCACCCTCCTATGAACTCGCCACGGTTAATTCAATTCTATTTTGCATGACAGCATAGCCAATGTCAATACGTATGAACCAGTAGGCGCAAACTTTAGGTACCTCGAGGGACAACTCAATTATTCCTGCTGGATCAAGCGCATGATTTTTGACGCGCCGCTGGGCGGATTAAGAGGCGATGAGAATAGCGCTGGATCGCAGGTGAGGGCTGTACACAGATGCGTTAACGATCACGGTAGCGATAACGTGGTTGTGTAATATTGTGGCGTCGCGGGTATGCCTGTTCCCACAGTTCACAGCGATTCAGGAGTGTCATTCGATGTGTGGAGTTCGCTCCGCAGGCGTCAGAGTCGCTATAGTCTCTATTGTCTTTTGAGATAGCGCGCCCCTTCACTGGGGAGCCATACGTGAGCCGTTACCCGCGGCGCAACCTGGAGGAGAGCATGACCGATGGAGCGGCAGCACCGGGGAGACCAGCCTCCCATGCATACGAACCAGCTCATCCATGAAAGCAGCCCATATCTACTCCAACACGCCCATAACCCTGTGGACTGGTATCCCTGGGGCGAGGAGGCGCTGACCCGCGCGCGGGCGGAAGATAAGCCCATACTATTGAGCGTTGGGTATTCCGCCTGCCACTGGTGTCACGTGATGGCGCATGAGTCGTTCGAGAACGAAGCGACCGCCGCGCTCATGAACGAGAACTTCGTCAATATCAAGGTTGATCGTGAGGAGCGGCCTGATATAGACGCGCTCTACATGGAAGCGACCATCCGCATGACAGGTGGCGGCGGCTGGCCGATGACGGCCTTCCTTACGCCAGATGGCGCCCCGTTTTTCACGGGCACATACTTCCCTCCGGTAGACCGCTATGGCGCCCCGGGCTTCCCCAGGTTGCTAGAGAGAGTGGCGGGTTGGTATCGTGAGCGCCGCGACGAGGTAGAAGCGCAGGCGCAGGCGATGCGCGACATCTATCAAGCGCAGGAGCGGCAGCGGTTCGAGGTACCCCCCGGCCTGCTGGATGGCACAGAGATGCTGGATCCGGCGATCCTGGCGCGGGCGGCGAACACTGACCTCGCCGGTTTCGACACGGAGGCGGGTGGTCTGCGGGGAGCGCCGAAGTTTCCGCATGCGCTCGGATTGGAGTTCCTGTTGCGAATGGAGCGGCGGCGCCAGTCGCGCGGCGAAACAGAGAGCGCCGCCACTCTGAATCTGAATCCCAACCTGCTCCCGCTCGTCGCGCTGACGCTGGACAAGATGGCGAATGGTGGGATATTCGACCAGATCGGTGGCGGCTTCCATCGCTACTCTACGGATGCGGTCTGGTTGACGCCGCATTTCGAGAAGATGCTCTATGATAACGCGCTTCTGGCGCTCGTCTACCTGCGCGCATGGCAGGTGACCCACGAGGCGCGCTACCGCGTCATCTGCGAGCGGACACTCGATTACATCCTGCGTGAGATGACCGATCCAAGTGGCGCGTTCTCGTCATCGCAAGACGCCGATAGCGAAGGCGAAGAGGGACGCTTCTACGTTTGGACGGCGGAGGAGCTAGGCGCTGCGCTTGGAGATGCTGACGCCGCCGTGGCGCAGCTCGTCTGGGGTGTCTCAGAGCAGGGCAATTTCGAGGGCCGCAATATCCTCCACGTCGTGATGTACCCCGAAACGGCGGCGGCGAGCTTGGGCATCGCTCCGGACGAAGCGCGCGCGGCGCTGGACCGCTCGCGCGAGCGGCTCTATGAGGTCCGCGCCAGGCGTGTCTGGCCCGGGCGCGACGACAAGGCCATCACGTCCTGGAACGCGCTCGCCTTGCGGGCGCTGGCCGAAGCGGCGCTGGCGCTAGGTCGCGACGACTACCGGCAGGCGGCTGTCAAGAGCGCTGGCTTCCTGGACCGTGAGATGGTACGCGATGGCAAGGTGTTGCGCTCGTGGCGCCAGGGCGTCGCCAAGCTCGACGGGTATCTTGAAGACTACGCTGGGCTGGCGAACGCGCTCATCAGCGTCTATGAGCTGACCGCGGACCCACAGTACGTGACGCAGGCCCACGCGCTGGCGGATACCATCGTACGCCGTTTCTGGGATGAAGAGGTCTCCGGCTTCTTCGATACCGCCGCCGATCATGAGCGTCTGATCGGCAGGCCGCGCGAGATAGCCGACAACGTAACGCCCAGCGGGAACAGCTTGGCTGCGGAGGCGCTGCTGCGGCTGGCGGCGCTTACGGGCAAGGCTGAGTACCGCGAGCTGGCGGTGCGGGCGCTGCTGCCCAACACGCCGCTGGCTGTGCGCTCGCCATCCGGGTTCGGGCGCGCGCTCTGTGCGATTGACGACCTCATCGGACCATTCTTCGAGGTCGCGGTGATCGGCCCGGCAGGCGATACTCGCGTGGCTGCTCTGCGTGAGGTGGCGACACGCGACTGGCGTCCACGCATCGTCCTGGCGACCAGCGCGCCTGGCGATCAGGTCGCCGCGTCCGCTGTGCCTCTGCTCGCCGAGCGCCCGCTCGTCAACGGCTCTCCGGCGGCCTACGTCTGTCAGGGGTTCGTCTGCCAGCGGCCCGTGACGGAGGCCGGCGAGCTCGCCGCCTTGCTCGACGCATGAACGTGCTCAGCTCTGCTGGGCTACCAGCGCGTCGCGCGCGCGCCAGAGATCGGGGAACAGCAGATCGAGCAAGGTGCGCTCAAGCGCCGCCATCGGGGTGCCGCCCGTGCCGCGGCTCTGCAGGCCCAGATGTCGCTGCGCCAGCTTCAGGTGCGCCGCACGGAAGAGATTGAACCGCTCGTCAAACTCGGTGAGCGCTTCGGCGCAGGCGTACACCGCTGGGCGGGCGTGCGGCTCGGCATAGAGCTCCACGAGGTTGACGCCAGCGCGCTCGATCGCCCCCGCGAACGCGTCCCACAGGTCGGGCGCGCGCCGCAGGATGCCGCGGAATCCAGGCGAGTCGCCGCCATTACCGTCGCTCAAACCCTTGCGGATGACGAGAAAGTCCGCGGGGGGCATCAATTCAAGCTGACGCATCGCGGCGCATGTTACCTCCTGCGCCGCGGTCGCGCGATTGACCGCAATCGCCGCCTGATCGAAGCGATCCTGCTCCAGGAGCGCCGTGGCGCGCTCCAACAACTCGACCGTGAGCTTCCACCACAGCTCGAAGGTCTGATGAGTGATTTGAAACACCAGCTCATCGGGATGCAAGCGCTCGGCTGGCGGCTTCTGGAGCGTGAGCAGCTCAGGGATGTTGAGATAGCGCTCGTAGGTTGTCAGGGCGCTCTGGTCCGCCGCTGGAGAGGTAGAGTTGACCGTCATTGCTGATCCAGCCTCCGTCTGCATTGATGCTGTGGGGGTATCCCAGTCGCGCGCCACACTGCGCGCGATCTTGGCGCTCGCTGGCGGCGAATAGCCAGTCTCATGATAGCAGAGAATGGCGCTTGCTGGCATGCCCCGGTCGCCGCGGCGGCCTATGCTATACTCCAGTACACGCTCCCTCCGCGCATCTCAGGCGTCTGGCGCCGCGTCGCGAAGGGGCGCACAAGGAGCTGGCGGCGGTATGCGATGCCCCTACTGTGGATATGTTGACTCAAAGGTGATTGATTCGCGCGACAACGGCGAAACGGTGCAGCGCCGCCGCCGCTGTGAGCGATGCAGCGAGCGCTTTACGACGATGGAGCGTGTCGTGCTCAATGAGTTGATGGTGGTCAAGCGGGACGGACGGCGCGAGCCGTTTAGCCGCGAGAAGCTGGAATCTGGACTCCGGCACGCCTGCCAGAAGCGGCCTATCGCCGTCGGGGAGCTTGAAGCGATCGTTCAGGAGATCGAGAACGAGCTCTATCAGCTGGGGAAGGCCGAGATCGAATCGTCGGTCATCGGCGAGATGGTGATGGAGCGCCTGCGCAGGCTGGACGCTATTGCCTACATCCGCTTCGCCAGCGTGTATCGCTCCTACCCCAATTTGCAGGCGATGCGCCAGGAAATGGACCGTCTGCTCGTTGATGTGGCCGGTGAGGATACCAGCGGCCCTCCACCGACAAAGGCCCGCGGTGAGAAAGCAGGCCAGCGCGCCGCCCAGGAACACTGAGCGGCGCGCCAGTTCAGGAACGCGGGCGCGTTCCTAATCGCTCCCTACTGCTGGTGGCGCTCCACCGTGCGAAGACGCTGGCTCAGCACGCTCAGCAGCTTGATGCTCACATCGGGCGCCTCACGCAGCGCAGCGCGGAAGTCCCACACGGGAATCACCAGCGCGCGCGTATCCTCGGTGGCGACGACGGTCGCCGTGCGCGGCATGTCGTCTAGTAGCGACATCTCGCCTAGCACAGCGCCGCGCTCAAAGTCCCCCAGATCGCGTGTGGCGCCGTCGGGCGCCGTCTGCGTGACATGGACTGATCCCGATGTGATGATAAACAGCCCGACGCCTGTCTCCCCCTGCCGCAGAAGGACCGCTCCGGCAGGGTAGTCGCGCTCGCGGCAGTTGACGCTCAATACCTGAAGCTCGTGCCGGGTGAGGTTCTGGAACAGCGGCACCTGGGCTAGAGTGTCTTCATACACGAAGGATTACTCCCTTTCTTGCCGATTGCTTCCGCGCCCGTTCAGCATAAGCCGTATGGCGCCGCTGGGTCAAGGGCTATTCTAGGTACACGTCGTAGATGTCGGCGCGGCGGCGCTAGCGCGAGCCGTCGCCGCGCTCAGTCAGCCAGTCAGGAAGTGACGTGTTCGTCGGCACGCCGTTCGGACCGCTTTGCTGGCCACCGCTGCGGGGGCCGGAGAGCGGGCCACGAACGCCGCGCGTTCGTCCTGGAGGCGGGGCGGCGTCGCGCGCGGCCCCGCCCATCATGCCCTGAGAACTCGAGCCGAGGTAGTCTGGGGGGAGCGGCGGCATCGGCGCGCCATAGTCGCCGTCCTGGCGGCCATCGCCTCCGAACGACATGCGCCCCGCGAACCCACCCATATCCATAGGGCCACCCAGCGGCGGGAGCTGCCCATTGGGGTCCATGCCGCCCATCTGGCCCATCTGGCCATAGGCGGGCTGGCCGCCCATCTGGCCCATCTGGCCATAGGCGGGCTGGCCGCCCATCTGGCCCATCTGGCCATAGGCGGGCTGGCCGCCCATCTGCCCCATGCCGCCCAACGATGCGGCGGTGTCGGGCATGCGTCCCATGTTGCCGGCGCCTACGCGCATATTGCGGTCGCTGCGGACCCCAATCGGGCCAGAACCAACCTGCCCCATCTGGCCCATCTGGCCATAGGCGGGCTGGCCGCCCATCTGCCCCATCTGACCCATCTGGCCATAGGCAGGCCGTCCGCCCATCTGGCCGTACTGCCCCATGCCGCCCATTTGCCCCATGCCACCCATCTGAGCCATGGACGGCTGTGATGTTGGCAACGCGCCCGCTCCGGCGAGCATCGCCTCACTGGGGAAGTCTGCGATATCCATCGCTGCGGGACCAGCCGGGCGGATCGCGCGCACACCGACGATTTGCTGCAACTCGGCGACGGATTCATCGAGCCGGTAAGCGCTATCAGTGGCTTGCTGCGAGCTGGTTGATACCTGCTCGGCGATTTCCATGACGGCCTGCATGGCGCCGGTCATGCGCTCGTACTGCTGCGCCTCCTGCCGGCTGGCGGAGCTGATGTCGCGCACCGAGCGCGTGATGTAGGCCAGGATGGTATCAATCTGCTGCGGCATGATATCAACGCGCCGGCGAACCACTTGATCGCCCATCTGGGCGAGCTGATCGGTACGGTGCGAGATTTCTCGTGTCGTTTCCGCGAAGTTCTGCAGCGCCTTATTGATCGAGCCGACCGCCCATACCTGCTGCTCGGCGCCGCCTACCTGCTGGGCGGCGATCGCGCCAATACGCTGGGAGGCGTAACTCACCTGACGCGCCACGTTCTGCAGCGTGGATACGATGGAGGAGGCGTACAGCAGCGAGAAGATGACGCCAGCGATCATCACGATCAGACCCAGCAGCAGCAGCTGAATGGTCGTCGCCTGCTGGAACGCGGTGACGTTGTCGAGCGGCACACCGACAGAGAGCACGCCGATGACCTGCTGCTGCGGATTGAGCAGTGGAGTATAGTCGGCGTAATACCGTTCTCCACCCAGGTCCACTTCTCCGAGGAATGGCTTGGGCGCGCCGCTGTCGAGGGCCATGGCGGCTAGAGCGCCTGATTCGATGGCCTCGCCGGTGTCGCGTATGCTGGCCGCGCTCGTCCCTGGATTGGCCGCCACGTGGAAGGTCGTTGAGATGCGGGTGCACGGAACAAGTTTGCTAGCGGCGTTGGCGCACTGATAAACGTTGACGAATCCGCCGATGAGCTGCTGCACCTGATCCACATAGTCCACATCGGCGTTCAGCTGATATTTGCCAAATTGATCACTGGTCAGCGCGGTGATATCGCGTCCGGTCGAGGGCGAATCCGCGACAAGGTGTCCATCGGAGGAAATCGAGATGTTCTGGCCGTACTGTGTCTGGAGCACCAGCAGCGCGATGGCCATGTTCTGCTGCTCTTGGGTGTGCGCCTGCTGGAGGGCGTACTGCTGAAGCGCGTTGTTCGCGATAAACAGCGTCGCCCCTGTGCTCAGCACGGCGCTCAGCAGCACCACCAGGGTAAGCTGCGTTCGGATTCCCAGGCGAAACCGACGTTGACGCATGAACTCTCGTCCTCCTCCGCTCGTCTGGGGCTCAGCAGGCCCAAGCGATCAGGGCGCATATCTCAGAGATGGCCGGTGGATTTGTTAATCCGCGGCGCGCCGGGTTCCTGTGCGTGCGCCATGCGATGATGCGATGATGCGATGATGACGCGACGCTCGCCAGGTGTTATCCCAACCTTCCGCGCGCGGCTGGGCATGCGTTCGGCGCCTGGCCTCCGCATGGACCACACTATTGTAACGTATCGAGCGCCATGCGGGCGCCTAAATAGTCACGAGTCCCAGTATCCGCAAATGGTTGAGCACTGCGTAGAGGTCCCCCTCATTCCTGCGCGTCAGCCGAACAAGGTCCATCACTGTGCGCTGTCCGTCTACCAGCAGCAGCACCATCCGCTCTCTCCGGTCGAGCGGGAGCTGGTCAACGTTCATGGATGGGGTTGTGCGGCGGGGGCGGGCGGCGAGTTGCTCCGGGCGGAGCGGCAAGGCGGTCGCGGTGGCGCCTCCCGCGTAGGGTGGCTGCATGGGCTGGGGAGAATCGGGTTGACCGTAGGCGCCGTAGAGCAGGGACATCGGCGCGGAGGGATCGGCCGGGTAGGCGCTCAGTGGGTCGCTGGGCACAGAGGAACTGTAATCCAGTGGCGCGGGCGTGAAGGAGTTGAGCGAGGACGTTGAAGGATAGCCGTAAGAGGGCCAGGATGAGTCAGTTCCACTTGGAGGTAGAGGTGAGGGCGGCGTGGGCATGGGCTGCGCAGTGGGATCGAAGGCGGCGATGTCCACGTCGCCTTCAGTCTCATCGAATGCGTACATGCATTCGCCCCAGACGGAGAGCGCATTGAGCGCCGCGCCCCCAGTCAAAGAGCCCAGCAGGGCGGAGACAGGCTCGCCCTGGATGAAGCGGATCTGCCCCATCTCACGCATGTTCGCCTGATTGCGGGTCGCGCGGAGAATGCCGGTCTGCCTGGAGATCGTCACCATCTGGATGATGTTGCTCAGCCGGCTTGTCCCAACGAATCGTGTTGCCATCCTCTACTAACTCCCCGCTGGCGCTCACGACGGCGGCCACGATGTGGCGCATAGCCATCTCGCCTCCCGCGGACCAGGCGCGCCACTGCCATTCACGACGGCGGCTCGCTCCTGACTTCCGCGATTCCCCAGCGCCCGATTGGGCGCCTCCCATCCGCCCCGCCCTGCCACCAGCCACCGGACCCTTGCCTTGCGCCGTCGCTCTCGGGCTGGTAGCGCGCTCGATGTGGCGCGCGGCCAGCCGACAGTGAGTTCGACATGCGCTCCGGCCAATCGCTGGGGCCGCGTCGCCCCGATTAGGATCTCTGGCCTTCCATTCGCCCGATCCACGAAGGCCCACGCCACACGCCTGATTGCGGCTCACTTCCCACTTCAACGTATCATGACAACACCATACAAACGCGCCACGCCACCCCTCGACTGCCCAGCGCGCTAGCGCGCAGAAGGCGCGCCAGACGTGGACTCTTCACGTTCGATTTCGGCGAGTCGCGCGCGCAACTGGTCCGCAAGCCGCTTGTATTCGAGCGCACGCTGCTCATCCCACTTGGGCATCACGGCGTCGTGCGCCCCAGCCGTGACCGCGCGATCGATCAGACCGGCGTAGAACTCGTAGGCTTGTATCTGGAGCTTGAGCAACTCCTTCTCGCTGGGTTGCTGCGCCATAGGCTCACGGAAATCCTCTCGTCGGCGGGAGGGCGCGCAGGCCACTCGCTTTACCGCCTAAATGGTGTTGAAAATGCTGAGCGCATGTTACGGCGTAGGGTAACACAGCCATGTGTGACGGTCAAGAGGCATGCGGCGCCATATTGTGAGACATATTGTTGAGTTCGGAATGCCCGCCTCGCGCGCCGCGCTGGCCACTCAGAGGCGCTCAAGCCGGGCGTAGGCGACGTCGAGCGTTTTGCGACCGGCCGTATCGAACAACACATCCACCGTAACCGCGCCGCCTGCCGCGCTCACCTTGAGCACCAGCCCCCGCCCGAACAGGCGATGCATCACTTTATCGCCCGGCTCCAGATCCTGCGCGGGCGCGCTCGCGCTCGCTGGCTCTGCGGGCGCTTCGGAGCGCGCTGGCGCGCTGGCGGCCGGCGCGCCAGCGCGTGAGTCGGGAGTGACAGGCCGCTGGCTCCAGGAGGGTGATGCAGGGCGCGGGCGTGTCTCGCCGGTAGTCGCGGAGACTCCGCCACGCGGCGGGCGCTCATGCGTGACACGCAGCAGGCCGGCTGGTATCTCATCGAGGAAGCGCGACGCCTCCTGGAAGCTGGCGCCGCCATAGAACATGCGCCGGTAAGCGCGAACGAGGTAGAGCCGTCGCATGGCCCGTGTAATGCCTACGTAGGTCAGCCGCCGCTCCTCTTCCAGTTCGTCCTGGTGCTCCAGCGAGCGCGAGTGCGGCAGGATGCCTTCCTCCATGCCAACCAGGAAGACGACGGGAAACTCCAGTCCTTTGGCAGCATGCAGCGTGATCAACGTCACCACGTCCGCGTCCTGCGCTTGGGTAAGCGGGCCATCTTCGCCGGCCTGGGTTGTGTCGGCGCCGCCTACCAGCGCCACCTGCTCCAGGAAGAGCGCCAGCGCGATCTGTGGCTCGATGAGGGCGAAATCCTCAGCCACGCGGCGCAGCTCCAGTACGTTCTGCCAGCGCTCCTCGCCCTCCTCTGTCCCGTCGCGCAGGTCCGCCGCGTAGCCGCTCTGCGCCAGCATGAAGTCCATCAAGCTCGGCAGCGGCTGCTCCTTAGCCAGCTCCCCCAGATTGGCCATCAGCGCGGCGAAGGAGGCGAGCGCGCGCTTGCCCGCGGTCGCCAGCGTCGGATGCTCCTCGATGCGCTCCAGCGCGGCGAAAGGCGGCAGGTCGTTCGCGCGGGCCCAGGCGAGGAACTCAGAGAGTGTCTTGGGACCGATCTTGCGGTTGGGGACGTTGATGATCCGTTCCAGGGCAGTCTGGTCGAGTGGGTTGTAGAGCAGACGGAGATAGGCGAGCACGTCGCGAATTTCCTTGCGGTCGTAGAACTTGCGGCTGCCAACCACCACATATTTCACGCCCGCTCGCATGAACTGTTCTTCTAACGCGCGGGACTGAGCGTTGGTGCGGTACATCACCGCGACATCGCGTAGCGCTGCCTCACCACGCCCGGACAGCCGCCGGATTTCATGCACGACGTAGCTGGCTTCCTCCTCCTCGTTGTAGGCTTCGTGGAGCGTGATCTTCTCGCCGCCGTCGCGCTCGGTCCAGAGCGCTTTGTCAGCGCGGCGCGTATTGCGCCGCACGACCTGACTGGCGGCGTCGAGGATGATTTGCGTCGAGCGGTAGTTCTGCTCCAGCAATATAGTGCGCGTCTTGGGGAAGTCGGACTGGAAGTCGCGCACGACCTGTGGGATGGCGCCGCGCCATCCGTAGATGCTCTGGTCGTCGTCTCCTACGACGCAGATGTTACCGTGGCTGGGCGCCTCTGGGGTTCCCTGCGCCAGCAACCGCACAAGCTCATACTGCGCCTTGTTGGTGTCTTGAAACTCATCCACGTGCAGGTATTTGTAGCGCTGCTGATAGGATCTGAGAATGTCTGGCGCGCGCCGCCAGAGCTGATGGGTGAGCAGGATCAGGTCATCGAAGTCAACTGCGTCGCGCTCGCGCAGAGCCTGGTCGTAGCGCTTGAAGACGCGCGCGGCGATCTCTTCGGTATAGCGATTGACGCGCTCGGCGAACTGGAGCGGTCCCATGAGCTCGTTCTTGGCGCGCGAGATGTGGCCGTGGATCATGCGCGGGCTGAACTGCTTCTTATCAATGTTCATCTCGTCCAGGATCTGGCCGACGAGCTTCATCTGGTCGTCATCGTCATAGATGCTGAACGAACCGCTGATGCCGAGGGCGTCGCGCTCGGCCTCGCGCCGCAGCACACGCGAGCAGATCGAGTGGAAGGTACCCAGCACGAGGTCCTTCGACTTCGGCCCGATGAGCTTTTCCAGCCGGTCGCGCATCTCGCGCGCGGCTTTATTGGTGAAGGTGACTGCCAGGATGTTCCATGGCAGGACGCGGCGCTCAAGGACGAGATAGGCCACACGATTGGTGATGACGCGCGTCTTGCCGCTGCCCGGGCCAGCGAGCACCAGCAGCGGCCCCTCGGTCGTGGTCACCGCCAGGCGCTGCGGCTCGTTCAGGCCCGCCAGCAAATCGAGGTCATCGTCCTTCGCGTCGTAGGTGGTCATCTCTTCCCGTCTCGCCTCTTGGCTGGGCGCCATCGTGCCGTCCGCTGCCCCGCACAGTTTGAGGGCCGCCCTGGTATTGTACCCCATCGGCGCGACTGGACGCGGCCTGCCCGTTATGGGGCGCGGGGCGCTCCGCTCTGGGGATGTTTGTGGAAATTCGCGGGTTCGCATCCGCCCGCGCTGTGATACACTATGTTCTGTTGTGGCCTGTTCGCCGGATTGCTGGCGAGGCGACGCCTTGCCAACCCGAACTCGGCGGCTGGCCGCGGGCATGGTGTGGTTGTAGCGTGCGCAGAAAGGAGCGCGCGGCCTGGGAGTGGCGCAGAGAGAGCCATGGGGCCGCGAAACGTCAAGCGTGAGTGAGGTCATCATCAAAGAGGGCGACTCGTTCGAGGTAGCCCTGAAGAAATTCACACGCCGGGTGCAGCAGGACGGATTGCTATCGGAGGCCAAGCGCCGCCAGCACTACGAGCCGCCCAGCGTCAAGCGCAAGCGCAAGGCTGACGCCCGCGAGCGCAAGGCCCGCAAGGCGCGCCTGAAGGCCGCCGCACAGGGCTACTAAAGAAGGCGCAAGCGGCAGGCTGGCTGGAAGGCCAGCTTGGACGCGCGCACGTTATCCGCGCGCCGCATGGCCCTGCCTGCGGAGATGACGGACAACCCACACATGCGATCGGTCGGGCGTATGGCGCGATGAGCGCCCGTCCGGCTGATTTGGCGTATCTGCGCGCTTGTGGATGGGTACTGGCCGCCTAGGGCGTGAAGTCATGGATGAATGTGGTCAGGCGCTCGAGCTGGGCGGCATCGGTTTCCGGCAGAACGCCATGCCCCAGGTTGAAGATGTGTCCCGGGCGGCCCCCCGCCTGCCGCAGGATCGTTTCCGCTTCCGCTCGCGCCGTCTCCCATGACGCGGTGAGCGCCACCGGGTCGAGGTTCCCCTGGACTGCCACGCGCTCCGGTCCACCCAGCCGCGCCCACGCCTCATCCAGGTTGACGCGCCAGTCGAGCCCGATGACATCTCCGCCCGCCTCCGCCATCAGCTCCAACAGCATGCCCGTTCCCGTGCCGAAGTGGATACGTGGGACGTCCGGCAGGTCAGGCGTTCGCAGGCCATCGAAGAGCCGCCGCATATGTGGCTGGACGAAGCGCGCGTATTCACGCGGGCCGAGCGCGCCGATCCAGCTGTCGAAGACCTGGATCGCCTGCGCGCCTGCCACAATCTGCCCGCGCGCGAATCCCACCACGATCTCGGTCAGCCGCCGCATGAGGCTGTCCCACAACTCCGGCTCATCGAACATCATGCGCTTAGTGCGCACGAAATCGCGTGACGGCTTACCCTCCACCAGGTAGCCCGCCAGCGTGAATGGCGCGCCAACGAAGCCGATCAGCGCGGTGTCCGCTGGCGCGAGCGCCTCGCGCACGATGCCAATCGCCTCACGCACGCTGGACATATCACGCTCCGGGTCGAGCGGGCGCAGCGCCTTGAGGTCGGCGCGCGCGCGGATGGGGCGGTGGGTGACTGGTCCCGTGCCCTCCACGAGCTGGATGTCCAGGCCGATCGCCACCAGCGGCGCGACGATATCTGAGAACAGGATGGCGGCGTCTACCCCCAGCCGCCGCACCGGCTGGAGCGTCACCTCTGCGCAGAGATCAGGCGTGCTGGCGACTTCGAAGAACGAATGGCGCTTGCGCACCTCGCGAAACTCAGGCAGTGAGCGCCCCGCCTGCCGCATGTACCAGACGGGCGTCCGGTCGGTGGGTAGGCGCAGGCAGGCGCGCAGGAAGGGGTTCGCGGGCTCAGGGTGGGAGCTATTCACACTATCCTCGCAGGCGTACGTCCGTTGCGGCGCGCCGTGCTCTGAAGCGCCAGCGCGCAGTGGCTCATTCGTGATCGCTGGCGACCTTCGTGACAGGCGTGCTCGTCACACCGATTATAGGGTATCTCCCGCAGAGCGCGGCCAGTGGACAGGATCTGGGGCCATAGCGCCCGCAAGTCCATGACCGCTTGACGCCATGACGCACGCTCCCCGACAATAGCTCAGGTATATCGTCCGAAGCGCCTGGCGTGTATACGCCAACGTCCAAGGTCGTCCTCGATGTAGGGAGCGCGCAGCGCATGATCGTCATCCAGCAGGCCCCACCTGCGCGTGTCCGGAGCGTCTTCCGTCGCGCGTGGACCTGGATCGTCCGGCATGAGGAGGCGCCGGAGCCGTATGAGATGGGCCTGAGCGGCCGCATCGCGCTCGCGATCACACTGGTCATGGCGCTCGGATACGGTACTGTGCTCAGCCTCTACATGATTGGCCGCAACAGTACCTTCGCGACGCACGCCGAAGATCTTGGCATCATGGACCAAACGCTATGGAATACGACCCATGGCCATTTCATGATGCAGACCATCTGCAACCCCGTTACCGACGTCAACTGCCTGGGCGAGATCTCACGGTTCGCGATCCACTTCGAGCCAATCCTCATTCCGCTGAGCCTGCTGTATTTCATCTGGCCCAGCGTCAACTTGCTACTGGCGCTCCAGTCGCTGGTGGCCGCATCTGGCGCCATCCCGATCTGGCTGCTGGCGACGCGACGGCTGCGGAATCCATGGTGGGGTGTCACGTTCGCGGGGCTGTTTCTGGCCTATCCACCGCTCATCGCGGCGCTTACGGATGATTTCCATCCAGAGACGCTGGCCGCCACCATCCTTCTGTGGGCCTTCTACTTCTTGACAGTCAGGCGGTATCGGGCGCTGGTCATCTGCCTGGGCCTGGCTCTGCTCTGTAAGGAGACGATGGCGCTCGATGTGATGGGCATTGGCGTCTTTGTGGCGCTGATTCACCGTCGCTGGCGTCTGGGCCTGGGAATCACCGTCGCTGGCGCGCTGACACTGCTGCTGGCGCTGGCGCTGATGCGCATGTTGAGTCCGCTCGGTCACTCACCCGTCACCGGACGATACTCTCATTTGCTGAACGCGCCGCTGCCCACGCTGATCGCCATGTCGCATAATCCCGGGCGCCAGGCGTACCTGATCAAGCTGCTTGCGCCCTATGGCTTCCTGCCGATGCTGGCTCCATGGCTGGCGGCGCTGGCGCTGCCATCGGTCGCGCTCAACCTGCTGAGCAGCAACTCGCTCATGTTTAGCGCCAAGTACCAGTATAACACCGACATCGCGGCGGTCTTCATCGTCGCTGCGATTGGCGCGATGGCGTGGATCGCCCCGTTAGTATCGGGCTGGTTCGCCGCGACACGGACTCGCCTGCTGCGCGTGGGCGCGCCGGGCTGGCTCGCTGGCCTCGCCCGTCCAGGAATCGCGCTGGCAATCATCGCCGCCCCGTTGTTGATCGCTGGCCTTGGTCCGCAGTCGGCGCGCATCTATCAGCAGGTCACGGTCCGCAACGCCTGGCCCCGCGTGACGGCGCATGATCGCCTGGGCGCCGCGATCGCCGCACAGATTCCCGCCAATGCGTCAGTCTGCGCGCAATCCACGCTGACGCCGCATGTGAGCCAACGCGCGGCGATCTACCAGTTTCCATCCGGCGTATCGTCCGCGGATTACGTGTTTCTGGATGTGTCAGGCGGCGACTACTATCCATTCACCGGGCCAGCGAAATATGTCAAGGCAGTGATTAGTACGGTGATGTCAGGCGACTTTCAGGTCGTCACGGCCAGCGATGGCTATCTGCTGTTGCGGCGCGCCCCTGGCGTGGGTATACCGCACCTTCCAGATTCTTTCTTTAGCTTTGCGTACGCCACCTCGCTCGCCGGGGCGAATCCTGTTGATGTGCGTTTCGCTGGTGGACTGGAATTGGTCGGGTATGCCGTGAATCCGCCGCGCGTGTCGGTCACGCAGGCCGAGCTGACTGTGACCACATACTGGCGTGTCCAACACCCAATCGCCTCGCCGCAGACGATCGTGATGTCACTAACGCCTTCCGGTCAAGGCGGCCCTGTGGTGATCAATGAGTCACTCACCCAAGACTGGCTGCCCCCGGTAGACTGGCAGCCGGGCCAGACGATCATGGTCCAGACGTGGCCGATCTATCTCAACCCGAATAGGCCGGGCGCCTACACACTTGGCGTTGAAGTGCGCGACGGCGCGCCGGACCAGCGTCCCCCTGCCACGCAGGCCGTACAGACTACCGTCGCCGGAGCGCCCGGCGCCGACGGGCTGCCGGTATTGAATCCCAATGGCCCGGGCGTCTGGCTAGCGCTCGTACCGTTGCAGTAAGCGGGCGAAACCGACCTCAGCAGAACCAGGCGTTCTCGCCCGCTCTCAACCCCCCAGCAACTACGTATGGCGCGCGCGCTTCCAGGCAGGCAGCGCTTTCGGGAAAGATCTTGTCGGGATTGAACAGTTCGCGCGGGTCGAAAGCCAGCCGCAGTCGCGCCATGGCCGCCAGGTCGCGGGCGCTGAAGACGTAGGGCATGGCGTCGCGTTTCTCCAACCCGATGCCATGCTCGCCGGAGACGATGCCGCCGAGTTCGACACATGCCCGCAGCAATTCGTTCCCCGCGCGGATTACCCGCTCGATATCACCGGGCTTGCGGCGGTCGAAGCACATGTTCGGGTGCAGGTTGCCATCGCCCGCATGAAACACATTCGGGATGACCAGCGCGAATTCTCGCCCAATCTCCTCGATTCGCTCCATGATCTGCGGCAGACGTGAGCGTGGCACAACGGCGTCCTGCAAGTAGTAGCTGGTGGTGATCTGTCCCAGCGCGGCCGCCGCGCCCTTGCGGCCCGCCCAGAGCGCAGCGCGCTCCGCCTCTGAGCGCGCCACCCGCACCTCGCGGGCGCCACCAGCCTCACAGATCTTGATGATGCGTTTACGCTGCGTCTCAACCTGCTCGTGCGCGCCGTCTACCTCGATCAGCAGTACGCTGCCCGCGTCTTCGGGATAGCCAGCATGGAATGCGCGCTCGACAGCCTGGCAAATGACGCGATCCATCATCTCGAGGGCGCTTGGGATGACGCCGGCCCCGATGATCGCCGAGACGACGCTCGATCCAGTGGCGATATCCGGGAAGATCGCAAGCATGGTGCGCACGCTCTCGGGCAGCGGCAGCAAGCGCACGACGACTTGCGTAACGATGCCTAGCGTTCCCTCCGAGCCGATCACCGCGCCGAGCAGATCAAGCCCAGCGGCTCCGCCAGCGCCATCTTCGGCGCCCAGCCATACCAACTCTCCACTGGGCAGCGCCACCTGCGCGGCCAGTACATGATTGGAGGTGGCGCCCGACGCCAGGCAGTGCGGCCCGCCGGCGTTGGTCGCGACATTTCCGCCGATGGTTGAGATGCGCTGGCTGGCGGGGTCGGGCGCGAAATAGAGGCCGTAGGGCCGGGCCGCGTCGGAGAGCGTAAGGTTGATGACGCCTGGTTCGACCACCGCGCGCCGGTTCAGCGGGTCAATCAGGCGAATGCGGTTCAGTCGCACAGTCGAGATGACGAGGCCGCCGCGCGTCGGAATAGCGCCGCCGCAGAGGCCTGTGCCGGAGCCACGCGCCACCACTGGCGCGCCAGCGTCCATCGCCAGTCGCACGGCAATGGCGACGCCTTCAGGCGACGAGGGCAGCACGACGAGGTCTGGCGCGCCTTCCAGCGGGCTGGCGTCGTAGCCGTAGCTCAACAGGTCGGCAGCATCAGCCAAAACATTCTCAGGGCCTAGCGCGGCGCGCAGCCGCGCGGCGAGCCGTTCGCGTTGCCTGGCGCTCAGCCTATCCGCGGTGGGCGGCTGGGAACTCAGGAGTGGCAGGCGCGCCCGCAACGCCTCGGGCGGAGACCCGGCTCCGGACGCCACGCGCGGGGTCCGCGCTGGTGTACGTTCGGTCATAGCGCGCCATCCTTCTTGGTGTGTGGACTCCTGCCCTCAAGATCGTTCTTGGGTAATCGGCTCTGGACGTTGTCATCTCCTCATGGTACACTACCGTACACACGCGAACAAACAGCAGGCGCTCCGAGCAGAAAAGCGATCTTGAAGGAGGCCCCCTGATGCGAATTCGCACGGAGTCAACGCATGTCCCGCTGCGGCGGGCGCGCGTCCGTGCGCGTATCGTCAAGCTGAGGCGCTGAGGCGAACATCGTCTTCAGCGCCTCTCGTTATTTCAGTGGCCATCAACCCGGCGGTCACATTTCCATTGTCGCCAGCTCACGGCTGACGAGTACGCTACAGTCCAGTAAGGTTGTCGAGCGAGACCCAACGCGACCGCACGCGCGTGGGCAGCCAGTGAGAGATCAGGCGGCGGCCGGACGCCCCTTCATCACACTGCCATTTGGCGCTATCCAGCTTCAACACATCGCCGGCCGCTGAGATAGAACAGGAGTGACAACCAATGTACTCCTCAAGCATGATTGGCAAGATCGCCAAGGCCAAACTGTACGCCCAGGAGCCTGAGCGCATCCAGTTCACTCAGTTCGAGGCGTCCTTCCAGGGCGAAAATGACACCCACACCATCCACTACGATCATGGCGCGTGGTCGTGCGACTGCCGCTTCTTCGCGGATCACGGCGCATGCAGCCATACGATGGCGGCGGAGCGCGTGCTTGGCGCCTCCACCCATACCAGCGCCGCTACTGATAGCCCAGAGAGAGAGCAGCCCGCCGCGCACTAACCCGCGTCGCGTCCACCTCCGGCGCGCGCTTGGATACGAAGTAGAGGAAGAGCCCGCTGATTCTTCAAAAGAAGCCAGCAGGCTCTTCCTCTATGTAAGGCCTAACGCGGAGCGCCAGACGCTACTCGTCGTCCTCTTCGAAGGAGGCGGTGTCGGTATACGATCGGCGGTGGCGGTCGTCACGTTGCGGGCGGCGTCCGCGCTCGCCTGTATCGCCAAAGTCGCGCTCGCCGTGCCGCGGTCCTCGCCCACGCGAGCCGCGCCCATCAGAATCAGGCCGCTCGCGGTGCGAGCCGCGATCATCGTAGTCCCGCCGAGGCGGGCGATCGCCGAAGTCGCGGCGCGGGCCGCGATCATCATGCTCGCGGCGCGGTGGCCGCTCGCCGAAGTCGCGGCGCGGGCCGCGATCGTCGTAGTCCCGCCGAGGCGGGCGATCACCAAAGTCCCGGTGCGGTGGCCGCTCGCCGAAGTCGCGGCGCGGGCCGCGATCGTCGTAGTCCCGCCGAGGCGGGCGATCGCCAAAGTCCCGCCGAGGCGGGCGATCACCAGAGTCGCGGCGCGGGCCGCGATCGTCGTACTCGCGCCGGGGTGGGCGATCGCCGAAGTCGCGGCGCGGGCCACGATCGTCGTAGTCCCGGCGTGGCGGGCGGTCGCTATACTCGCGCCGGGGCGCACGCTCCTCCGCCTCATTGACATGAATCGTTCGGCCGCTCATCATCGTGCCATTGAGCGACAATATCGCCTGACGCGCGGCCTCCGCGTCGGGCATCTGAACGAACCCGAACCCTTTGCTCAATCCCGAGGAGCGGTCACGCATTACCGTCGCCTCAGTTACTTCTCCATACACATCGAACAGCGTACGTAGCTGCTCGTCACTGGCCGAGTAGGGCAGATTCCCTACGTACACGCGCGTGGCCACTGTGGCTCCTTCGATCACCTGCGAACACCAACCCAATGCATTCCGAGCCGGGCGCGGCCCATACGCCGCCAACCCGGCTCTCTTCTCAATCATCCCGAGCAACTCGGGAGCCCGGCTCTCACGGGTCCCGCGCACATCGCGCGCCACAACGCCACTCGCATGAATCAACCGCGCGTTCCACAACCTATGGCGGCGTCAATCTCAGGGGAAGCGTAACTCGCATACGGGGCGCTCAATACACTAGTTTACCACACTTCAGGGGGCATTGCCGACCGTGCCGAACGCGAAGCAGTGGCGTTTAGACAGGGCGTTAGACAGGCGCGGGCCAGGTGGATGCGAACATCCGCCTGGCCCGCGCCGCGAACGATGGAGTATACCCGAAGGCGATTCCAGTCCGCTAGACACGGAACATCTGCACCGTTCCGCCGCTGTCATCACTTATGTTGGCGTTGAGCGTCGGCGGGGTGGCGAGATTTGTGCCCGTCTGATCGGTGATAACGCCCGCCGCCTCCGCGGACTGGCTGGCGCTTGTGGAGTGGCTGTTCAGGATGAAGCCTGGCGAGCGGTAATGCTGGCTGTCGATAATTGAGCTGACGGGGCCGTACCCCTTCCACGACACGTTGATGGTGGTCGTGAAGGACTGGCCGCTATTGTAGTCATACATCGCCGCCGTTCCATTTATCGAGGCGGATTGATCGCCAAACTGCATTGTACCTGTAAACGTGGGCATCGACGAATTAGGATCAAAGTTGGTCGCGTTCGCGAGTAGCGCGCCTGTGCAGTTGTCCCACTGGGATATGTACACAAACACCGTCTGGCTGTCGGTGCGGCTAGGGCTCGACAGACTCTCGAAGATTCCCACATAGGCGTCGGTGTAGACACACCCGTCGTCGCTCACGCTGCTGAAGTCAGCGGACGCCTGGTGACCCTTGAAGGTGCAGACTGGCCCTGTGGTCGAGAAGCAGCCGCCGCCCCCGCTACCGGAACCGAATGCGGTGTGAGTGTTGAAGCCCAGGAACAAGACGGCCATGACAGCGACCACTGCGGTGAGACCCAACGCAGAGAGACCGATCGCGACTAGACGCCGTTTGCCTGACAAGCCGAGGCGTGTGAACATGGGGATCCTTTCGTGTGTTCGCGACACACCATCATGGGGTATGCTGGGGGTATGCTGGCGCCCGTGCGCCCTACGGAGACGTGGCGGGCCGTTCCTCACCACCTGGCATGCGCTCCAGCAGCGGCCATACATGGCGCTCCGAGTATCCTCGGAGCCCACGCTGGGATATCGCTTGAGTCACGCGCGCCGTCCCTGTCCATGTAGAGAGTCTTGCCTCGAAGAACTGGCGCGTCGCCTGCCGCTTCCTGAAAACGTGCTGGCGTCGTACATCCCATATGCTATAAGACTCACAATCAGACGGTTTTGTACGCATAGGGGAGAGAAGTGTGACGAAGATCACAGTGGCGGGCGTGCAAGGAGGACAACCGCCGCTGGCCGCGTGGCTGGCTCGTCTGGGCGCACGACTCGCCCGTTATGGAGCGTGACGGCGCTATAATGAAGGGCTCACGCTGGCTCTTGCCGGCGGGCGCTGAATGTGTTCGCTTCCCCGCTCAGGAGCGCTTTCTGTGACCACCACGTCCCATCCGTCAGAGCTCGATGAGGCGCTCGCGCCCGCGCGCGGCTTCATGCATCTGGACCCGGAATACACTGATTTCGATACGGCGCGCGTCGTCGTCGTCCCCGTCCCGTTCGATGGCACAACATGCTATCAACCGGGCACGCGCGAAGGACCACGCGCCATCATTGACGCCTCACGCAATCTGGAACTCTATGACGCGGAACTGCGGCGCTCGCCCTATCGCGTGGGCATTCACACCCTGCGGGCGGTGGAGATTATGAATGGTGATGCGGCGGCGATGGTCAGGCGCATCGAATTGGTGACTGGCGCGCTGCTCGATCGGGGAAAGTTCGTCGTCACGCTGGGGGGCGACCACCTGACCTCGATTGGCGTCATCCGCGCGTTCGCCCGCCGCCATCCAGGCATGAGCGTCTTGCAGCTCGACGCGCACGCCGACCTACGTGACGAGTATGAGGGCGCAACCTACAGCGCGGCCACCATCATGCGGCGCACGCTGGAGGTGTGCCAGCGTACCGCGCAGGTCGGTATCCGCAGCCTGAGCGAGCCTGAGGCCGCACTGGTCGAGGAGCGCAAGCTGCCGATGTGGCTCGCCGCTGACATCCATGCGCGGCAGGCGCGCGGAGACCGGGCATGGATCGATGAGGTGATCGCTACGCTCTCCGATGAGGTCTACGTTACCTTCGATATTGACGCCTTCGATCCCTCGCTGGTCCCCGGCACAGGCACGCCTGAGCCAGGCGGGCTGGGCTGGTACGATGCGATTGACCTGCTGGCGGCGCTCGCGCGGAGCAAAACAATCATCGGCTGCGACGTCGTTGAACTCTCGCCGCTACTGGAGAGTCACACCAGCCCGGTGATCGCCGCGAAGCTGGTCTACAAGCTCATTGGCTTCGCCACTCAGGAGCGCTCTTGAGTGGGCTTGAGGGCCGGCGCGATCTGGATGGCGCGGCGTCGCCCGCTGGCGGTCGGCGTCCGCGTCAGCCGGACGTCTACGAGCATCCCGCTCACGAGAATCGCGTCCACGAGGGCGTAGACCGCTGGGGGGATCAGCCATGCCTGCGGCATGGGCAGGTGGTTCGCGAGTGGCGCCGCCAACACCACGCCGAGGCACAGCAGCGCCAGCGCGGTAGCCGAGAAGATGGCGCCTGGCAGGATGAAGAGACGTCCCCAGCCACGACCAAACAGCCCACCCATCAAGGTCATGAGCGCGAAGATCAGCGCCAGATAGCCTATGGCGAGGAAACCCACGCGCGCGGCGGTCTCCAGGCCGCGCAGGAGGGCTGGAATGTCGGCGCTGGTCAGCGTCTGGCCTGCGCGCGCCAGCAATACGATACGCGCCAAGGAGATGATCGCTGTTCCCGCGGCCCAGAGCGCCGCGATCGCCGCCGCCATCGGCGCGATCACCATGGCCAGAAAGATGGCGACCGCGATGAGGGGCGCCGCGAGCGCCGGACCCTGGCGCGGCGCTGTGCGTCGCCGACCGCGCGGCGCGGCCGCGGTCAGTGGCGCTGTTGTGGGCGCTCGTCCCGAACCCGGATCCAAAACAGGGTCGGGGAGTGGCGCGGCGATCGAGGCAGGCGCGCGGTCGGACGCGAGGGTGTGTACGCGGGAATCGGCCATCGCGTATTCTCCTTGCGGGCCCTCGCTCCTGTGCGTATGGCCCGGCGATGCGCGGCCTCATCGCCGCAGGCGCCGGCTTCTTGCCGGCGCGCTTTCGTACGAGGCGATATCGCGGCATCCAGGCCGCCATCCCCGCAAAGTGTGCTAGCATACTTTGTATCATAGACGCTCGAAGCGCCAATTGTGTTGCATTGACTGCGCAGTCTGGCGCCGTGCGACGTTGCACGCGAACCAAAGGGGCATTGCTCTATGAGCGCATCCCGCACGCCGTCCACCTCATCCACTGGCGCCTCGCGCGCCGCCAGAGCCGCGCGTGAGCGCGACAGAGCGCCAGCGTCTGATACCGGCGCGATCGCCGATAACGCCACATCGGATAACGCCACATCGGATAACGCCACATCGGATGACCTGAGCGGACCGACGATTCAGGATGTCTGGCGCGCGCAAGATGTCGTGCGGCCGCATGTGTATCACACGCCGCTGCTTCACTCGCGCACGCTCAGCGCCATGACTGGGGCGACGGTATATCTCAAAGCCGAAAACCTCCAGCGCGCAGGCTCCTATAAGGTGCGCGGCGCGACCTACAAGCTTTCGCGGCTCTCGGCTGAGGAGCGCGCGCATGGCGTCATCGCGGCTTCGGCAGGCAACCATGCGCAGGGCGTCGCTATCGCGGCCCGTGCGCTGGGCATCTCATGCGCGATCGTCATGCCTTCGGCCGCGCCGCTGGCCAAGATTACCGCGACCGAGAGCTACGGCGCGACGGTCATCCTGGCGGGCGCGACCTACAACGACGCCTATGAGCGGGCCTGCGAGATTCAGAGCCAGACGGGCGCGATCTACATCCACGCCTTCGATGATCCTGACGTCATCGCCGGCCAGGGTACCGTTGGCCTGGAGATCCTCGCCGATCTGCCAGATGTGGAGGCGATTGTGGCGCCGATTGGCGGCGGCGGCTTGATATCAGGCATCGCTACAGCGGTCAAGGCGCTCAAGCCGGATGTGCGCATCATCGGTGTGGAGGCGGCGGGTGCGGCGGCCATGCGTGACTCGCTGGCGGTGGGCCATCTCATCAAGCTCGACACCCTCTCGACGGTCGCGGACGGCATCGCCGTCAAGTCGCCCGGCGCGCTCACACTTGCCATCGCCCGCAAGCTAGTAGATGACGTGGTGACGGTCGAGGATGACGATATCATCCGCACCGTGCTGTTGCTGATGGAGCGCGGCAAGCTGGTGGTGGAGGGCGCGGGCGCGGCGGGCGCGGCGGCGCTGCTCTCCGGCGCGATCTCGCTACCGGGCATGCGTACGGCCATCGTGCTCAGTGGCGGCAACATCGACATGAATCTGGTGGGCCGCTTCATTGCGCACGGGCTCGCCATTCAGGGACGCTATCTGGCGCTGCGCACGCTGCTGATAGACCGGCCGGGCGAGCTCCTGCGGCTACTGGCCATCATCGCTGAGCAGAACGTGAATGTGCTCGATGTCGCCCACCACCGCGCCGCGCCACACGCGCCAATTCAGCATGTGGAGGTCTCGCTAACACTGGAGACGCGCAACCGCGAGCACTGTGACCAACTCATCCAGTCGCTGCGCGAGAAGGGCTTTCCGGTCGTAGAGGAAACATCGGCGTTCGCGCATCCCTAGCCGGGCTACACCGTGGCAGCGCGCAGCGTGGCGTCGAACGCATGGCGTAGCTCCCAGGCCCAGACGTCGGCATCAGCGAGGCTCATCGTTCCAGCGTGGGCTTCGGTGTCCGCCAGCGGCTTGAGCTGGCCTTGGAGCCGCGCGTACCCAGGGAACCCACGTGTGGCTGGGGTCTCGCAGATCAGCCGAACCACCAGCCAGTAGAGCGCGGCGCACCCGCGAATGTCCCCACTGTTGTAGCGTGACGCGCCAACCCTGATGGTTTCTCCGATCAAGGCCACGATGTCTTGATAGGATTCGAATCCGGTGATGCTGGGCGTCTCCGCCAGCAGCGCCAGCCGCCGCCGCGCCTGCTCCACCGGGAGCGCGTCCAGTGCGTCGACAGGTAGCCGCATGCGCCGGTCAGCCAGCGTCACCGCGACTCGCTCCCAGGCGCGTGGTTGCTCGTCCCCTTCAAGCGCAAGGCGGATAGTTGTCAGCGCGAAATCGTAGGCCGCGAGCTGCGCATCTGGGGCAGCGGCGAGTGGGCGGGCGTAGGTATTGGTCTCCATCACGATCTGGCGTAGTGTTGAGTGGCGCATAGGCGACTCCCTCCATGGAATACCTTGGCCTCCAGACGCCCCTGACGTGAGTGTCTGGAATGTGTAGGTGGCGCCGATTCACGGCGTAGACAAAGCCATGACAAAACTATGGCAAGTAATAGCGACCATACGCAAAAATATGGCCAAAAAATAGCGGCCATCCTTTTCCGGATGGCCGCTATTGGTCGGGGCGAGAGGATTTGAACCTCCGACCCCCACAACCCCATTGTGGTGCGCTACCAGGCTGCGCTACGCCCCGATGTGGGTTCAGGATAGCACATGCGCCTCACGCCAGTCAAGCGCGAAGCGCGTTCGTGAACGTCCGCTCTACCTCCACCACTGAGGCTCGCGAATGGGATGGACGCTCAACCCGAATGTCTCGCTAAACCAGCGTGGCAGTTGCGTCTCCATGACGAGGTGCTCGCTGGCCGCATGCGAGACGCCCAGCAGTGACATGTTTGTCCGTTGGGCGAACGCCTCAACCTCAGCGTACCTGGCGCGGCCATATTCGCCCTCAATGCGCACATGCAGCTCGCCTGTCACATAGGCCTGCGCGCCCAGCCGCTCAGCCTCTTCCATATGCGTGATCTTGTCGCCGACCCCCGCCACCACGGCGACCACCTCGATCCGGTCGCGAGATGGGCCTTCCTGCTCTAGCAACGTAAGGTTGTAGATCCGCAAGAGTCGCTCACGCAGCTCTGCGGTAGATAGCGGCGAGACGCGGCAGATACGGCCAGCGTGTCCCGCGCCATATTCGAAGAAATTCCCCTCTGTCCGTCCTCCGAGCGCTTCGACCATGGCGGCGGTTGTGCCCACATCGTTGGCGGTGTCCAAAGGCGCGTGGCAGGCGTACATATTCAGGCGGCGCTCTGTGATAGCGTCGAGCCGTTCCTGGCTGATTGGCACGAAGCCCTTGCCCCACACGCCCCATGGGGCGCCGTTGCGGCAGTCAATGGGATGGTGTGTGATGAGCAGATCACCGTGGCGCGCCTGCGCAAGCCAGGCGTCGAGCACCTCCATCGACGGGAAGGCGGCTGAGTAGACTTGCCCGACGCGCTCGTCGCCGCGCACCATCAATCCATTGAAGCGGCTGGCGAACTCGGGAGTGACATAGCTCTGCCAGTTGATGCCACTGGCGCCGTACACAGCTGGCACAAAGCGGCTCATCGCTGGGTCTTGCTCGATATCCTCGACACGAAACAGCCGGTCGAGCGCATTCGCTACATCGGTCACTGTCACCATGAAGCAGTCCATTTCCTTGTTCTGGCTCGCATGCGAAACGATCGCAGGGTCTGGCTCTCACCCACCAACCCGGGAAAGATCGCTTGAGCATCCAATAGCGCCAGGCTTACCATGCGAAGGCGCTCAGCGCCCCCCATTGGGCCTGCGTCACGGTCTGCCATTCGAAATACGACGCGCCGATGCAGCCGAGCGAGCGCGCTGTCGTCAGGTCAGCGGTGATCTCGGCGCCGCTCGGATTATGGGTGGTTCCTGCCCCGTCATCCGAGTACATGTCGTACATCTGGCCCAGCTCCTCGATGGGAATGGGTGAGGAGAAGCCCGCGGCAAGCATCGCCGCGCGGATGGTGACGACCGAGACGGTCACGAATCGCGCGACATCCGCCGCGGTATACGCGCGGTGGGCGCTGCTGTGCCAGTAGTCCATCGGCGCCATCACGTTCCAGCTCGCGGCGATGGCGGCGTAGGGATAGCTGGCGTGGGTGAAGGGATGCATGGCGGAGTTCACCAGCAGCTCATCGGGGCCGAGCAGCCCGCGCAGCGCCTGCCCATAGGTGTAGACGCTACCACTATCCACCACCTCCTCCACGTCCGTGGCGAGGCCGTCGGGCCGGTCGCCGCTTGGCGTCACATAGCGGGCGACGCGGACGGACATGCGGATGTCGTCGGCGACATTCTCGAGCGTGGGGTAGACCCAGGCGATCACCGCGATACCCTGCGCGTGCGCCGCTGGGAGCAGCCGATCGAGCGAGACGGGGGCGTAGAAGCCGAAGCGTGTGATGGCGACCTCGGCGTAGAGATGGGTGAGCCCGGCGGCCTTCGCGGCTGCGACCAGCTTGGTGGCGTCGGTATGGCGGGTGAAGTAGTTGGTGAACCACATGCCCTTGCCCGCGACGGGCGCCCACACCGGCTTGCCCTTCACGGTATGCGTCGCGGGGTCTGGCTGGTCTAGGCGGACATCTCCCGCCCATATCCAGCCCGAGCCCGCGTCCGCTTTGACCTGATACCAGGGCCGCCCGGCCTCGTCGCTGGCCCACTGGCTGATGCCGACTGGCGCGCCCGCTCCCAGCCCAATCTCGGGGATGGCCTCCTGGCTGGGCCAGGCGTAGAGCGTCGCCGGTCCGTTCGTTACGCCGCTCGCGGCCAGCGGGAACGGGCCGGGGTCGCGCGGCAGAATATCCACCTGCGGCTCAGGGACGTGAGGGAAGGAGCACACGCCCTCGGAGGCGCGGGCGGGCGGCGTGGCGGCGAGTGCGCTGGCGGGGATGTAGCCGTCCATACCGCCCCAGATACGGATGTGGCTCCAGCCAGACTTCGTGCCGAGCAAGGTCACATCGGTTCCACCGAGCAACTGGGTGATGAGCGGGGCGGCCCCGTTGGGCGCGGTCGAGACAGGCGCGCAAGGCGCCTGCGTATATGCCAGTCCCGACTGCGGCGCGGCCTGGGCGCGCGGCATCGCGCCGGACTGGCCGCTGAGCGCCAGCGTGGCCACCAGCGCGAACACGAGCGTCACCGCCCTGCGGATATGCGCAAAGCCCTCTGGCATGCGGTCGCTCCTTCGGTGGGGCTGGCTCAGCGCGCCAGGGGAACCTCCGCCAGCCGCATCGAGAGCACGCGCGAGACGCTATCCGCACCCATCGAGACTCCGTAGATCGCGTCAGCGTTGGTCATCGTCACACGGTTGTGCGTAATGACGATAAATTGTGTGCTCGCGGCAAGCTGCTTGAGTATATCGCAGAAGCGCACGACATTGGCTTCATCTAGCGCCGCATCCACCTCATCGAGCATGCAGAATGGCGGCGGGTTCGTTTCGAGCAGGGCGAAGAGTAGCGCGGCGGAGACCATCGCGCGCTCGCCGCCGGAGAGCAGCGAGAGGTCCTGCACGCGCTTGCCAGGAATCTGCACATAGACCTCGACGCCGCCAAAGCTCGTCTTGCGCGGGATGGCTGGCTCCTCGGGCGCGGCGGCTTCCTCATCATCGTCGTCGCTCTGCTCGCGACGCGGCGCCGTCAACTCCAGCCGCGCCGCGCCGCCGGAAAAAAGCGTGGTGAAGTGGCGCTGGAAGCGCTCATTGACGGCGTGGAAGGTTTCGACGAACTGGCGGCGCATCGTCGCGTCCAGCTCGGTGATGATCTGGCGCAAATTAGTGGAGGCGTCGGTCAGGTCGCGTATCTGCCCGGTCAGGAAGTCATAGCGCGTCTTCAATTCTTCATACTGCTGGGGCGCTTCGGGGTCATAGCCGCCTAGATGCTTCAGCCGCGAGCGCAGGCTGTCAATCTGGCGGCGCATGCGCCCCAGCTCTTCAGGCGAGAGCTCTGGCGCATCGTTCTCCGCTTCCTCGCTCTGCCCGATAATGGCTGGTAGGGGATCGTCGTCGCTCTCCGCGCCGAGCTCGTCGCGTATCTGCTGCGCCAGCGCCTCGATCGCGTCGCGCGCGCGCTGCGCATCAACGATCGCCCGCCGGTACTCGACCTCCAGCCGCGCTAGCTCCTGCCGCTCGGCGCTCTGCCCGCGCTCCAGCGAGCCAATCTGCCGCTCCAGCTCCGCCTGCCGCTCGTCATGGCGGCGCAGAACCTCGCCCAGCGAGCGCACCTGCTCTCGCAACACCTGGATAGACGCTTCCTGCTCGCCAGCGCTGATCTGCAATTGCTCGCGCTGCGCGAGGAGCGCCGCGAGCCGCTCGCCGCGTCTGCTCACCTGCGCCTCGATCTCGCGCAGTTGCGTCCGAATCTGCTCGGCGCGCTGCGCCAGCGTCGTCGCTTCCTGCTTGTGCAGCGCCAGCGTCGTACGCGCGCGGTTGAGGTCATCGAGCTGGCCGCGATTGCGGGCGGCGATCTCATCTACGTCCGCCTGTGCGTCCTCAACGCGCTCGGTGGTCTCGCGCTGGGCGTCCTCTTGCTCGGCCACTCGCTCAGCGGTCGCGCTGATCTCCTGCTCGATGCCCTGGACCTCAGCGCTGATCTGCTCGGCGACCGTCTCCGCGAGATGGAGCTCGCTCTCGGCGCGCTCCTGCTCCCGCTGCGCGGCGGTGACAGCGCGGGCGAGCTCCTGGGCGCGCGACTCAGCGGCCTGCGCCTCCTTCTTGAGGCGCTCCTCGCGCGCGCGGCGCTGGGCCAGCGCGTCCGCGGCGACCGCCAACTGGGCGCGCGTGTCCTCGATGTCCAAGGAGATGCGCTCGATCTCGACCGGCAGCGTCCGCAGCTCGCGCTCGCGTCCCAGCGTCCCAGCTTCAGCGCCACTCGCGCTCGCGGAGGCGGACGCGCCGCCGCGCATCCAGCCGCGCGGGCTGACGACCTCGCCCGCCAGCGTCACGCAGGTGAGCGGCGCTGCGCGCCCATTGGATTGCGCGGCGATGCGCTCAGCGGCGGCGAGGTCGCGCACAATCAGGGTGTCGGCCAGCAGGCGACGCAGCGCGCCCAGCGCTTGGGGCGGCGCGCTGATCGCGTCGCTCGCCAGGGCGATGACCTCTTGACCATCCACACGGGTGTCGGGCGTAGATGGCTGTGAGGCGGCAGGGGCGCTCCAGAGGAAGATGGCGCGCCCAGCCTTGCCCGCGCGCAGCCAGGCGGCGGCCTGGCGGGCGTCGGCGGGGGAAGCGACGGCGACCGCCTGGAGGAATGGGCCTAGCGCGGCCTCAATTGCGGCCTCTAAGCCTGGCGTAACGGTGATGACCTGTGCGACGACGCCGAGGATCGGCGGGCGCTCGTCGGGCGCGGCGCGCAGCAGCGCCTGAGGGCCGTCGCCGAAGCCGTCCAGGTTGCGGCGCCACTCTTCGAGCAGCGCCAGCCGGTCGGCCAGGGCCTTGCGTTCGCGCTCGGCGTCGGCGACGGCAGCGCGCAGCCGCTCGACTTCCGCCTGGCCATCCGCGATCTCACGCGCCAGCGTCTCGCGCTCCGCCGCGAGCGTCTCGACCTTCCTGTGCGCGTCATCGAACGCGGCGCGCCGCTGCTCGCTCTGCGCGTTGGCGGCGTCCAGTTTGCGCCGCGCGAGTGTGACCGCCTCACGGCGGGTCGCCAGCGCCTTGTTGCGCTCGCCCAGCTGCTTCTGCAGCCGCCCAAGCTCGGTCTGCGCGGCGCCCAGCCGCGCCTGCGCCTGGATGACCTCGCGCTGGGCGGCGCGCAGTTTCGCCTCAGCCTGCTCCTGCTCCTGGCGGGCGGTGTGCTGGCCGCTCTCCAGCTTGTCCACCTCGGCTGCGGCTGCGGCGGCGCGCTCGTCGGCCTGGGCGGTCTGCGCCTCCAGCGCGCCGACGTGCGCGCGTGCGACCTCAATGGCCTCGTTCTGCTGCTCCTGCTCGCTGTCGAGGTCGGCCTGCTGCCGCTCGAGACTGGCCACTCGCTCACGCCCAACGGCCAGGTCGCGCTCGGTGGTCTGCAACCGGCCCGACGCCTCGCCGCGCTCGCGCCGGACGACGCCAATCTCGGCGATCAGCGCCTCGCGCTCCTCTCGCGCCTGCCGCGTGGCGACTTCCTCCTGGGCGAGTGATGCCTGAAGCTCCTGGATGCGGCCGCCAAAGCCGCGCTCGGCCTCCTCAGCAGTGGAGCGCGCGCGCTGGCTATCGGCCCACTGGCGCCGATACCAACCCCGCAGCAGTCGGGTCAGCTCGTCGCGCGCGCCGGAATATTCGCGGGCGCGGCGGGCCTGCTCCGCCAGCGGGCCCAGGCGCGGCTCGATCTCGCCGATGATGTCACGCAGGCGCCCGATGTTCGTCTGCGTGAGTGTCAGTTTCTGCTCGGCCTCGTTGCGCTGCGCCTGGAAGCCGCGAATGCCGGCGGCGTCCTCAAAGAGCGCGCGGCGCTCGTCGGCCCGCAGGCTGAGCGCCTGGTCTACCATCCCCTGACCGACGACGGTGTAGGAGTCGTGGCCGATGCGCGCCTGCGAGAGTAGCAGCAGCACATCCTTGAGACGTGTGCGCTGGCCGTTGCTGAGGTATTCGCTCTCACCGGAGCGGAAGCTGCGCCGGGCGATGCTGACCTCGGAGAACTCGGTGGGCAACCAGCCGGAGCTATTGTCGAGCGTCAGCCCGACCTGCGCCATCTGCATCGGCGCGCGGCCCTGCCCCCCGGCGAAGATCACATCGTCGCTCTTCTTGCCACGGAGTTGGCGCATGCTCTGCTCGCCCAGCACCCAGCGGATCGCGTCTGCCAGGTTGCTCTTCCCTGAGCCATTTGGTCCGACGATCGCCGTCACGCCAGGACTGAACTCCAGCGTGGTGCGCGGCGCGAAGCTCTTGAATCCCTGGAGCTCCAATCGCTTGAGGTACACCGGCGACGCCACCCTTTCCCCGTGCGCTCCTCGCGCCACTCGTGCGGGCAGCATATCATGGCGCGTCGCGACCCGGCGAACGGCGGCGCGCGGAGTGGCCCGCCTGGGCTAGGCTATCCGCGCGCTGGAATGAGCGTCACTTGCTGGCCGCTCGCGCATCAGGCGGCGCTTGACGATCT